>JBJEMC010000151.1:0-8912 GCA_051879475.1 Muricoprocola sp. | reverse complement strand
CCATGAACGAACTTGAGGGGATCGGAAAAAATTTATAAAGCACGTTCCAAATTCCTGTTTGCATATTTCATCAAACGGTACATATTAAAATTAACACAAAGGGAGATGTTAGAATGAAAGCTCATGAATATTGGTCTGTCGGAGCATTGATAACGATGCTAGGAACTTTTTATAGCGGATATAAAGGTTCAAAATCAAGCCATAAATATTTTGCGGCAAGTTCTTTGCTTTGTATGATTATGGCTATTTACACAGGTCATAAGATGATATCTAAAAACAAGAAAACAAAGAAAGAACCAATATCATTAGGAAATGAAGAATAATACAATCAACCTTGTGCCCAGTGGGCACGAAGTTGGCATAGTCACTATGGTGTCAGGAGAAATCCTGGCATCTTTTTTTTATATCTTTTTACACTTCAAAAAATAATTTCAAAAAATTTCTAAAATCATGTCCGATTTTGTCGCTCCCAATACAGAGTATATGGAAGGCAAATTGAAAATCCTCTGATTTCCAAAAATCACAAACGTAAAAGAGGTTCAGACAGTTCTTCCGATTGCACCTTGACAATTGAAGGAGCTGATACATCTTGAGGAACATGCTTACCGGAGATAATCCGGCTCGTGCAGGCGAAGACTCCTACGGGAAGAGCGAAGCAATAATGATACCACCGAAGGGTACAGGACCTCTGCTGAAACAGAGACTGTGACTGTATTTTTACAGCCGGGTTATCTGGAATGATAACGATCAGATGTATATGTACAGACAAAGCCCAAATGTGAATACTTAGATTTTCTTATTTATATTACAGGAGAAATCCTGTAGCAAGTGGGGAATGGTTCGAATCCATTCCTCATTTTTTCGTGCAGAAAATGCACAGATTATTATCCTGTTTGAAATACCAGGGAAGGGTGTTGCAGGAAGAAAGGGAGGACAAAAAGAATGAATACGATTGTTTTAATGGGTAGACTTGCCAGAGATCCAGAAACTAAGCTGACATCTACGCAAAAGGGACAAACCAAAGTATCTAGGTTTCCACTGGTAGTAAAAAGAAATCGCACAAGCAAAGCATTTGTAGTGATGATCACAGCTTATGGAAATAATGCAGAATTTGTGGAGAAATATCTTGAAAAAGGAATTAAGATTGCTCTTTCCGGAGAGTTGGTAATCTCTCAGATCAAAGATGAACAGACTGGAACTGCATCCTATTATACCGAAGTCATTATGGATAATGTAGAGTTTGCAGAAGCCAAAACAAAAAAAGAAGAATCTGACGGATTTCAACCAGCAGAGAAGAGGAAGATTCCATTCGATATACCAGAAGAACTTGAACAAGAAATGCCATTTCGATAGGAGGACAAGATTTATGAGAAAATACTTTTTAGAATTATTTGCAATAGGATTGGTTGATTCAGAAGGAAGAATCAATACAGAACATATGACAAGTGATGCGCTTATGACTGCCATGAAAACAATGGAAGAGCTGACGCAAATGAAAATGGATCGTTTGGTTTTGGAAACAACAATGGAGATGATCTTATGTATGTTTGAGTCATGTGACACAGAGGAATTTACAGAAATATTAGGCAAGCTGCTTGGCGGAAAGCAGACTTCTAAAGTGACAGCTCATTTGGAAGCACTGGAGGAATTGTTGACAGAAGAGGAATATAGTAGTTTCCTTGCAGAATATCTTGGTTATTTAACCGTGAATGTAGCAGAGTTTATTAGGAGCACAATCATTGAAAATGGTTTGATGTTACTTGCCGGTTCAGGAGGAGAAGAGGATGGAGAAGAGGATGGAGAAGACGGATTATAAAATCACAGAGTTTCACAATTCGGAGTTTGGTTCCATCCGTATGATTGAAGATGGAGGCAGACTTTTATTTTCTGGAATTGATGTAGCATTTGCTTTGGGATATGCAAAACCAAGAAATGCGATAAATGTTCATTGCAAGGGGGCTCTGAAACGGGGCGTCCTTACATCAGGTGGGGTACAGCCAATGATTTTTATTCCAGAGGGAGATGTATATCGGCTGATTACAAAAAGTCGTTTAAAGTCAGCACAGAATTTTGAGAAGTGGGTATTTGATGAGGTACTTCCGGCTATTAGGAAAACAGGCGGATATTTAGAGACCGATCTTTTAGACAGGGTAAAAGATAACCCGGAACTTCTTTTGGAATTTGCCGAGAGACTTTTGGCAGAAAACAATCGAAATCGAGAATTGCAAAATCGTGTAAAGGATATGCAGCCAAAAGCAGATTATTATGATCATTTCATGATTACAGGAGAATGCACCAATATTCGAACGACGGCAAAAGAGATTGAATTTCCAGAAAGAAAATTTGTGAAACTTCTTTTAAATAGAGGATTTCTATATAGGAGTCCATCCGGCACGCTGTTACCCTATGCGGTGGAGAAGAACAATGATCTGTTTATTGTAAAAGACTATTTTAACAATGGACATCTTGGTTCACAGACATTGGTTACACCAAAAGGAAAAGAATTTTTTAAAGCGTTGTGTGCGGAGGAAGAGTAAAGAATGAAGGAGGTGGTTGCCATGATTACAGATCTGGACAGCAGTTAAATCGCTGAAAGGAGGGAAAATCATGCAGGAAGAGGTAACTCAGAAAACGGTCACGTTCTGCATTCGGACTACCAAAGTAACAGCAGATTTATTGAAAAAGGTTCTTGCTGCTTATCTGCGTCATCAGAAGCAGAAATCGGTAGAGAAGAAAGCGAAGAAGAATCAGCCGAAACAGGGAAAGGTCACGGTAAAAGAGCTGGCAAAACAAAATGCCGGGATGGTCAATATCGAGATCACAAATAAGAATATCAAGTCCTTTGAACGTTATGCCAGAAAATACGGGATCAATTATGCTTTGAAAAAAGATAAGAGTAAAGATCCACCGATGTATCTGGTGTTTTTTAAAGGACGTGATCAGGATGCCCTCAATGCTGCTTTCCGTGAGTTTTCCCAGAAACAGATTCAAAAAGCGAATAAGCCTTCTATTCACAAGCGTCTTGCAACTTACAGAGCAATGATGCCAAAGAAATCGAAGGACAAAGTAAAGAACCGGCATCAGGAGCAGAGCCGATGAAAAAGCAAATCGGTAAAAATCTGATGCAAAAATGGAAGAATAAGATCAGGGTCAGGCTGTCCGCCCTGGATAAAAAGAAACTGGTTCTTACCAATATCCCATATATCTTAACTGCTTTTTATACAAATCGGGCATCATTTCTTTACAGAAACAGTCTGGGAGAAGATATTGGGAACAAGCTATTATATGCGATGGAACATGCAGACAGGATTCTTACTGGATTGCAGCCAAGTTTTAACTGGCGTGATATGCTGACAGGAATTGTAGCAGCTGTCATTCTGAAATTACTGGTATGGCAGAAACAGTCAGATGCAAAGAAACTCCGGAAAGGAATCGAGTATGGTTCAGCCAGATGGGGAAACGCTGAGGATATTAAACCTTATATGTCGGAAGATCCCTGGATGAATATTCCATTAACAGCAACAGAAGCATTGACTATGGAAAGTAGACCTAAACAGCCAAAGTATGCAAGAAATAAAAATATAGTGGTCATTGGCGGCAGTGGTTCCGGAAAAACTCGATTTTTCGTTAAGCCGTCAGTCATGCAGATGAACTGTTCCATGGTCATTACAGATCCGAAAGGCACTCTGATCGAGGAGTGCGGGAAGATGTTAGCAAAGGGACCACCTAAGAAAGATAAGAATGGAAATATTATGAAAGATAAATCAGGAAAAGTGGTACACGAACCATATGTGATTAAGGTTCTGAATACTATCAACTTTTCCAAATCGCTTCATTACAATCCATTTGCTTATATACGGTCTGAAAAAGATATCCTGAAGCTGGTTACAACAATTATTGTTAATACCAAAGGCGAAGGGGAAAAAGCTTCCGAAGATTTTTGGGTGAAAGCAGAGAAGCTGTTGTACACGGCATTGATTGCTTTTATCTGGTATGAAGGAGATGAAGAGGAAAAGAATCTGAATACCCTTCTGGATCTTTTGAATGAAAGCGAAACCCGTGAAGAGGATGAAACTTACCAGAATCCAGTGGATATGATGTTCCAGGAACTGGAAGAAAGAGATCCGCAGCACTTTGCGGTCAGACAGTATAAAAAATACAAAATGGCGGCTGGCAAAACAGCCAAAAGTATTCTTATTTCCTGTGGTGCGAGGCTGGCACCATTTGATATAGCAGAACTTCGTGAGATCATGTCTTATGATGAAATGGAACTGGATAAGATTGGGGACAGGAAGACAGCCTTGTTTTTGATTATGTCCGATACAGATACAACCTTTAACTTTGTGATTGCCATGTTACAGTCACAGCTTTTCAATCTGCTTTGTGACAAAGCAGATGATGAATATGGTGGAAGACTGCCAGTTCATGTGCGTGTCATTGCTGATGAGTTTGCCAATATTGGACAAATTCCTCAGTTTGACAAGCTGATTGCAACCATCCGAAGCAGGGAAATCTCTGCTTCTATTATTTTGCAGTCACAGAGTCAGCTAAAGGCAATGTATAAGGATAGTGCAGATACTATTCTGGGTAACTGTGATACCACACTATTTCTTGGAGGAAAAGAGAAAACTACCTTAAAGGAAATGAGCGAGCTTCTGGGTAAGGAAACCATTGACCTGTATAACACTTCGGAGACGAGGAGTAATCAGAAGTCTTTTGGATTGAATTACCAGAAAACAGGTAAACAGCTGATGACTGAAGATGAGATTGCAGTCATGGATGGAGGAAAATGTATCCTGCAGATCCGTGGTGCCAGACCATTTTTCTCGGACAAATATGATATCACGAAACACAAAAACTATCGGCTTCTTGCAGATGAAAACGAGAAGAACCGGTACAAAGTTGAGAAAGAGTTAAATCCGCAGTATACACCGAAATCTGAAGAAGAGGTGGAAGTAATTCATGTAGAACTGTCGGAGTAACCTTGGGAATGAACAGAAAATAATGAGGAAAGGAATAACTGACACTAGGTGCACCGGCTTTTTAGTCGGTGTATTTTCGTTCCCGTAAACACCTGAAAGAAGTCAGTTTTGGTGAATGTATATGGCATTTTTTAGCAGTGCAATTACAACTTTAAAAACTCTTGTAGTCGCAATCGGCGCAGGTCTTGGCGTGTGGGGTGTCGTAAACCTTCTGGAAGGATATGGAAACGACAATCCCGGTGCTAAGAGCCAGGGCATCAAACAGCTGATGGCTGGTGCCGGAATCATGCTGCTGGGAACTACCCTGATTCCACAGCTGGCAACATTGTTCTCTTAAGAGGAGTGGTAGATGAACACCATCATTGAGAGAATTACGGAAGCGATAAAGGATATCCTGATCGGGCTTATCAAGTCCTGTTTGGATAACATGTTCACGTCTGTCAATGAGCAGGTGGGAACCATAGCCGGGCAGGTGGGACAGACACCGCAGGGATGGAATGCCGGAATCTTCAATCTGATCCAGAACATTTCCCAAACGGTGATTGTCCCCATTGCGGGACTGATCATCACATTTGTCCTGTGCTATGAACTGATTACGATGGTAACGCAGAAAAACAATTTCCATGAATTTGAGACTTACAACATTTTCCTCTGGATCTTTAAGGCGTATGTAGCCATTTATCTGGTGACGAATACGTTCAATATCACGATGGCGGTCTTTGACGTTGGCCAGCATGTGGTCAACAATGCCGCCGGAGTAATTTCCGGAAACACAGCAGTGGACGCATCGGAAGCAATCACAAGGATTGTGGATGCACTGGAAGATATGGAACTGGGGGATTTGTTCTTGTTATCCATGGAAACGCTGCTGATCAGTATTACCATGCGGATTCTGTCGATCATTATAACCGTTATTTTATACGGAAGAATGATAGAGATTTACCTTTATACTTCCATAGCACCAATTCCGTTTGCCACCATGACCAATAAGGAATGGGGCAATATCGGAAACAACTATTTAAAAGGCTTGTTCGCACTGGCATTTCAGGGATTCTTCATGATGGTCTGTGTGGGAATTTATGCAGTTTTAGTAAATGCAATGACCATATCCAGTGACCTTCATGCAGCAATGTTTTCAGTAGCGGCTTATACCGTGATTCTTGCATTTTCATTATTCAAGACCGGAAGCCTTAGCAAATCAATATTCAATGCCCATTAGCGGGCAGGAAAGGAGCGCATACCATGGCGTATGTACCAGTACCAAAAGACCTTACCAAGGTCAAAACAAAAGTAGCGTTAAATCTGACAAAACGGCAGCTGATTTTCTTTTCACTTGCCGCAGTAGTGGGAATTCCGTTTTATCTGTTCATGAGAAAACCAATCGGTTCCAGTATCGCAGCCATCCTGATGGTAACGATCATGCTTCCATTTTTCTTCATGGCAATGTATGAAAAAGACGGGCTTCCCTTTGAAAAAGTGGTGGCAAATATCATTCGACAGAAGTTTATCTGTCCGTCAGTAAGACCATATAAGACAGAAAATTTTTATCAGGAGATTTCCACCCTTGTAAAAAAGGAGGGTGTGCCGGATGGCAAAAAAGACAAAGCAGGAGGCTCAGCAGGAGCGTCTGTCCCTGGTGGAAAAAAGAAACCGTCAGGAAAGAAGAAACAAAAAAAGCAGAAAAGAAAGAGAACAGGAAAAGCGTAGGAAGAAGCAGGAACGGGACCGCAGGAAACAGAAAAATATTCCTACAACTGCGCAGCAGAGTATTCCGTATATTCGGATGCTGCAGGATGGTATTTGCCAGGTGACAAAGAACTTTTTCTCCAAGACGATTCAGTTTTATGACATCAACTATCAGCTTGCTTTAAATGAGGATAAGACCACGATATTTGAGAATTACTGTGATTTCTTAAATTACTTTGATTCTTCCATCAGTGTGCAGCTGTCCTTTATCAATCAGCAGGTGGATGTGGCAGAATTTGAGAAAAGCATTGACATTCCTGATCAGAACGATGACTTCAATGCCATTCGTGATGAGTACCGTACTATGTTGAAAAATCAGCTTTCAAAAGGAAATAATGGTCTGGTGAAGACAAAGTATATCACTTTTGGAATCGAAGCAGAAAGCCTGAAGGTGGCAAGACCAAGGCTTGAAAGAATCGAAACAGATATCTTAAACAACTTTAAGGTCCTGGGAGCACAGGCACATTCACTAAATGGTCTGGAAAGGCTGGAGATTCTATATCATGTGTTCAACCAGGATCGGATTGAACCATTTAAGTTCCAGTATAAGATGCTGCCGGAAACCGGATTAAAGACCAAAGATTTTATTGCACCGACTTCCTTTAACTTTTCCAAGAATCAGACATTTATGATGGGAAGAACGATGGGGAGTGTGAGTTACCTGCAGATTCTTGCACCGGAGCTGACAGACCGGATGCTTGCAGACTTCCTGGATGTGGATGACAGCATCAATGTCAACATTCATATCCAGTCCATTGATCAGAGTTCAGCAATCAAAATGATCAAGAGCAAGATTTCAGATCTGGATAAGATGAAGATTGAAGAGCAGAAACGGGCGGTACGTTCCGGTTATGATATGGACGTGCTTCCATCAGACCTTGTAACCTATGGAGAAGAGGCGAAGAACCTGTTGGAAGATCTGCAGTCCAGAAATGAGAGAATGTTCCTTGTGACATTTCTGGTAATGAATACCGCAAAGAAGCGTCAGAAGCTGGATAATAATATTTTCCAGGTGCAGGGAATTGCACAGAAATATAACTGTTCTTTAAAACAACTGGATTATCAGCAGGAAGCAGCACTCATGTCCTGTATTCCACTGGGAGTCAATCGAATTGAAATTCAGAGAGGGCTTACCACATCTTCAACAGCGATCTTCGTGCCATTTACGACACAGGAACTGTTTCAGGAAGGGGAAGCTCTTTATTATGGATTAAATGCATTATCCAACAACATGATCATGGTTGATCGGAAACGTCTGAAGAACCCGAATGGACTGATTCTTGGTACACCTGGTTCCGGTAAGTCCTTCTCAGCAAAGAGGGAAATTACAAACTGCTTCCTGATTACGGAAGACGATATCATTGTCTGTGATCCAGAAGCCGAATATTCGGCACTTGTGCAGGCACTGCATGGGCAGGTAGTTCGGGTTTCGCCAGTATCTGACCAGTATATCAATCCAATGGATCTGAACCTGAACTATTCCGAGGAAGATAATCCACTGTCACTGAAAGCAGATTTTATTCTGTCTTTGTGTGAGCTGATTGTTGGAGGAAAGAATGGACTGGAGCCGGTAGAAAAGACCATCATTGACCGCTGTGTACGGTTAGTATATCAGGAATATCTTGCCGATCCAGTGCCGGAGAAGATGCCAATCCTGGAGGATTTATATAACCTTCTGAGAAAACAGGAAGAGCCGGAAGCACAGCGACTGGCCACTTCGTTGGAAATCTATGTTACAGGTTCTCTGAATGTATTTAATCATCAGACAAACGTGGATATCAATAACCGCATTGTCTGTTTTGATATCAAGGAGCTTGGTAAGCAGTTGAAAAAGATCGGGATGCTTGTAATCCAGGATCAGGTCTGGAACAGGGTAACGATGAACCGTTCTGCCCATAAGTCCACCAGATACTATGTGGATGAGTTCCATCTTCTCTTAAAAGAGGAACAGACTGCAGCTTATAGTGTGGAGATCTGGAAGCGATTCCGTAAATGGGGTGGTATTCCAACTGGCATCACTCAGAATATTAAGGATTTGCTGTCTTCCAGGGAAATCGAGAATATATTTGAAAATTCAGATTTTATTTATATGCTGAACCAGGCTTCCGGAGACAGGCAGATTCTGGCAAAACAGCTGAATATCTCACCAACCCAGCTGTCCTATGTAACCAACAGTAATGAGGG
>JBJEMC010000150.1:0-8963 GCA_051879475.1 Muricoprocola sp. | reverse complement strand
TCGGGTTTTGCCAAGCAAAACACCTCGCGGAACAGTGGCACCTGAACTGTAACATAATCCCCCATAGTATATCATGGTTCGTCCGTCTTTACAAGGTGAAGGCGTAATGATAGAATAATACTGAGTTTGACAGAAACAGAACCACGGGGACGGAGTTCTTCTGGCTTTCAAACGCCAACGAACTCCGTCCCCATAGTTCGTGAAAGAGAATAAACGTAGGAGGCAGTTCATATGCTGAAGGGAAAAACAGTAGTACTTGGTGTAACCGGAGGAATTGCGGCATATAAAGCAGCAAATCTTGCCAGTTTATTAAAGAAACAGCATGCGGATGTACATGTGATCATGACAGAGCATGCCAGGGAATTTATCAGCCCGATTACCTTTGAAACATTAACGGCCAACAAGTGTCTGACAGACACCTTTGACCGTAATTTTAAATATGAAGTGGAACATGTAGAACTGGCCAAGAAAGCAGATTTGGTTATCATTGCTCCGGCCACAGCAAATATCATTGCAAAATGTGCCCATGGTCTGGCAGATGATATGCTGACAACGACAATTCTTGCCTGTAATTGTCCGAAACTGGTGGCGCCTGCCATGAATACCAGAATGTATGAGAATCCTGTTACCCAGGACAATCTTTCTATATTAAAGAAATATGGATGGACAGTGATTTCTCCGGCGGTGGGACATCTTGCCTGCGGTGATGTAGGGGCAGGCAAATTTCCGGAGGAAAGAGAGATACTGGAATATATTATCCGGGAAATTGCTCTGGAAAAAGATATGACAGGGAAAAAAGTATTGATTACGGCAGGACCGACAAGAGAAGCAATAGACCCTGTACGCTATATCACAAATCATTCTACTGGAAAGATGGGATATGCTCTGGCAAGAATGGCTATGCTGCGAGGTGCAGAGGTAACACTGGTTACAGGCCCTACTTCCATTGCAAAACCGATGTTTGTAGATGTTGTAGAAATTACCAGTGCAGCAGATTTGTTCCGGGAAGTGACGGCAAGAAGCATGCAGCAGGATATTATAATTAAGGCAGCCGCTGTAGCAGATTACCGTCCGGCAGAAGTGGCGTCAGATAAGATTAAGAAAAAAGATGATGAGCTCTCCATTGCTTTACAGCGGACAGAAGATACCCTGCAGTATCTGGGAGATCATAAAAGAGAAGGACAGATATTATGCGGTTTTGCTATGGAAACCACTGATATGGTAGAACATGCCAAAGCAAAACTGAAGAAGAAAAACCTTGATTATATCGCAGCAAATAATGTGAAGGTGAAGGGGGCAGGATTTGGCACAGATACCAATGTGATCACCCTGATCTCCAAAGATAAGATAAGGGAGTTAGAATTGATGAGTAAGGAAGAAGCTGCGATGGTGATACTGGATGTATTAACAGGAAAAGGAGAAAATGAATGAGAGGAACAGATTATTCGAAGGCACTGAAAGCTGCTAAAAAAGAGGTGGCACAGAGAACTGCAAAAGGGGAGAATCCGTATCTTCCGGCACTGGATGATATTCCGGAAGCGGTAAATTCTGTGATGGAGTATCCTCTGGGATTGGTACAGATTCCGATAGCACAGATTGTAGGCACCAAGACAGATGGGAGAAGCCAGGCGTTTGCAGCTAACTTTATGCCTCTTTTGAATGAAGAGTCAGAATTTGCCACGAAATGGGATAATCTTTGTCAGGCACATCTGGAAGAAGGAATACGTGACCCTATTGTTGCCTATGAATTTATGAATAAATTCTATGTACTGGAAGGAAATAAACGTGTCAGTGTTTTAAAGTATTTTGAAGCAGTAAGCATTCCGGGAGAAGTGACAAGAATCGTTCCTTACCGTACCGATACAAAAGAAAATAAAATCTATTATGAATTTATGGATTTTTATAAACTGTCTTTGTTAAATGACATTTATTTCAGTGAGTGTGGAAGCTTTTCAAGACTGCAGCGTCTGGTTGGAAAGAAACCGGATGAAGAATGGACAGATGATGACCGGATGAATTTCCGTTCTTTCTTTGTAAGCTTTGAAAAAGTATACCAGGAAAAAGCAGAGAAAAAAACGCATTTAACAGCAGCTGATGCCCTGCTGGAGTTTTTGGAGATCTATGGATATGAGTCTGCACTGGATATGACACCATCAGAGCTGGAAGAGAAGATTCTCAAGGCAGAGAAAGCATTCCTGATCAAAGATGATGCTGACAGTATGCAGATTAAAATGGATCCTGATGAGAATAAATCTTCTATCTGGACGAAGCTCCTTGGAGGCGTTCCTTCTATATTAAAGATCGGTTTTGTCCACGAGGTGGATCCTCATAAGTCAGGATGGACTTATGCCCATGATCTGGGATATTCTCATCTGGAACAGATATTTGGAAATAAAGTAAAACTCAGTAAATATATCGCAGAGAAATACGAAAGCCAGGAAAAAGCAGTGGAGAAAGCTATCAGTGATGGAAATGATATTATTTTCACCACATCTCCTGTTTTATATAAAGCAAGCCTGAAGATGGCGGTGGAACATCCGGAAGTGAAGATATTAAACTGCTCCCTGCTGTCAGGAAATGGCGTAATCCGAAATTACAATGCCAGAATGTATGAAGCAAAGTTTATTATGGGAGCAGCAGCAGGCGCGCTGGCAGAAAATAACCGGATAGGCTATATCGCAGACTATCCGATCTATGGAACCATTGCAAACATCAATGCCTTTGCTCTTGGGGCAAAAATGACAAATCCCAGAGTGACGGTATATTTGGACTGGCAATCCAGTAAAACCAGCGATATCCGGAAACGGTTTGCAGAAAAGAATGTATCCTGCATATCGGGAAGGGATATTATCATTCCGGGAAAACAGGGGAGCAGGCATTTTGGTTTATTTGAGATGAATGACCAGAGCCCTTATAATTATGCGATGCCTGTCTGGAACTGGGGCAAGTTTTATGAAAAAATCATTGCAAATATTCTGGATGGAACCTGGAAAAAATCGGAAAGTGAGCAAAAGTCTCTGAACTACTGGTGGGGAATGTCCACAGGCGTCATTGATGTAATCTATTCCCATAACCTTCCGATAGGAACGATGCGTCTGATTGAACTCTTAAAAAAGACTATCTGCACAGGAGAGTTTAATCCGTTTTCAGGTATCCTCTATTCACAGGATGGGGTGATCCAGAATGAAGAGGAAACTCTTACAGCAGAAAAGATTATTACTATGGACTGGCTTTGTGAAAATGTGGAAGGCTCCATCCCTAAAATGGAAGATCTTCAGGAACGTGCAAAGCCGGTGGTCATGCAGCAGGGAGTAGAAAGTACAGTGGAATCGGTTGGTAAGACATTATGAAAATACTGGCAATAGCAGATGAAGAATCAAAGTACCTCTGGGATTTTTATGAAGAAGGAAAACTTGACGATATAGATCTGATTTTATCCGCAGGGGATTTGAAGCCGGAATATTTATCTTTTCTTGTTACTATGGGAAAAGCGCCTGTTTTGTATGTCCATGGGAACCATGACGGAAAATATTCCAGAAAGCCACCGGAAGGGTGTATCTGTATTGATGAAGATCTTTATGAATTTAATGGTGTGAGGATCCTGGGCCTGGGCGGCTCTATGTGTTACAGCGGCGGAGAACATCAGTATACGGAGTTCCAGATGCAAAAAAGAGTGGTAAAGCTCTTGTTGAAGATTATGTTAAACGGCGGGTTTGATATTTTACTGACCCATGCACCAGCATATGGAGTGAATGATGGAGAGGATCTTCCTCATCGCGGGTTTCAGATTTTCCGCAGGCTGATAAGCAGATATAAACCTAAGTTTTTTATTCATGGACATGTACATATGAGTTATGGAAGAAAATACAAACGGTATGACAGGCTGGATGAAACAAATGTGATTAACGCATATGAGAGGTGTGTTTTTGATTTTGAAGACACGGAAGAAGAATTAAAAAAGAAGCTTAGATGAAAAACCATCTAAGCTTCCCAGCGTCCGGATGCACCGCAAGGGAGAATCAGACCGGTAGAAGTGACAGGAAGACCTACTTCCTGTGAATCTACATGACCGTTAAATTTCCTTAGCTCAGTTCCTAACATATAGGTCAGGACGGCAGGGGCAAGTCCGGTAGTATAAGAATTGACAAGGAAAAATAAAGGTTTGTCAGAAAGAAGCTTTGCACAGCTCTGAATCAGAGGGTGTATGGCTTCTTCTATTTTCCAGATTTCGCCTTTGGGACCTCTTCCATAAGATGGGGGATCCATGATGATCCCGTCATAATGATTTCCGCGGCGGATTTCTCTTTCTACAAATTTCATACAGTCATCTACAATCCAGCGGATCGGTGCATTTTCCAGGCCGGAGGAACGGGCATTTTCTTTTGCCCAGCCTACCATTCCCTTTGATGCATCTACATGAGTGACACTGGCACCGGCAGAAGCGGCGGCTAAAGTGGCACCTCCTGTATAGGCAAAAAGGTTCAGGACCTTGATTGGGCGTCCGGCATGACGGATTTTCTCAGAAAACCAGTCCCAGTTTGTCGCCTGCTCCGGAAACAGTCCTGTATGTTTGAAACTGAAAGGTTTCAGATTAAAAGTAAGATTTTTATAATGAATCGTCCACTGCTGCGGAAGATCAAAGAACTCCCATTCTCCGCCTCCTTTTTTGCTGCGGTGATAGTGACCGTTCATTTTTTTCCAGCCACGCAGCTGTTTTGGTGTATTCCAGATGACCTGAGGATCCGGACGGACAAGAATATAGTCTCCCCATCGTTCTAACTTCTCACCGGAAGAAGTGTCCAGTATCTCATAGTCTTTCCATTGATCAGCAACCCACATTGTATGCCTCCATAAATTTTTATGTTGTTTCTTCTATCATAATAATGTATAATAGCACATAACAGCAAGAAAAAAGCTGTATTATTTTGTATTAAAAAAAATACAATAATTTTTCGAAAACCCCTTGTATACAAGTAAGGTTTCGGTTATAATAACAAACGTTGTGACATGATAGCGTTGAAGCGTGAGGTTGCTGCAGGAATCTGCAGGTTTTCCGTGGAGCGAATGTCAAGTTCTAAAACTGGCGACAAGTCACTGTACAAAATAACTGTCCGGCTCGAGATCGGAAACAACGTGTGTAGACTTAAGGAAACACACGGGAGTGTGTACAGTCACCGCTTGTCGTACTGCTAACAAGAGTGCGAAAAGGAGGCGACTTTTTTTATGGCAAGTCAAGTAATGAGAATCACATTAAAAGCATATGATCATCAGCTGGTTGATGCATCTGCAAAGAAAATCATCGAAACTGTAAAGAAAAACGGATCACAGGTGAGCGGACCTGTACCTCTTCCGACAAAGAAGGAAGTAGTTACAATTCTTCGTGCCGTACACAAATATAAAGATTCCAGAGAACAGTTCGAACAGAGAACTCATAAAAGACTGATCGATATCATTGCACCAACACAGAAAACAGTTGATGCACTGTCCAGACTGGAAATGCCGGCTGGTGTATATATCGATATCAAGATGAAGAACAAATAATCAGTTCTTTCATAGTAAATTATCCTACGGGTTGATATAGAAGCAACAGTGGCGTAAGCCAAAGTTCCACTTATATTGACTGTTTGACTAGGATGATTGCACAACGCAGTGTAATCCGCTGTAGAAAAACAGGAGGTAAAAAGGATGAAGAAAGCGATTTTAGCAACAAAAGTCGGAATGACTCAAATCTTCAACGAAGACGGAGCTTTAACTCCGGTAACTGTTCTTCAGGCTGGTCCTTGTGTAGTAACACAGGTTAAGACAGTTGAAAAAGACGGTTACAGCGCAGTACAGGTTGGCTTTGTTGACAAGAGAGATAACCTGGTTAACAAACCAATGAAAGGTCAATTTGCAAAGGCTGGTGTTTCTTGCAAGAGATATGTCAGAGAGTTTAAATTTGAAAATGCTGAGGAATACACAGTAGCACAGGAAATCAAAGCTGATATCTTTGCAGCTGGCGATAAGGTCGATGCTACAGCAATTTCCAAAGGTAAAGGATTCCAGGGTGCGATCAAGAGACATGGTCAGCACAGAGGACCTATGGCTCATGGTTCTAAATTCCATCGTCATCAGGGTTCCAATGGTGCTTGTTCTGATCCAAGTAAGGTATTCAAAGGAAAAGGAATGCCAGGACATATGGGAAGCAAGCGTGTAACAGTTCAGAACCTGGAAGTAGTAAGAGTTGACGCAGAAAACAATCTGATTCTGGTTAAGGGTGCTGTTCCTGGACCAAAGAAATCACTTGTAACAATTAAAGAAACAGTAAAATCTGGCAAATAGGCCGTAGGAAAGGAGGAACACACAGATGGCAAACGTATCTGTTTACAATATGGAAGGCAAAGAAGTTGGCACAATGGAGCTTAACGATGCCGTATTTGGTGTAAAGATTAATGAACATCTGGTACACATGGCAGTGCTTCAGCAGCTGGCAAACAATCGTCAGGGAACACAGAAAGCTAAAACACGTTCTGAAGTTTCCGGAGGCGGAAGAAAACCTTGGAGACAGAAAGGAACCGGTCATGCAAGACAGGGTTCAACAAGAGCTCCACAGTGGACAGGCGGCGGAGTAGTATTTGCTCCGGTACCAAGAGATTATTCATTCAAGATGAATAAGAAAGAAAAACAGGCAGCTCTGAAGTCTGTTCTTACAGCTAAAGTTCAGGAAAACAAACTTGTTGTTCTGGAAGAACTGAAGCTTGATGAAATTAAGACAAAAGCAATGGTAAATGTTCTGAATAACGTAAAAGCTGAAAAAGCACTTATTGTTCTGGAAGAAAATGACCAGAAAGTAATCCTTTCTGCAAATAACATCCCGGATGTTCAGACAACTCAGACAAATACCATCAACGTATATGATATTCTGAAACATAACACACTGGTTATGACAAAGGCAGCCGTACAGGCAATTGAGGAGGTGTACGCATAATGGCAGCAATTCAGTATTATGATGTTATCCTTAAACCAATCGTAACTGAAAAGAGTATGAACGCTATGGCTGAAAAGAAATACACTTTCCAGGTACACACTGAGGCCACAAAAACTCAGATTAAAGAAGCTGTTGAAAAAATGTTCGAAGGAACAAAGGTTAAGAGTGTTAACACAATGAACCTTGATGGAAAGAAGAGACGCCGTGGAATGGTGGTTGGAAAAACAGCTAAATCCAAAAAAGCAATCGTTACATTAACAGAAGACAGTAAGGATATTACCATCTTCGAAGGATTATAAGATTGCGTTCTATGCACAGAAAAGTGCGATAAGAAATCGTCGAAAGGAGAAATAAACAATGGGAATTAAAACCTATAGACCATATACACCGTCAAGAAGACACATGACAGGTTCTGATTTCTCTGAAATTACAAAGTTTGAGCCTGAGAAGAGCCTTCTGGTTTCTCTCAAGAAGAATGCCGGACGTAATAATCAGGGTAAAATCACAGTAAGACATCATGGAGGCGGCTCCAGAAGAAAATACAGAGTTATTGATTTTAAGAGAAATAAAAAAGATGGAATTCCAGCTTATGTAGCAGGTATCGAATATGATCCAAACAGAACAGCAAACATCGCTCTGATTGTTTACGCTGATGGTGAAAAGTCATACATCCTTGCTCCTCAGGGTCTGAAAGATGGTATGAAGATCATGAACGGACCAGAAGCAGAAGTAAGAATTGGTAACTGCCTGCCACTGGAATGCATCCCTGTTGGTACTATGGTACACAACATTGAACTTTATCCAGGAAAAGGCGGTCAGCTGGTTCGTGCAGCAGGTAATGCAGCACAGCTGATGGCAAAAGAAGGTAAATACGCAACACTTCGTCTCCCTTCAGGAGAAATGAGAATGGTTCCGATCGTTTGCCGTGCAACAGTTGGTGTTGTTGGTAATGCTGATCACAACCTGATTAATATTGGTAAAGCCGGAAGAAAACGCCACATGGGTATCAGACCTACAGTCAGAGGTTCCGTAATGAACCCGAATGATCATCCACACGGTGGTGGTGAAGGTAAGACAGGTATTGGTCGTCCAGGTCCATGTACACCATGGGGCAAGCCAGCACTTGGTCTGAAGACAAGAAAGAAAAAGAAAGCATCCAACAAGCTGATCGTAAGAAGACGCGACGGAAAAGCAATCAACTAATTACAATATTAATCGAGAATTTTAAGGAGGTTAGAACCTATGGCTCGTTCACTTAAAAAAGGACCATTTGCGGATGCTAGTCTGCTGAAAAAAGTAGATGAGATGAATGCTGCTGGACAGAAACAGGTTATCAAGACCTGGTCCCGCCGTTCAACAATTTTCCCACAGATGGTTGGTCATACAATTGCAGTTCATGATGGAAGAAGACATGTGCCTGTATATGTAACAGAAGATATGGTTGGACATAAACTTGGAGAGTTCGTTGCAACCAGAACATACAGAGGACATGGTAAAGACGAGAAGAAGTCCCGTTAAGGATAATTTGAAAAGGAGGTTATATCCATGGCTAAAGGACATAGATCCCAAATCAAGAGAGAGAGAAATGCTCAGAAGGACACAAGACCATCCGCAACATTATCTTATGCGAGAGTGTCAGTTCAGAAAGCATGCTTCGTTTTAGATGCCATTAGAGGTAAAGATGTGCAGACAGCACTTGGTATTGTAACTTACAATCCAAGATATGCTTCTACATTAATTAAGAAATTATTAGAGTCAGCAATCGCTAACGCTGAAAACAACAATGGAATGAGTGTAGAAAACTTATATGTTGAGGAATGTTACGCAAATAAGGGACCTACAATGAAGAGAATCAGACCAAGAGCACAGGGCAGAGCTTACAGAATCGAAAAGAGAATGAGCCATATCACAATTGTGCTGAATGAGAGATAGGAGGTAAAGCATGGGACAGAAAGTTAATCCACACGGCTTAAGAGTCGGTGTTATTAAAGACTGG
>JBJEMC010000149.1:3274-8964 GCA_051879475.1 Muricoprocola sp. | reverse complement strand
TCGCATTCACCTGGTAGTACATATTCTTCTGTCCATGGAGATTCTTGACAAGACCACCACGATCAACAATTAAATCAATCAGATTCTGAATATCTGCTTCGGGCAAAATTCCTTTCAGATCAAGAAGTGGGATTCCATCATGGCATCCAAGCATATTGACGACTTTGATGTCATGTTCCACAAGTTCCTTTGCCCACGTGGCAAGATAGTTGCTTCTCTTATTCTCAATTGCATCAATCACAAGTCCTGGGAGGAAGAAATCATAGGTCATATATCCTTGATCTGACAGCTTTTTATATATCTGCTCCTCATAGGCTGCGTGAATCTCCGGTAGGAGGGTAAGCTTATACGGATCGGCGATTTCCTGAATCCGACTTAACAGCTCCCATGTCCCTGGCTCATTCAGAAAATTTTTTGCCCCAGGTTCTTTCGGTGCATATGCAAAAGCATCTAATCTCACGATTTCAGCCCCATAGGATGCAATCTTTTTCAAGGTATCTTTATAAAAATCCCATACCTTTGGCGATTTGATATTTAAGTCCATCTGACCGAGATACCGTGGATAGTGTTCCTCCTGATAGAACGTATTCCAGTAAGGAACCTTTTTTCCATCTGGAAATTGTACCATAAGAATTGGTAGCCCCGGTTTTCGAAAGAACATCTTTTCAAGATACTCCGGTTCCGGCTGGATATATCCATCTTCTGTCATAGAGCCGTACCCCTGCCAGAAGTCATTCCAGTTGATAAAGAAGTCTTTGTATTCTGACTGATCTCCATGTTGAACGAGGTCTGTAAACTGCGGTGACTGGGCAGAGGCATGATTTAGTATAAAATCAAGTTTTAAATCAATCCCCAGCTTCTTAAGTTCTTCCAAGTCCTGCCACTCTGCCAGTTCCTCGTTAAGCTCATAATCAATGACCGAAAAACCTCTGTCCAGATCGGAATGGTAAATGCTCGGCAAAATATAGAAAGAGCCAAACACATCTTTCATATCGTCCTGACTTAGAATCGAAACAATATCCGATAGCTTTTCGCCCATACTGTCCGGATACGCATTTAACATGGGTCTATTGTTCATAAATACCACCATCCCTGCCTACTACGATTTTTGCATTTTTTGCCTGCTTGAGCAGCTTTTTCTGCTCGATGTCAAGAACAGTCTTAATCAATTCGCTGGCTGCGTTTTCGTCCCTGTTCCTCTTCACTCTTCTATGAAGTGTATCTTCTGGAGTACTATCAATGTAAATTGGCAGATCCACTCCTGACAGAAACGCACTTCCACCATGTGTCCACTCGATCAACAACACCTGTATATCACGGAAGTCCGTATCTTCATAACTGATTTCACCTTCTGCCCGTCCCATCTTTTTTAGCGAAATAGAAGTCTCACCTGATTTAAACTCCGCAATCACTTGATTCACTGCGTCAAATTCAATCTCATTGGGTGTTCCCAAGTATTCAACAAGACCTTCCGTGCCTTTTTCATCATAGATTCGCTGTCTCTCTTCATCGTTATGCATTGGAATCCTTCTGGGATAATGATCCCCGGAAAGCACATAACAGCCTACTCCATCATTTAGGAAATACTGACTGATCATAGCAGATAGTGTTGTTTTTCCACACCCTGAACCTCCAAAAATACTAATCGCAGTTCTCTGTTTCTGCGTATTGATATGCTTTTTTATGACCTCATACAGCTTCTTCGCCAACTCGATTTCAGTCAGTGCAATCTGATATGCTTCGTATTCTGTCTTTGGAAAAGGAAGTGGGAGTCCGGCTTCCATCAGCGCAGCACCTGTATATACGTTTCCTGTCGCATCATCAATGTACATAGCTTCCCTATTAAGACCTTTAAGCTTCACATAGGTTGCCGCCATATTTCCCTGCACATCAAGTCTGACTACATTTGCAAGTGCTCGCTTTTGATCCTTTGATACAAACATCCAGGCAGAAAATTCCTCGCAAAATGGATTCGAAAGCCGATAATAATCACCTTGGCAGATCAACGCTTCATGCTTCTTATAGGTCTTGATCTGCTCTCTGATGACCGCTTTGTCCTCTTCGCTTAAAAGTGCCGGATTCATCTCATATCCGAAAGTACCTGCCATCGCTGTGATTCCTCTGGTATTCAGACTTGTGATCCTTCCCGTCTGATGGTTCGGAACAGCCGACACATGAGAGCCAACTACAGATACCGGATAGAAGAATGAGGAACCGTACTGGATTTTCGTCCTGTTGATCGCATCTGTGTTATCACTGCACCAGATTTGTGGTGTGTAATACATCATTCCGGCATCGAATCTTCCGCCGCCGCCACTGCAGCCTTCAATCAGGATATCCGGATATTTTGATATCAGTCTTTCCAGAAAATCATATACACCAAGTACGTAATCATAGGTGACATTTCCTGCATATACATCCGCCATGCTTCGGTTCATATCCCACTTAATATATTCAATATTTCCCTGATCGAGCATTGCACAGATCTGCTCAAAAATATGATCTCTTACTTCTTTTCGCGAAAAGTCGAGGATCAACTGGTTACGGGATCTGATGGGCTCTCTCTTTTCTATCTTGATTGCCCAATCCGGATGTTTTCTGTACAAATCGCTGTCCTCATTGACCATCTCCGGCTCAATCCAGATTCCGAACTTTACGCCCAGACGATTGATTTTATCAATTAGCTCTGACAACGTGCATCCAAGCTTCTCTTCGTTCACATACCAGTCGCCCAGAGATGAATTGTCATCATTGCGCTTTCCGAACCAACCATCATCCATAACGACCATGTCAATTCCGAGGTCTGCTGCTTCCCTTGCAAGACCCACAATCGTGTCACCGGTAAAGTCAAAGTAGGCTGCCTCCCAGCTGTTGATCAGAATCGGTCTTTCTGCATTCACATATTTGCCTCTGCACACATGATTGCGGATGCAGGAATGATATCTGTGGGACAACTCTGAAAAGCCCTCATGGGAGTATGTCATAATGACTTCCGGTACGATAAACTCCTGGTTTACATCCAACGGGTATGCAAACAGCTCATCATTTAGTCCAATCAGTAATCTGGTCTGGTTTACCTGATCCTTTTCTACTTCGCACAAAAAATTTCCACTATATGCAAACAACATTCCATAACAGTTTCCAAAATCCTCTGTTGTATTCCTGTCTGCTAAAATAACACCCGGATTGTACTGATGGCTGGACGTTCCTCTCCTGCTGCCAAAAGAGAGCGTTCCATGCCCAACATGCATTCGTTCCATATTCCGCTCCATGGCATGTTTTCCATAAAATTTGACGACATCAAAGTCTCCCGTAAGGAAATCCAGGCATGCGCCTGCTGCCTTTTTAATCGTTGCTTTTTCCGAACCGGCATTTCTGATAATCGCGCTTCTTGTAATGATGTCATCCTCTGTCAGGACACCATATAAAAGGCTCACTTCAATTTTGCTGACCTGATCCTTCAGGACAATCTCCAACGTGTCTGCCTCATCCTCACCTGCCCATACCGCAGGAAGTCCTTTCAGGCTGTACTTGCCCTTCCTGATCTCATAGTGGGAAAAGGTCAGATTGCAGCACTGTGAACCATCACTGTTTTCAATATTAAGGGCATAATTTCTGTAATCACCGGTTCCCAGCGTCGGATATTCCTGCGGAAGCGTATCCAGTGAATAGGTTCTGTCGTGTCCTGCCACATAAGGATTTCCTGAGAAGCCCCTGTCAGCATACATCAGCATATAATCCATGAAACCGTCGTTTTTTGCTCCATAGTACAGGTGTAACAGATAACCGTGCTGGTCGACCATCATCTGATAAGTCGTATTTTTCGTGTGTAACGTAAATATTTTTTTATTTGGATTATAAATGATTGACATATTGTATCTCCTCTATCCTTTTACTGCCCCATTCGCAACACCGTTCAGAATCTGTTTCTGACAAATGATGTAGAAAATCAGAATCGGAATCAATGCCAAAATATAAGATGCAAATGCAAGATTGTAATTCGTACCAAACTGCGTCTGGAAGTTCAGCTGTGCTAACGGCAGTGTATTTTGCCCTGTTCCGGACATAATGACTAACGGTGTCATGACATCATTCCATGTTCCAAGTGCCGTAAGAATTGCAACGGTCGCATGCATCGGCATCATCATCGGAAAGACGATCTTCCAATAAGTTTTCCATGTGCTTGCCCCGTCAATATCAGCAGCTTCTTCCAATGCTAGTGGAATATTCTTTAAGTAACCTGTATAAAGAAGCACGTTCATCGGCATATAGAATACCAGGTATAGCAATATGACACCTGCACGATTGCCTAATCCCATCTGCGCTGTCTGTTTTACCAATGGCATCATCAGAATCGAAAATGGCACAAACATACCACTGACAATATACAGGTAAATAAAGCGAAAGCTCTTTCTCCTTGCCATTCCTCTACCTATGACGTAACCGGCAATCGAATGGATTAAAATAGCCAATACAATGGTCGTCAGTGTAATCAAAAGGCTGTTTCCCAAAGAATGCCAGAAATCTGTGACTTCCATCGCCTGTCTGAAATTATCCAGGCTCCATTTTGCAGGAAAAGCCAATGCGCCTGCCACATCATTTGTCATTTCACTTGGCTGCTTAAAGGCAATGATTACTGCCATGTATAATGGGAAGAACACAGTAACTGTCCCTAAAATAAGTACAATTGTCAGTACCCAGTTTGTTTTTTTCTTTTCTCTCATCATAACTGCTCCTCCTTTTTATTCATAACAGTCATCTGGAAAACGGAAATTGCCACAATTACAAGGAAGAAAATTACTGCGTTTGCACTCTGGAAGCCAAACTGACCACCATCCATTCCGTTTCGGTATATGAGGTAAGAAATTGATTCTGTACTCTGTGCAGGACCGCCCTTTGTCAATGACATAATCTGGTCAAATACCATCAGAAAGTTCTTTGTGCTAAGTACCAAATTGATTGTCACAAAAGGCATAACAAGTGGAAGTGTTACTTTCCAAAATTCCTTCCACTTACTTGCCCCATCCAGCATGCTTGCTTCATATACATCCTGTGGAACTGTCTGGAGACCGGAAATATATATGATCGTATTCATTGCTACCGCCTGCCATACACCAACAATCAGCACACCGATCCATGCATACTTTTCACTGGCAAGAATACTGTTCTGCAAAAATCCAATGTTGAATGTATTTCCAAATGCCGGAAGAATATAGGTGAATATAAAGCTGAAAATATAACCAATTACCAATCCACCCAGAATATTTGGCACAAAATAGATTCCTCTAAGTGCACTCTTAAAGCGAATTCTGCTATTCAGCCCAAGTGCCATAATCAAACTGAGCACATTGACCAGGATGGTTCCAGCCAATGCATATTTGAAAGTAAACAAATAACTTTTCCCCACTCTGGCATCGGTAAAGAGATCGATATAATTACGAAATCCAACATAATCATAAGAACCATATCCTCTGTAATTTGTGAAGCTGTATATGACGCCCTTAATCATTGGCAGTGTGTTAAAGGTAAAGAATAAAATCAGAACCGGTATAATCACTGCCCAGAACGTCTTATCCCGATTTGTCATTTTCTTTTTCATTGTGCTCCCTCCTTCTGATAATGCTGCACTTTTCGTATCAAATCCCTGTTATAACGTTTCCAGTCTGTATCAAACCGTTCCAAAAAGGTAT
>JBJEMC010000149.1:0-3174 GCA_051879475.1 Muricoprocola sp. | reverse complement strand
ATCAAATCCCTGTTATAACGTTTCCAGTCTGTATCAAACCGTTCCAAAAAGGTATCTGTTGCTGTTTCGCTGTCATCCAGCAGATATGTCTGTATCATGGCATCAACACTCATTTCACTTGGATAATGATGATCTTGAAAATCTGCCATTCTATCATTCTCAATATAGGTCCGCATTCCCTCTAATTCAGCAGAGATATCGAAATCTCCTTCCTTGCAGGCAATACCGCCCTGTTCGTCAAGATAAATCTGAATCGTTTCATCTTCATACAGAAAACGAAGGACCTCATACACAGCTTCTTTATTCTCACAGTTTTTCATGACGCAAAACTGCAGATCAATTCCGGAATTCAGGATATTGTCTTCTTCTGCCTCGTTGGCAGGAAATGTAAAGGAATCAATGTTCATTGTAGGATTAACAGACTTAATCTGTGGAATTGCATAACTACCAATCGGATACATTGCTGACTGTCCCCTTGCAAAAGCGGTACACGCATCATTATATCCATATGCATATGGATTCGGCTCTGCATAGTCAAGCAATACCCTGATTTTTTCAGCCGTCTCACGATATGCTTCCGTAAAAGTCGTATTTCCCATATTGACCTGATTACAGGTATCCGAGTCAGTCAAACCAACTGCCAGCGCATTCCACGGTGCGAGACATGTCCATGTATCTTTATATCCTAAATACAACGGTTGTATACCAGCAGCCTCGATTTCGTCACACAAGGTGAGAAATTCATCCCAAGTTTCCGGAATTGTCCATCCGTGCTCATCAAACATATCCTTGTTGTACAGAATTCCTGCTGCATTCGCTGCGTAGGGTAACGCATATGTTCCCTCCTGCGGCACAAACTCCAATTCTTTATCAATATCCAGATACGATTGCTTTACCATTCCGATTTCCTCAAGATCAGAAATGTCCATGAACAGATCTGCATCAAGGAAATTGGAGTAATTGCTGTCTCCACCAATCCCTACAATATCAGGGTAATCCTCTCTGATAAACCTTGTCTTCAAGATTGTCATGGCTTCATTGGGCGAATCGATCGTCAGGTGAATATCATCATGTGTCTCATTGAAGCGTTCTGCAATCTTCTCAAAAGCCCCTACCGCTTCCGGCTTATAGGAAACCAGTTCTACTTCCACCTTGCCACTTGACGAGCTCTGTGCACATCCAGTAAGACTTGCTATTGCCATCACGATTCCTACACCCACAGGGATTCCTTTCTTAATCTTGATTTTTGACATATTCTCTCTCCTTCCAGGTAAATTTTCTTTTCCGTTTTTTGATAATTCAATTATAACATGCCAATATGCTACCTATAAATAGCGGTATTTTTCATTTTTTATACCAAAATGCTTTATTCCGTGATATAATATCATATGATGACGCATTTTGGTATAAATTACTATAAGGAGTTCCAAATGAGTAACATATTCTTTAATATTTTTCCTAACGAGAATTTCATTGATTTAGGAATGTATCAATACGGTTATGAGCAGTGCGAACCCGGGCATTCTTTTGGCCCTGCTACACGAAATCACTATTTATTTCACTATATTATTTCAGGTACAGGTACCCTCATGGCAGACAATGCAAAAGGGGAAACACAGACCTATTCTATTAAAAGCGGACAGGGGTTTTTAATCTTTCCCGGACAGATCACGACATATATTGCCGATCAGAATCTGCCCTGGGAATATGTATGGATTGAATTTGACGGACTGCGCGTGAGGGAGGCGCTTGACTTGACAGAGCTTTCTGTCAACACGCCTGTGTATCACTCTCACTCCAAAGATTTACGTGAACAGTTGATGAATGAAATGCTGTATATTGTCCATCATGCAAAGGAATCTCCTTTTCATCTCATCGGACATCTTTATCTCTTTTTGGATTACCTTACCCAGTCTGCGAAATCAAAAAAACTGGTACAAAGCAGCAAAATGAGTGATTATTATATTAAAGAGGCGATTAACTACATTGAACAGAATTTTCAGAACAATATTACCATCGAAGATATCGCTGCTGTCTGTGGAATCAACCGCAGCTATTTCGGTAAGATTTTCCGAAATTCTATCGGACGTTCCCCACAGGAATTTTTAATGAACTACCGTATGGTCAAAGCGACTGAATTATTAAAGCTGACCTCCCTATCCATTGCAGAAATCGGTTCTGCTGTTGGATATGAAAATCAGCTTCATTTTTCACGTGCATTTAAGACAATTTACGGAGTATCACCAAGAGAATGGCGAAATCAACATAGGTAATTATTTCAACTTTTAATTCATGGAAATTTATTGGACAGCTTTCCGGTTCTTTTCTCTGGTTTTGCGTGTCTCGTCCTTTGTCTTTTTTTCTCTGTCAAAATGGTAACACTATTTTCTTATTAGATTACATATATTATATCGTGCATGAAATCGGATGCCGATGGTTTTTGACCACTATTTTTATTAGTTTTTTACGTATGGTTACAAACACTGCATTTTCTATGTAGCTCTACAAACTGAAATTTTCGAGTGAAATTAGTTCACTCTTCTTTCATTTTTTTCCACTCTTCACGCGTGATAGCATAGGCATAAGAAATAATATTTTTAGGGTCAGGATATTCCTTTACCTTTTGCATTCCATTCGCTATAGCAGTAGAATAAGAGCCTATATTTGTATATTTCATGTAAGAATAAATTGTGTCGTATTGCGTATTAAGAAATACCCAATCTCGTACTGCTCTGGCAGCTTCTTTAGCAAATCCTTTTCTCCAATATTTTTTATGAATATGGTAGCCTATTTCTGGAAGCATTTCTCCATCAATATCCTGTATAGTAATTCCACAATCTCCGATAAACTCACCCGTTTCCTTCAATACAACTGCCCAAAGTCCAAAACCATACTTTTTATAATTATCCAAATTCCAAATAATCCAATTCCTTGTTTTATCTTCATCGAATGGTGCTGGATAATGTTGCATAGTTTCTATATCAGATACTATCTCAAAAAGTGCATCAAAATCTTCCTCAACATATTTTCTTAAAATGAGTCTATCTGTCTCAAGTATCATTTTTATTCCTCCGTCACCTTCAAATCTTTAAGTGCTTTCAGACTCACCAGAAGCCTGAAATTTGTTTGTACAATGTTCAAGATATAACTGTTATTATGTCTTGATTAGAGTAC
>JBJEMC010000148.1:0-9010 GCA_051879475.1 Muricoprocola sp. | reverse complement strand
CCCAGTAAATACCGGACATCTGGTGCTGACGGACGGAAATGGACATGACGTATCAAACTCATCTGTCATAAGTGTATTCAGACATTTCCTATGTCTGTCCTCTGTAATCTCACCGAAAAATGGAAAAAAACCAACAATATTTTTTACAAAAGCTTTTTCATTGGTCTGATAGTGAAGATCATAAAAATAACCAGTCTCTTCATCCCACATAAAATCAAGGATAGCTCTTTTTATACTATCTGCCAGCAGATGATATTTCTCCTTTTCCGGATCATCACATACTTCACAGAGTTTTTCCGCAGCTGCTGCATTCATATAAAAATATACATTACGATCCACGCGTTTTACCGGAGTAAATGTACTTTCATCCCGACAGTTTCTGGGATATTCAGAAAAATACCAGTAACTTGGCTGATATTCCATGCCCGTAAGCTGGTGTATGTACTGTGTTAAAAGCACATCCTTTTCATTTCCATAATTTTTCTGCCATGCAGCAATCTGTTTTTTTACTACTGGAAGTGCTTCCGCAGCATACTCACGATTGCCTGTTACCAGGTAATACTGCCAAACAGACCATCCAAAAAAATTAGCATAGGGATTTCCATTCCAATCCACCTTCGCACACCTAAATTCTCCGCTTTCATCCTGGTTGTCCCTCATAACATGGAGAATTGACGTTCCATATTCCTTTTCTCCATACCAGCGCAGCTCCAAAAGATGCATAGGCACACTTAAAGGAATCAATTTTGTAAATTCCCAGCCCTCAGGGTGATATGGTTCCTTTGACATTTTATGAGAACGACCCTCACAGAAAAAAGTTTCTTTCAGCTTTCCAATCCCCGGATTCATCCGGTTATGTCTGAGTATATACCACCGATATGCCCAGGTTTTATCAATCAGAGGCTGATCAGAAGTAAACTCCGGTACCTGATCATACCAACTCTGGTATTCCCGCTGCTGTTCTAAAAGTGCAGCTTCTGCAGAATGATATTTTTCCTGGATCAATCTGCTGTTTTGTGCCATACGGTCAACTTCCCCAGCCAGACATACCTGAGCTGCAATACAAAGTTCCAGTTTCTGACCTGGAATCACAGTCCATTCCCTGTTTCCTGTCTCCTTCCCATTGCAAAAGAATCGTACACTCAATTCTTCTCCATAAGTAGTCGGAAATTTCCCATCCTGAGTTCCCAGAATCAGTCTGACCCGGAATGCTTCTGTACTGCGATTTTGCCACACCATACAGGATACTGCCGCATCCTTTTCTGTAATAAATTTCTGTTCTTCTAATTCAATGCCATCTTTTTGAAAGTTCAGTGAAACATGGCTTGGCTTCCATGTAATATCTGCTGGTTCATATTCTGAAATACCAGAACACTCTACAAAAAACAGACCTGGAATATTGATTTTATGTATGAAATCAATTCTCCCCGAAAATCCAGGAGCTACATCCATATAATCTGCCCACAGCCTGAAGCCAGTAGCATCCATAAGGATTTTCTCCGGACATGTACGGAGCCTTCTTCTTTTCCCACTCAACATCTGATCTATGATCAATGTCATATCTTCCTCCCTTTCACTTAGCCGGAAGCTTCATCACAATCTTCGTATATTCCTGTTGCTCACTGGTATGAGAAACCGGTTTATGACCATCATGTGGAAATGCTGCATAAAACATTCCCTCCGTAATCTTCATGACATGGTCAAAACTTCCTTCCAGACGTTCTGCATCTTTTTCCGAATCGTATTCTTTGACTGATGCCAGATCCGTAATCTCTTTCCAGGCAATCTCCTCGCTTCCCTCCAGTATGATCTGGACATCTGTATATTTTCGATGAGCTTCGTAGGTTCCCTCTTCCAACGGTTTTGTAGTTCCTTTCTGTACCATAAAATATCCACCTTCGAACTCATATCTTCCCGGTTCTCTGCTTTTGAGAGCTGCTACCGCCTCCAATCCATTTTCCAGATTTTTCAGCATAGAACTATAAAAACGAATATTTTCAAACTTATCTATGATCAAACCAATTCCTCCCTTTCAGCGATTCAACTCTCTGATTTTCTATACATTTTTATATTCTGCATAATATTTATCAATTGTATTTATGATAGCCTGTTTTGCTTCTTCTGACACCATTCCAAAAGGAGCACGACACGGACCTACCGGCTGTCCAATCAGATTGGTGGCACATTTCACAATTGAATTTGGATTACCATATTTAAAGCAATCACGAATTGGCGCAATGGAAGACTGTGCACGTTTCGCCGCTTCCAGATCTCCCTTCAGATAATTTTGATAAATACTTACCATAACAGAAGGAAGAATATTTGCAATAGCTGTAATTCCACCTTTTCCCCCAGCCAGAAGAGTCCACAAAATTAATGCATCATTTCCTGACAATACAGAAAAAGAAGATGCATCTGTTGCATCAATATACTGGAGTATATTGTTAAAGTTTCCGCTGGAATCTTTAATTCCTGCAATATTTTTATAAGCGGATGCCAATTTGCCAGCCGTAGCCGGAGCAATAGACGCCCCCGTTCTTGCCGGTATATTATACATTACAATGGGAAGATTTACAGATTCTGCCAGGCTTGCATAATGCCGATATAATTCTTCCTGATTCAACGCTGCAAAATAAGGAGTAATAACTGATAGAACATCTACACCAATTTCCTCTGCTTTTTGTGAAAGAGAAATAGTATCTTTTGTGCTGATACATCCGGTTCCTGCATAAACAGGCACACGTCCTCTCACTTCATCTACAAAAATTTCCATGACACGAATTTTTTCATCCATATCCAGGATATAAAATTCACCATTGGTACCCAAACAGAAAACGGCATCTACCCCGGCGCTGATCTGCCGATTAATCTGCCTTCTCATTTCTGCTTCGTTGATGGTTCCATCTTCATACATAGGTGTCTGCATTGCAGCAATAATACCTTTAATCTCTGCCATTTTTCTTCCTCCCAACTCTATGCTGTCAATTCTCCAGCCAGTTTTACCAGTATTTCTTTTTCTCCAAAACCTCCGGATTTCGAAAGAACCTGAAGTTCTTTTCCTTTCCAATATAATTTTGATAATACCGTTCCCTGACCGACCTCTTTCACCGGAACAATCTGATTTACTCCGATTTCTTTCATAAATCCCATCAAAGTATCTCCGCCTGTCAGCAAAATAGTCATATCCAAATCCTGTTCCAGAAGATATCGCAGTATTTTTCCATGACATGCCGAAACAGAAAACCGGATTCGATTGCGCGCAATCCCATTACGCTTTGCATACTCAGAAGTACTTTCTCTTCCTTCCAGATCAAAAGTATCCACCTCAATACATTTCTGCTTCCTGCACAAAGCCGCAAGCTCATCTAAAAATATCTTACCTCTGGCAGTCTCATAGTAATCAGGGCACAATTTCTGCTCCGGGAAAAGATTTCTTCTGTAAAATCCCTGCTTTTGCGCATATCTGATCTGCCTTTCCGTAATAGGATTCAGACTTCCGCATGCCACATAGAAAAATTCTGTTTTCCTGACGGAACCCTTATAATTTCCCCTAAGCCCCAAAGCGCCAGGAAGAAAAGATGCAAATCCCGCGCACCCTGCCAAAAGTCTGAGTTCGTCCTTTTCTTTCAGTTCCTCGATTCGTCTGCAGATGTCCTGATTCTCTAATGCATCAAAAACCACAATTTCCTGCTTCTGCTCCTGAGCCGGAGATTCCTGATTTTTTTCTGCCAGCCTGACTGCTTTATCTGTCTGCTTTTGTATAATTTCTCTTACAGAAGAACATTTCATAGGATTAAAAGGATCTTGGCCAAAACTGCTGTTTTCCAGTTTTACTCCATTAATATATTGAATCCCTTTTTCTGTCGTTCTACCGGCATCTGGAAATGCCGGAATAAAACAGATTCGTTTACCAGCAGTCCCATCAAGAACTGCAGATAATTCACTTCCCACATTTCCCCGAAGTGCAGAATCTGTCTTTTTATAGATCACTTCTATTCCCATTTCCACAGCCTGGCATACTATTTTTTTCACTGCAGTATAAGCTTCCTCCGCAGACATGGGCCTGGTTTCCGAATCGATTACCAATACCTGGGTCTCTTTCGAAACTTGATTTGTGCCAAGATCTGTTCCTGTGAAAACCTGGGTTTCGATTCCCTGTTTTGCAAACTGTATCCCTGTATCCAGAGCACCAGTAAAATCATCTGCGATTATCAACAGCTTTACCATAGACTTCCTCCGCTCACGATTCTGCTTCTTCTGCTTTGGCATTTGCCATTGTAATTGCATAATCCATAGCATTCACAAGACTTAATTCATTTGCGCTTCCATCGCCTGCATGGCCTTCTCCGGTACCATGATCTACAGAAGCACGAATAATCGGCAGACCAAGTGTTACATTCACACCTGCAACAGCATCCCATTTTTTCAATTCATGATTATAAACAAACCCTTTAACTTTCAAAGGAATATGACCCTGGTCATGGTACATAACAACCACAATATCATACCAGCCTCCCAAAGCTTTTGAAAATACGGTGTCCGGAGGAGTAGGTTTCTTCTCCGGGATACAAATTCCTTCAGCCAGTGCTGCATCAATTGCCGGCTGTATCTCTTCTATCTCTTCACGCCCAAACATACCATTTTCTCCGCAATGAGGATTCAGCCCTGCCACACCTATTTTAGGTTCTTTGATTCCCAACGCTTTACATCCTTCATTTGCAATACGGATACAATCCAACACTCTGTCTTTTTTTACACGATCACAAGCTTCTCTTAATGATACATGTGTAGATACATGAACCACCCTAAGCCCTTCGTGAGCCAGCATCATAGTATATTTCGGCGTATGAGTATAATCTGCATAAATTTCAGTATGACCGGAATAATGATGTCCTGCCATATTGATATGATCCTTATTCAGTGCATTTGTAACAGTGGCATCCACTTCTCCTGCCATTGCCATCTCAATCACTTTTCTAACATACTGAAATGCACATTCTCCGCACATAATCTGACTTTCTTTATATGCATCAGAAAGTGCTTTTTCTGACATCGTTTCAGAAAGAGCTTTTCTGTCCTTTTTGTACAGGCGTTTGCTGATATCAATAATCCCCATATCATAAACATCGATCGTACCATACTCAAATTTTGCATCCTGTACATCTTTTACCGGGTTTATCTTTATCTGATCGGCGCCCTTCACTGTTTTTATTGCTGCTTCCATAGAAACTGCATCACCGACAACCAACGGACAACATTTTTCATAAACAGCTGGATTCATTAAAGCCTTTACTGATATTTCCGGTCCATTTCCAGAAGGATCTCCCATTGTGATTCCAAGAATTGGTTTCTTTTTCACTTTATATTCCTCTTTCCTTTCTTGCGCATATTTACAGTTCCTGATTTTTCATCTATTTCAGCACTTTCAGATATATCTGCCGAATATCATCCAACGAAAGTTCTTTTCTGTTGTTCACAAGAAGCCGTGTCTGTTTGCTTCCCGCATCTACAAGGAAATCCAGATCTTCCATCTTTACTCCAAACTGACTTAAATCTGTAGGTATGTTTGTAAAGTTTACAATATCTCTAATCTGATCAATAACATACTGTGCCTTCTTTTCCATACTCTCAGTAACATAAGAAGGATTGATTGCATCACAGAGTTCAGCCAGCTGTTCCTGACAGGCATCTTTATTAAATTCCATGACATGTGCAAATAAAATTGCATTGGATACACCATGAGCAATATGGTATTTGCCTCCCAATGGATAAGAAAGCGCATGTACTGCCGTTGTTCCGCTGGCTGTAATTGCCACTCCGCCATAGAAGGCGCCCAAAAGCATATCACTTTTTGCCTTCATATCGTCCGGATTTTCATATGCCTGACGAATATTTCCAAATATCAGCTTTGCTCCTGCCAACGCATAAGTATCACTCAGTGGAGTGGCTTTTTTCGATGTATAGCACTCCACCACATGAGCCAGTGCATCTACACCTGTAGCTGCCACAATTTTAGGCGGAAGTTTTTTAATCATCTGAGCATCCAGGATGACATAATCTGGAATCATATTGTCATTTACAATCCCCTTCTTTGACTGCTCCTCCGGTACTGCTACAATGGCATTGCAGGTTGCCTCTGCTCCAGTGCCGCAGGTAGTTGGAATCATGGCTGACCTGATATATTTTTTTGCAATTGTAGGATCCTTCAAAAGATCCCGAATAGAATATGGTGCATTTTTTAACACTGTAGTCAGCTTCGCCGCGTCCATAACACTGCCACCGCCCAGCGCTACCACAAAATCACCAGCAAAATCATCAGCCTGAACAATCACATTCTCTATGTCCTCATAAGAAGGTTCTGGCTTCAAATCATCAAAGACACGATAATTTACAGAAATTTCCTCCAATTGCTCTGTCAGAAGCTCCAGAAGACCTGTGGCACGAATTCCTTTATCTGTAAAAACAATGACTGCCTTTGCATTTTCTTTTAAACTAATATCTTTTATTTTTTCAATGCTTCCCTCTCCCGCATAAACACACGGCGGAATTTTTACCTGATATACTGACATATTCTCTCCTTTCTTTTGTTTCATTTTGAAACCAAACTATATTCTTTTTATTTTTTGTTATTATTTTAATTTTATTTTTTTATGATTTCAAGTTTATTTTCGCTCTAATAGTTTCGTTTTGATACATTTTTGTCCATGATCTTTTCTTCTTTATTTTTCTTTTTCTATTTTCAGTATTTTTTCATTTCGAAACATATCTTTTTTTAAATCAACTTGACGAAATGCTGTCATTTTTGATACAATGTTTCAAATTAAAACACAAAAAGGAGTATCTGAAGTGAAAGAAATAGATACCGTATCTTCTAAATTTTCAAATCGTAAAACTCGCATCCTGGGAATAGCACCTTACGAAGGCATGAAGGCAATTATGCAGAAGCTTGCTGAAAGCAGAAATGATCTTGAACTAGATGTATTTGTAGGCGATATGCAGGAAGGCGTGGAAATTGCACGCCGCAATTTTCACAACAATTATGATATTATCATCTCCCGCGGAGGCACTGCAAAGCTTCTCAACCAGATTTCTCATTTACCGGTCATTGAAGTAGAATTATCTGTATATGACATTTTGAGAGCAATTAAACTTTCCGAAAATTATTCCGGGAGATATGCCATGGTTGGTTTTCCGGGTATTACAGAAAATGCGCATTTACTGTGTGATCTGCTTCAATATCATATCGATATTTTCACGGTCAACAGCTCGGAAGAGGCTGAATCAACCATCATAAACTTGAAAAAAGATGGTTATCAGATGATCCTATGCGATATGATAGCACATACTATTGCCAAGCGATTGGAATTAAATTCCATCTTAATAACCTCCGGCATTGAAAGTATCTCTGATGCATTTGATCAGGCAGTCAAACTAAGCTCCAGTTACATCAGCATCAAATCAGAAAATCATTTTTACTGCGATATCCTACGAGGAGGCAGTGACCAGGTTATTGTATTGAAAGAAAATGGAGATCTGTTTTTTTCCACCTTCGAAGAAGGTGTTCCCTCTGCTCTGAATGGAATTTTGCTCCATGAAGTTTCCTCTGTAATTGAAAAAAAGACTCAGAAATTCTTTAAGAATATGGACGGAGTGCTCTATTCTTTTAATTGTCGGAAATACACATTCCTGGGAGAAAATTATGCGGCTTTTTATTTTTCTTCTAACCAAATTCCGTTTTCTACTGGAAATTATGGAATCCAGTATTCCACCTGGCAGGATGCGGAAGACGATTTTGCTAACAGTTTTTATGGAATTACCGGCTCTGCAGCTGCTTTCCAGACTACCATTGAGCATATCAATCAGACATCCCTGCCCATTATGCTTTCAGGCGAAACAGGTACAGGAAAAGAACAGATCGCGCGGGCTATTTACTGTAAAAGTCAATATCATGCAAATCCATTGATCACTGTAAATTGTGCCCTGCTGGGTGATAGAAACTGGAATTTTCTTACCAATCATTACAATTCACCTTTTAATGACAGCAACAACACTATTTATCTGAAAGACATTACTTCGTTGCCTCAAAACAAAAGGCAGCAGCTTCTTTCTATTATTCTGGATACCAGTCTCTGCAAGCGGAATCGAATTATTTTTTCTGCGAACTGCGCTCCCGGACAAGGGATATCACCTGAAGCCATGGAATTTGTCAATCAGCTTTCCTGCCTGATGATCCAACTTCCTCCTCTGCGGGAAAGAGCCTCAGAAATTCCTACTATGGCAAGCCTTTATTTAAATACACTCAATTTTTCCATGACGAATCAGATTATAGGATTGGAGCCCGAAGCCATGGATCTGCTTCAAAACTACGAATGGCCCTATAATTATACTCAATTCAAGCGAGTATTAAATGAGCTTGCTCTGGCTGCTTCTACCCCTTATATTCAGAAAGAGCAGACTGCTTCTTTTCTGCAAAAAGAACAGCAGGCAAACATGAGCCTTTCTTCCTCTGCATATACAGGAAGCACGGAAGATGTCCGTACAGACCACTCCATTGATCTGACACGCCCTCTCTCTGAGATTACGCAGAAAATCATCCGTATTGTTCTGGAAGACTGCAACGGAAATCAGAGTGCTGCTGCAAAACAGCTTGGAATCGGCAGATCAACTCTCTGGAGATATTTAAAATAAAAACCAATCACTTATCCTCTCTGCAAATCCACCGCTGCACCACCCCGGCAATCCCCTTCTTTTCTTTCCTGGATTCCCTGGCTGCTGCAGCTTCTTTCATAGCATCCTGAAGCATTTCTTCATACGAAAAATGCATCTGGCGAAGCTCTTCCCGCAGAATTTCCCTCAGTGCCTGTTCCTGTTTTCGGTTCTGACTTTCGATGACTTCACAGATCATAGCCTTCAGAATTTCCTCAAATTTACTCAGCTGATCAGGACTTTGTTCCTCTATTTCACCCACCGGAGTGTGACAGGCAGGATACAGTTCTTTTTCATTTTCTAC
>JBJEMC010000147.1:0-9066 GCA_051879475.1 Muricoprocola sp. | reverse complement strand
TTTGGTTATATCATATTTGTCCGAATAAAACGGACGGACACCACGGATCTGTAGGATACATTTCCCGCCATCCATAACAGCGATCTCATCCTCCGTCATCAGCTGTTTGCCAGTCTTCTGGTAGTTCAGCCCATAGGACTTCTGGTTGCTGCGTGTCTCCGAGGTGTTATAAAGGTCAATCGTTTCTTTTCCAAGAAGCTCACTCATCTCTTTCAGGGTGGTCTTCTCTTTACCTCCAAGGAACAGCATCGTGTCACAATTCCCTAAAATTGTGTCCGCACTCTCCTTGTACATAGCCTTTAACTGGCTCTGTGACTGCAAAATAATAGAAGCAGAGATTTCCCTGCTTCGTATCGTTGCAATCAGCTTATCAAACTGGGGAATCTGCCCGATGTTTGCAAACTCATCGCAGATCACCCGCACATGAACCGGCAGCCTTCCGCCATACACATCATCTGCCTTATCGCACAGAAGATTGAATAACTGGGACTGTAACATCGCAATGACAAAGTTAAAGGTAGTATCTGTATCCGACATAATCAGAAATAGTGCCGTCTTACGGTCTCCTACCTTATCCAGTTCCATCTCATCATAGCTCATGATCTCCCGAAGCTCGGCAATATCAAACGGTGCCAGTCTGGCACCACAGCTGATCAGAATAGATTTTGCTGTCTTACCTGCCGCCAACTTGTATTTCTTATACTGGCGCACTGCAAAGTGTTCCGGTTCTCTTTTCTCCAGATCCTCAAACAGCATATCCACTGGATTTTTATAATTCTCGTCATCCTCCCTGGTCTCGCTTTCATTCAGAAGGTCGATCAGGGTGTTCATGTTCTTCTCGTCCTCGTCCCCTTCATACCAGATCAGGGCAATCAGTGCCGTATACAGCAGTTTTTCTGCTTTGACCCAGAAATCCTCGGTTGCCTTTTCCCCTTCCCCCTTGGTGTTGGCAATGATAACCGTCACCAGTTTCAGGATATCCTTTTCGGATTTTAAGTAGGCAAACGGATTGTAGTGGAGCGATTTGGAGAAGTTAATGGTATTTAAGACCTTGATCACATAAGGCTCATGCACCACCTTCCCGGATTTATCTTTCACAACATTTCCATGCTTGTCTCTCTTTGGCGGTCCTTTGGCTAACATCTTCCCGCATTCTTCGATCAGTGTTCCCTTCGGGTCTGTGATGACCATGGAACAGTTCATCATCATAATAGAGACCTTTACGAAAAACCTTGTTTTTCCACTACCGGAACCGCCGATGACGCAGATGTTTTTATTTCTGGCAAACTTTGGGTTCTTCGGACGGCTCTCCATGGTAATGGATTCTGTTGCCGTCAGCGGAATGTTCATCCAGAAATCATCTGCCATAAATGGTTTGATATCTTCCGCTGTTCCCCACCTGGCAGAGCCATACTCCACGCCTTTGCGGAGCTTTTTTGCATCTGCCTGTTTCTGCCAGACCAGTATCTTCACAACTGCCGCAATCCCGGCCCCCACCAGAAGATCCATGTAGTAAAGACTTGGCAGGAACCCGGTCAGGATCCGATCAGCGTGCTCCATGGCATATAAAAGTTTGTTCCCCATATCTGCCCCGGGGCTTGCCCGATACAAACAGGATGCCCTGTCTGCAAACAAAAAGATGAAAAGATATGGAACATTGGTCAGAATAAGCTTTTTCATATCCAAAGCGGACAGCGTAACTCTGGCTTTTGCTTTCAGCTTCTTTATCAGTCCTCCGGCAGTGAACTTCCTCACCGGGATACCTCCTGATGCTTATTCCTGGCTTTGCCCTTCGTTTTACCGGCGACGATACTTCTGTACGCAGCCAGCCTCTTATGAAGGGAAGGACGGTTCGCCTTTTGGATCTCCTTCTGGGAAAATTCACGGAAAGCAGCGTTAATCGCATCCTGGTCACGTCCCTTAAAGAACACCAGATATACCGGTGGATCTTTGGACTTATCCTTTTTTAAGGCATAGTTGATCCCATATTTTCTGGCATACCGTTCAAAAGACTTGATATTCTTGGGCGTGATCTCGATATTCGTCATCCCGGCATTTTGTTTTGCCAGTTCCTTCACCGTGATTTTCCCCTGCTTTGGCTGGTTTTTCTGTGCTTTTTTCTCGGCACTCTTCTGTTTCTGGTGCCGCAGATAAGCTGCGATCACCTTTTTCAGAACATCTGCCGTCATTTTTGTAGTCCGCACACAAAACGTCACCGTCTTCTGTGTAACTTCTTCCTGCATGAATTTTCCTCCTTTCAGCGTATTACGTGCTGTCCCATTCTAAGACCATTGGTATCACCCCTTTCATCAAAAAAGGAACCGATCAGCCACTGATCAGACTTTGCATCCGATTAAGCTTTTCCGTTCCTTCTTCTTTCCGTTTGTCTGTCCCGCCGCAATACACTGGAACACACATTTCCAATATTCTGCTGTAGATTCTCTTATGGGCAACATCCAGGGATTCCTCTTTCATTTCATTCAATCCCAGATTTGTTGTAATGATCAGCGGTTTCATCTTACAGTATCTGCTGTCAACCACGTTGTAGATCTGCTCCAGGGCAAACTCGGAATTACGTTCTATCCCCAAATCATCAATAATCAGAAGCGGATAATCCACAAGGTTCTGGACGATCTGGTTTTTATCTGCCTGATAGTTCGTGAGTTCATTTAATATGCGGGAGAAATTGGTCATCATTACCCGTTCCCCTTGATCCAGAAGGGCATTGGCGATACAACCGGCAAAGAAACTCTTTCCGGTTCCCACCGGTCCCATCAGGAGAAGTCCCACGTTTTCTCTCTTCATCTTGTCCCAGTGATCCACATACTGTCTGGCAATGAGCATCTTATCATTCGTCCCATTGTCATTTTCAAAACGCCACTCCCAGAACCTCCGGTCTTTCAACCCTACCGTTTTTCTATGGTAAAGGTCTCTCTGTGCCTCCTCCCGGCGGAGCTGTTCTTCTCTCTCTTTCCTTGCCTGAGCTTCGCAGTCGCACATACACCCAACTACTTTGTCTCTCCCGAAAAAATTGATCTTCAGCTGCTTTCTTTTCCCGCATTTACCACACCGGAGGCATCCATCTTCACCCAGAAAATCAGCCACAGTCCTGCTATCTGTCATAGAGATTCTCCCTCCTCAAAATCATATTTTCCAGAACCGGTTTTCATATCTTCCCTTTCCGCCCAGAGCAGAAGCGTTGCAAAATGATCTTGATAGGTCTTTCCACTGGATTTCATATAAACGGAAAGCTGGTCAATCAGCCTCTGGTAATCATAGGGATATAGTTTCCTTAACTCCCGGTATTCATCCCCGGAAAGTCGGACATTCCCAAAACGACCATAAAAGCTGATTCGTTCGTTTCCACACGATTGTTTCTTACTCTTATCAGTATCATTCTTATCAGTCTTATTTATATCAGTATTACTTGTGGCAAAATTTTTGCGTTCCGGACTTCCAATTTTTTGCGTTCCGGACTGCAAATTTCTTGCACTCCGGACTTCCAGATTCTTGCGCTCCGGACTGCAAATTTCTTGCGTTCCAGAAGGATAATAAATAGCTGGTTTGCCACGGATGCGTTTTACAAAGTTCTTCACATAAATGATAGCCGGACGGTTGCAGCCCTGCGGATACCGTTCGATCAAACCGATACCATGGACGCTGTCCAGCTCCCGGAGAAGTTTCGTAACTGTTGTGTGAGACATATGCAACACTTCCTGAAGTTCCGCTACTGTATAAATAATGTAAACAAAGCCATCTGCATCCACCCATCCGTTTTTCTTGGAAAGATTGATCCTGTCCAACAGGATGCCGTAAAGAAGCTTTGCATCCGTGGACAGACACACAAACTCTTTTTCTGTGAACAATGCTTTGGGAATACGGAAAAATGAAAACTGCTCGGATTCTTCTACCTTGAAGTATTCAAAATCCATTCCTTCATCCTCTTTATTCCAGTTCTTTGTTCATAAGCACAGCCAGGTACCTATTGAAAACATGAACCAGTTCTTTCAGATAAATACGTCTGGCACCTTTGTTGCAGGCATACATATCTTCGACCCATTCCGGATTATTCCCACAAACCACTGTCAGTGTCTCAACGACGGCCATAAACTTTTTCATGGACTTCATCTTATAAACATAATTGATGTGCTGACGGATATCCTCAATCCGTTCCGGATCATTCTCAAACAACTCGAACACACCAAATGCCAGCTCCGTACCAAATTCACTGGCATCGTCTTCGATTGCTAATTCATCCAGATTGCCATACTCATCACAGTAGCATCTCAGTTCCATCGGACTTAATTCATCGGGATTAAAGTCGTCCTCATCAAAATCCTCTGGAACATCTGCCAATTCATCTTCATCATTCAAATGAATTTTCTTTGAATACCCTTCATTAATAACCTCAAGATAACCTTTCTTCATCAGGTCATCCACAATTTCTCTGGCAGCTGTCACCATTTTGTCCATGATCTCTTCTGCCTCCTCCGGGCTTACCATTTGCATTAAATCATTAATTGTCATCATACTTTTTTCCTCCTCTTTCTTTGAAATATCATTTATATAGAAACGGTTCGGTCTGCCATTATCTTTGACAACCCGAACCATGTTTCCCATCTTTTCCAATTCTGAAATTGCATCGTCAATCCGGTATCTGGTACTTTTCAGATCCCTGATCATCTCACTTTTTGGATAGATCACAAAGATTTCTCCATCCTGGTCAATCCATTTATTCTGTACCGCATATTTTGTCCGATCCAGTAGAATACTATATAATACCTTTGCTGTTATGGATAAAGAGCGATATCTTTCATCCTTAAATAATATTTTCGGCACCAACAGGCACTCTACCGGCATATATTCCTGATTACTCACCATGCTTACCTCCATTCAAATCAACCATTGCCTCCGTTGAAAACAAAGTCAGATCCAGCATTCCCACAAATACCTGATAATAAAGGGAACAAAGCTCTTCATCATCACGAACCAGATACAACCCTTCCAGTTCTTCTGACAGATGTTTCATTTCATACATCGTCTGACAAAGTTCATGGACTTTATCATAATCCCGTTTTTCAATATTCTGCTCCAGACGGGCAATAAAACGGCTCCAGTCCGTAAAATTATTGTCCATCACGATCAGACACTGGAACAGCTCCGTTGCTTCACAGGCTGCCGCCAATACTACATTTTTGATATTGATGGAACCATCCTCATTTCTCATATGGTTAATCATGTATTCTTTGTTTAACATTATCATTGGTTTTTCCTCCTATCGAAACGGCATTTCTTCTTCCATAGATTCCGGGATATTCAAAAACCCATCCCCATCCATCGGCTCCGGCATTTTCTCCTGCATCTTTGCACCGGCAAACTCAATACGGTCAGCATAAAGTTCTGTCGTATATACTTTTTTCCCGGTTTCCTTATTCTCGTAACTGCCGGTTATGATCTCTCCTTCCACCATAACCTTTGTTCCCTGCACCAGATAATCCCGGACAAACTCTGCCTTTTTTGCAAATGCCTTCACCGGAATAAAGCTAACATCATCCGAATAATTTCTTCGGACAGCCAGCACAAACTTGGCAATCTTATGAAGTCCTTTTTCATTCTGTGTCTCGTTGTAACCAGGATCACGGACTAATCTGCCTGAAATAATCGCTGTATTCATACCTCTATACCTCCTATCCTTTCAATGCCTTATAGCACAGCCCGATACACGGTCCGCACTTTGCATAGCAACAACCGTAACATTCATCTTTTTCCAGTTCTTCCTGTGCCATTTCTGCTGCGAACATCCCCAACAAAGTGTCATAGGCTTTTTTCTGTTCCAGATATTTTTCCTCCGCTTTTTCCATCTTTCTTTTAAATTCCGGAAGCATCTGACGGAGTACCGGATGAAAGTGTTCTTCTTCATCATCCCATGCACAGTCTGCCATCATGCATCGGGGACGTTTTTCAAAAGTCCCCGCATAATAAGGACAATAAGAACAGCCTCTTTCTTTGAACATAGCCGGAGTAATAATCGGAAGCTGTGCCCGGATTTCCTTTGTTATCTCTTTGTTCTTGATGCGTTCTCTCATACTCGTTTACCTCCATGTTTTTCTTTATGCAAAAGAGATTTCTCTCTGAATTGCCTGAATTTAGACACATTTCGCAGCCATGCTGCTCAATGACCGTTGGCTGTCAAATACAAATCCAAACAAGTTTGTCTTTGTACTTTCCAGCTTTATCGCACAAAAAAAGAGGCAGACCCACGAATTTTATTTCGCAAGCCTGCCTCTAATCTATTTTCTATCTTTTCACAATATATCGGATGGTCACATAAATTGCTCTCACTACATAATATGGAATCATGAGACTTCCCAATAACCCACCGACTATAACACTCAATGCGATCATTCCTAATGTTCCACCAACATCCATACCCTTTGGTATCAGAATAATGCACATCTTATGTATTCCAAACGGAAGCCCTGCAAGGAACAGGAACATGAATAAATCTGTATGCCCGCTAACTTCCATAATCGTTTTTACCATCCAAAGCCAGAAGACCATAGCTGACATTGGTAACAGTGCTTTTTTAATCACATCCTGAATCGTCATCTTTCTGCTCCTTCCGTCTGACCCCTTCTTCAATTTCTCGATTAAGGTTAGCCAGAATTTCTCTTACCACAGGGGAATCTAAACGAAAAGTTTTAAGATCTTCCTCTGTAATTTCGTTTCCTTCCCGGTCATACCGTCTAACTATTTTCACAGCCATCTTTTCACTTTCCTCCCAAAAGAAATCCAAACCTTTTCAGAAATTGGATTATCCTCTTTTTTCCCCTGCTTCTTCTTATCTTTTCAATATTTCTCTGATATTTCTGTAATCTTCTTAAAGTAGTTTCATGATTCATTTTTGTCCTCACTTTCTGCCCATGACGCAAGAAGCATGAAAATTATTTCTTCCATCTGATCCTTTGTATATGTCTCCGGGAAATACTGTTTCAATTTCTTTGCTGGAATCTGCACCTGGAGTTTTTCCTTTTTTTCATTCATACAAATCTGATCAATCTCAAGATAGGTCAGTGTCTGTTCCTTTGAAATCTGCTTCAACTCCTGTGCCTGCTTCATGGAAGGCACCATGCTATGATTGTTCATATATTGAAGTAATATCTTCTGTTCTTCCACTTTTAAGTAGGATAATTCTACCGCCGTATTGAAAGGAATCTTTTTCTCGTCTGCCAGATTTAACATTTCCGGTATCAATTCTGTCAGATGGATATATCTCAAAATCTGTCTGGTACTATCTCCAGTATTCTGACTTACTTCCTCTGCCGCCAACTTCTTGCCAAGTTGGCAAGAAGTTAAGTCTGTTCGTTTTCCCTGCCGTTTCAGAGCATCATATTTCATCTTATAGGCAAAAGCTTTTTCGCTAATAAGTAGTTCCTCCCTCTGAATATTGGAATCTACCATAATCACGGTTGATTCATCATCCGTAAGTTCTTTAATGATGACTGGCATTTTTTGAAGCCCTGCAATTTCGCAGGCTCTTTTCCGTCGATGACCTGAAATTAACTCATAACCACCGGAAGACTTCATTCTTACAATTCCTGGAACTAATACCCCGTATTGCTTGACGCTGTCCGACAATTCCTTCATTTTTTCATCATCCAAAACCTTAAATGGATGATTCGGAAATGGATGGATACTATCCAGCAAAACCTCACAGACACCATTTTGTTCATCACCGGATGTTCCGAACAGTTCATCCAAAGGCTGTAGGGAAATTGGTGTAGCTTTTTTATTAACTGCCATTTGCAAGAACCTCCTCTGTCAACTTTCTGTAAGCATCTGCGACTTTTCCTTTCGCATCATATCGGAAAATACTCTGTCCTTCCCTGACTGCTTCCTTCATTCTGACTGAAAAAGGAATGTACTGGTCAAAAATGTGAATCTGACTGCCATAACTATTTTGGAGTAATTCCATGTTATTTCTTGCATCATTCGTATGTGCATCCACCATGGTAAATAATATTCCAGCAATCTCCAGTTTCGGATTAATCTGCCTGCGCACTTTTCCAATCGTTTTCAAGAGCTGCTGCAATCCCTTAATCGGTAGATAAGATGCTTCCACCGGAATCAATACTTCATCTGAAGCAGCCAATGCATTGATTGTAAGCATCCCCAAAGATGGCATACAGTCAATGATTATAGTATCGTACTGATCCTTCACCTGGTTAATTATCTGTTTCAGGACAAATTCACGGCTCATAGCATTTACAAGCTGTACTTCTGTCCCTGCCAAACCGATATTGGAACAAATAATATCAATGCCTTCTTCCTGATGCTGAATAAAACAATCTTCTGGAATATCTTCATCACTTAACACCATTTCCATCAAATTGGTCAAAGTTTCATTGCTGTCATCGCAATCACGATAACCAAAACTGGCAGATACATCCCACTGCGGATCTGCATCTACAATAAGTACTTTCTGTTTCATAAGTGCCAACCCAACACCAAGATTTGCGGCACAAGCGGACTTTCCAGTTCCACCCTTCTGGTTGACAACGGATATAATCTTTGCCATATTCATTCTTACCTTTCTTTTCTATTTTTACAAAAAAAGGACCGAATCAGAAAGCAGGAACATAAGTCCGTGCGAGCTAATTCAGTCCTAAAAACATTTCAATATTTAATTATCACCGCTTTCATGGTATAGTTAAAACATCTCAGCCATGTACTGAAATCTTTCTCTATTTAAATTAGGATTATACAAAAGAGAGGCCTTTCCTTCATAAATTCGTTATTCTGTTACGAAAATTATTTAGGACTAAATCGCTAGAGCCCTTATATTATAAGGGTTTCTGCTTTGTGTCATTATAATAACACAAGCACCCCCATTCAGAAGATTCATCATGGGAACAGGCATGGCTGCACCAAAGATACCGCCCAGATACCGATATACCGGCAGATGTAGTGTTTTAGCTGCTGCATTTGCCACCGCCAGGGATACCCCCAGAAGTGCATTTGCCCCAAGATTGGACTTATTCTCCGTTCCATCTACTCTTAGCAGGA
>JBJEMC010000146.1:6911-9157 GCA_051879475.1 Muricoprocola sp. | reverse complement strand
CATAGCGTTTTTCATACTCATCTTGGTCTAATGCCACACGGCTGTTCTCTGCAATGGCAATCTGCATCTGCTCCGAGATGATGTTAAGTTCTGCGATGCTATCCTGCAAATCCCTGTCCAGCGAATCCGTCTCACAGACCATTTCCATCATAACTTTGGTATTGGCAAGAATCTCTTCCCTTTCAGAAAATAACTCGTTGGCCGCCTTGATGAACAATTTCTTTAACTCATTCTCGTTGCTATGATGACTAATTTCTAAACAAGGCTACCCTAAATCCCCTCATCGAACAGACATTGATATTTATATTGCAATGTCCTTTTCCCTCCTCGCTGTAGAATTCACTACCTGTTCGCATTTCTGTTTTTCAACAACCTTCTGCTTAGCCTCCATCCGCTCTTTTATAGACTTCGGTCTTACAAATTCCTTGAACTCTTCCACTAATCCTTTTACATTAAAGAACTTATCATATTGCAGTACTTTATCCTTCCATGTTTTCACTTGAACCATTAGGTCATCAATTATCCCCTGCATGTGTTCCAGTTCCCGATCATAGATTTCATTTAATTTTTCCAAAGTCCCTGATGCCTGCGCCATATCAATAAGACGGTTGAAATCTTTCTCAGAAATTTTGACTGATGGCTCACTTCCAAGAATAGAGGGAAGCTGTTTTGCATTCTTACGAATCACCGCAAGTTCCTTTGCAACAGGCTTTCCAGCAGCCAATACTTTATCAATTTTCTTTTCATATACTGCATAGCGTTTTTCCCTGTCTGCGATTTGCTCATTTATTTCATCAAGATGCTTTTTGCTTTCTTCAACTTCTTCCCTTGCATCTGCAATTTCAGCACCTACTGATGCAATCACACTCTCAGCTTCCTGTTTTTCAGCATTTAGTATTTCAAGTTCTGCCGTCAGTTCCTCTGTAGCCTGAATAGCTGCCTTATATTCGGGAATCGTGTAATTATCACGTTTTACTCCAAGGATTTCTACCTCAATCCCCCGCTCCAAACACAATCCTTTTAAATATTCACGTTCTCTTTCCTGCCAATGAGTTGTCTCATTATCTGTCTTTGAGACAGCCGGAGCAATCCCCATTTCCTGTAAAGCCTTTGTAAGACTATTTCTTGTATGCATCTTTGTTTTATATCCATGTGCTACAGGAATATAATCAAGATGCAAATGTGGTGTTGCTTCATCCATGTGGAGAACCGCATTAAACAAATACAGATTCGGATTTCGTTCCTGAAAACTTCTGGCATATTCATCTAATATTTCACTTGCTGCTTTTGCGTCCACAGATAGATTTCCCTCTGAATCCAGGACACCTGTATCATCCTTTTTTCCAATCTGTACAACAATCTCATAAAATTGTTTCTCTCCATTTCCGGAATTCTTTATGTCCTTCAAATAATCCGTAACCTGCCGGTCCTTTCGTTTCTGCTTTGCATTATATTCTGCTATCGCTTCACCAAAGAGCTGATTATAAGCTTCTCTGATTGGCTGCTTAATATACTCCACATTCCATGCAGTTCGATTACGATCTACATTTTCCGCAATAAAATCTCTATTATTATGGGATATGCTCCCTTTTCCTTTTACAAATGAAATTGTTTTTCCCATAGGCATTTTCTCCCTTCTAAAACCATTCTTTTTCACTATGCCCGCCTAAGCGGGTTCCCGGCGCATACCGCCGGGGTTCTGTTACTCTTTCCAAGAGTAACTCCTTATTAGTTTTGACACTTCGCATCAAAACATAAGTCGCTCTTCCGAGGGACTCCTGCGGAGGGCTTTCTGCCAACGATAAAAGCTGTTGGCAGATATACAGGCCATAGCTTGCCAAAGTACATCCGCTTGGCTATGACCTGCCTCGCTTTCCTTGAAATGTGGCATCATTTTTATGCCACATATATCCGTTTGGCATCATTGTGATGCCTATCCAAATAGATCAAGGAAATCGAGTGCATCCTCCCCGAGCAATTCCGGTTCGTCTGATTGGGACTTTGTTTCATCATGATCCTCGTCCCTTCCATCACCTGAAACAATAGCTCCATTTGATACGCTACTGCCTGTCTGCATTGTCAGCTTATTTGTAAGCTTATCTGCAACCAATTCAGCAATACGCTCCGCAAGTACATCATCAGCATTCCTTTTCGTTGAACCTGATAAAATCAGTTCAATAACAACTGAGTTCTTCGATGCATTTTTCTTTTGTGCCATTTCTTCAAGCATTTTCCATGCTTCCATA
>JBJEMC010000146.1:0-6811 GCA_051879475.1 Muricoprocola sp. | reverse complement strand
CTGAGCTTATCAAAAATTTCTACAGTGTATTTTTCTGCCTCAGTCTGCATCACTGATAAGATGCGATTGGATGTGTCGACTGTTCCGTTTCTGAGGAAATCTTCAATCAGGCTCTCATCCGGCAGCTTTCCACATTCAGCCTGTACAGCGTTATAAATGCGCTTTACACACTGATGCACGCCAAGCTTGTCAGTATACATCCGGTCTGACATCGCTCTGCCGTTTGTAATTACCAGTGTATTCATTGTGCCATTGCCGATATCTGCAAGCATATGTACTCCTTTATATGATGGCATCGAAGCAACGATACCGGCATATCCCTGAGGGTAGACAGCCACATCACATATTCTAATATGATAGCTTTCATTGCAGAATTTGAAATCCACCTCGGAATTTCTCATCAGATAATCTTTGAAACCCTGTCTCTGGTTAGAAAGCCAGTTCAGAGGAAGACCGACTGCAAGAAGCACGTCCGCAGTGCTGATATTTCTAAAAGCAAGTTCCTTTGCAATTGCAGCCAGGGTAAGAATATAATAATCATCATCCTCATTTTTATTGGCAATGAATACCTTATGGCTCTCTCCAATCACATAAAACTTACCATCATACTCCAGCACATTAGATGCGATTGCCGGTTCCGATGCATAACACTTAACGCCACTCTTGAATACTGTGTGACGGGTTTTCATATTTCCATATCCGTGATCAATTCCAATTAATATTTTTCCGTTAATGTTAAATCCTTCCATATAATTACCATGCCTTTCTTTAAATTCTGCGAATTTGTGCTTTGCACAAATTTGCTGTGTGAAAAAACTACCATATATGGTTTTTTCACACTTTCTTCCTTAAAAATCTGCGCCTGTTTACAGAGCGCGTTTACAATATTTTCCACTTTTTGTCTTTTGATTTTTTCCTGTTTACTTTGTTTACAAAGCCCGAAAACCGCTAGAATTCAACATTCTTCTGTAAACAGATGCGTTTACGGTCATGTTTACACCGGCTTGTAAACGAAATTTGTAAACAGGCTCTAAAAAACTTTTTATCGAAATGGCAGTTCTGTATCATCCGGTACTTTTATAAAACCACCACTTGGTTCATTTCTTTTCCAGCTTCTCTGCGGACCATATTTTTCAAATCGGTGCTGTGGTCCTTTGCTCCATCCTTCGATGCTGTTGTTCAGAATATCTCCGATCTCCCGCAATTCCCATTGTTTCGGATCATCAAATTCATGCTTCAGTGCTTCCCTGTAAATCATAAGTGTACACACATAATCTTCCGAACAATCATCAAGCCACTCCTGAATCTGTCCCACTTTGGTATCCTCAGGCATAAATTCCTTCTGCATTACTTTCAGGTATTCTTCCATATCCTTTGAGAGTTTCAGTTTATAGTTCTTATGTTTATAGTAGAAATCCATCATCTCCGCCCAAAGCTGTGTGATGTACTCACGGGACTCATGCTCGTCCTCAAGAATATGCTTTTTCACTCGTTCCGGATGAACCATAATGGGAGCAAATCTTCGATTCCCGGTTCTGTCCAATGGAAGAAAATCAAGCGTATTGCTTGTACCGACAAAGACACATTGTCTTGGTCTATCCTCAGGATGTGTTTCATAAGGAATCTTGTAATTATCCTTAGGTCTGCTTAAGAAAGCTTTGATCTCTTCTACCGTTTTTGCATTTACCGTTGCAAGCATTTCAGGCATTTCTATGATCCAATGACCCTGCAGTTTTCGATAAATATTGTCATCTCCAAGTTTGCTCAGGTCATCCGAGAACCACTCATCATCAATTGCCAGCAATCTGAAAAAAGAAGATTTTCCGGCTCCCTGTCCTCCGACCAGACATACCATTATTTCAAACTTGCATCCGGGATCATAAATTCTGTGGATTGCCGCCTGCATGAGTAAAAGCATTACCTCTGTGGTATACTCACACTGATCTGCTCCAAGATATTTCGGGAGCACATCAGCGATACGGCTGACTCCATCCCATTCAAGTGATTCCAGGCGTTCCTTTACAGGGTGAAAATGATTCTGACTGGCGATAATATTAAGAGCTTTTCCTATGGCTTTATAGTTCTTAAGTCCATAGGTACGCTCCAGATACCAGTCAATCTGATCCACATCCACGTCACGGATTCCTCCGCCTTTTGGCTTATCCCAGCCAAGATTTTTAATGATATCTGTCTTACATGTAAGGTCATTATGGCAGATTGCTCCCGCAAGCACCGGATCATTTTGCAAAGCAATCATGCAGTTATCAATGCTCTGATACGCTCTGCCTTTTTCATCTGTTGAAAGCATCTGACGAACATCTTCTGTTGAATAAGAAGGATTACTATCCAACACGTTTTCGATTTCTGCCAAGGATTTCATCTCCTGCTCGTTTAATATTTGCTGCAATCCGCTTCACCTCCTTCCCATCCATAAGAAAGAGTTGACGTTTATCCGCTTCATCTCCCATACAAAGAATGTCAAGCCAGTACTCTATCTTCTCCTGCTGGTGGAGCATATACGCAAATCCATTTGAAATAACAGCCGTCCCCGGCTCTTTCGTAAAGATCAAGTCCTTAGCTTCTTCTATCAGGTGCTTACATTCTTTTAGTTGGTCAATCGTTTCATCTGCCCAGCGTTCAAATCTTTTCTTCACAGTTTCTGCATACTGTTTCTGCTCCACAAGTTTCCGATAAGCATTTTTTTCGTCATCAGAAATTTTGTGTTCCGTTTCTATGGGAAGATTAAAATCCTGAATGATTTTGCATGCAGCATCATATTGTGCCAAAGAAAACATCTCTGCCACATATCCGACTGCATCACCATGTGCTCCACATCCAAAACAATAATAATGAGACGAATCTATCTTCATGCTCGGATATTTATCATTATGGAATGGACAGCAGGCCATTCCGTTTCTGTTCACTTTCAGTCCATAGGATTCTGCCACCTGCCTGACAGATATCATGGACTTTATTTCATGAAATATGTTCAATAACTTTCTGCCTCCTGTTTTCAAAATTTTATTGAATTTGACCGAAAGCCTTGTTATACTTTTCTTGTAAATATGTATTGAAAGGCTTCGGCTTTTTAGGAAAATCCCTTGTTACCAGCAGGGGATCTTTCTTTTACTGTTTCCATTCATCATCCTTCTTCATGCCTTCCAGTGTTATCGCTATAAGACGAATCGTATCCAACAGATCTGAATCTACACCTGCACCGGAATCAATTCTTTGAAGTTCCTGCATCACCCCTTTCAATTCTTCTTTTAAGGCTTTGAATACTTTAGGATTTCCCTGAACAACGATGTCCTTGTTCTGAAGCCTTTTTATAATGAAATCCTGTTTCGTAAGCCCCGAGAGATGAACTGCTCTTTCAATCAGTGCATCTTCTTCCGGTGAAACACGGAAAGCCACTATTTTGTTTCTATGACGTCCTTTTTGGTCTAAATTCTTAGCTGACATCCTTTTCATCCTCCTGATCTTTGACATCCATACCACGTTCATTGTCAAGGAAATCTGCCATTTCATCCTGCTTCGTTGGAAACAGGTGCGCATACCGATAGGTTATCTTTTCTGACTCATGCCCAACACGATTTCCAATTTCCAATGCTGTAAATCCTTTATTGATCAGAAACGAAACATGACTGTGACGCAGATCATGAATTCTGATTTTCTTAAGTTCAGTAACCTTACAGCCTCTTTCCATCTCTGTGGCAAGTACATGCTTTGACAGTGACTGAAATATCCGGTCTGTAAGCTTTATGTCATAGAACATTTTCAGACAATCCTTCATTTCCTCGCATAAGAATTTCGGCATCTTGATCATACGATTGCTTTTCTTCGTTTTAGGAGTCGTGACCACATCCTCACCATGAATTCTCTGATATGATTTATTGATGCGTAATACTGCTTTATCAAAATCAAAGTCTGCGGGAGTAAGCGCAAGCAGTTCTCCTTCACGGATTCCGCACCAGTAAAGAATTTCAAAAGCATAATAGGAAATCGGACGGTCCATTATGGCTTCTGCAAATTTCAGGTACTCTTCCTTTGTCCAGAATGACATTTCCTTGTTTTCTTCCTGTCCCATACATCCGGCATTCCTTGCTGGATTGATATGTAGCTCATAATATTTTGCTGCATGATTGAATAAAGCACTCAGTTCCGCATGAATTGTTTTCAGGTAACATTGTGATAATGGCTCCCCATTTGGCTTTTTCAGCTTCATCATTTCATTCTGCCAGTCAATCACATCCTTTGCCGTGATCTCTGACAATTTCCGTTTCCCTAAATAGGGAAGAATCTTCTTTTCGATAATAACCTGCTTTGTCAGCCATGTATTTTCCTTGAGCCTCGGTCTGACATCCTGCTCATATAATTCGTAGAAAGCTTCCAGTGTCATATCAATATCAGCGGTCTTTTGCAACTTGAACTGAGCCTCCCATTCTAAAGCTTCACGCCTTGTGGCAAAACCTCTCTGGCACTTCTGTTTATTCTGTCCCGTCCAGTCCTTGTATCGCACCATCGCATACCAAGTACCATTCTTTTCGTTCTTATAAACCGGCATTATGCATCCCTCCTCTCATAATTCTGAGTCTGATAGAAATGCTCATAGAAGAATTTTGTATCAATTCTTCCCTGTATGGTCTGAAATCCCAGATCCTGCATTTCTTTGTTAAGCTTTCTGATCAGCTTATAAGCATAACTTTCTGATACTCCTAAAATCTCTTCCACATCTGAAACTCTTAAAAACATTTTTTCCATAATCCTTCTTACCTTCCTTTTCTTAAATCTGTTATTGTGATACTTGTCGTTTCCCTTTGACACTTTCCTGGCGGGTAACCTCTGGTTTCATTAGCCTAATTGACTGTTTTGGACTGCGCCGTTTCCGCTCCCTCCATACGCTCCCTTTCGATCATCGCATACTTTTCCGGAGTCATAATCATATCTCAGACGATCATTCAGTTTTTATCTTAAACTAATTTGTTTAAGCCTTTGTGAAATCTATAATACTAAACATTTTTGTTAAAGTCAAGTGAATAATTAAACTTTTTTGTTTAATTTATTCTTGAGTGTACTAAACAAATATGTTAAAATAAACAGTGTCAAACAAATACAGGTGTGATGCTTGCATCTCTACCTGTATTGTTTAGACACGTAAACCACATGAGGAAGTAGCCCACAGGGCGGATTCCGAATGGGGTCAGATTTCGGAGAAATCTGGTTTATTTTTCTTACAGCGAAAGGAGCAATTACCATGGCAATAGGAGAAAGAATCCATTTCTTCCGCACCAAACGCGGAATGACTCAAAAATATGTAGGAGGACAGATTGGCTTTGATGAAAAATCCGCCGATGTCCGTATGGCTCAATATGAAAAAGAAACCCGTGTTCCAAAAGACAATCTTATTAAGGCACTTGCAGATACATTTGATGTAAATCCGGAAGCACTGAAAGTACCGGATATTGATTCCTATGTTGGTCTTATGCATACTCTTTTTACCCTTGAAGACCGCTATGGTCTTAAAATAGAGAAAGCAGAGGACGGACAGCCTCGTCTTTATCTCGATTTAAAGCATTTTCCTGACAGCAGCCAGCTCTATGATATGATAATGGACTGGATGGATAAAGCAGAGGCACTGGAGTCTAAGCAGATCACCCAGGATGAATATGACCAGTGGCGCTATCACTATCCAGTTGTTGGTCAGACACCACATACTCATTTCGCAAAAGTCATCCCTCAGGAACTCAGCGACATGCTTATTGCTGAGGGCAAAAAAATCGATTAATCTGAAAATAAGAAGAAATAATGCTCTTCGAATCGTTTCAGCCGGCTTACTTTCAGGCAAAGAAAAAGGTCTTGCCAAGCTAATTTTTCATTAGCTCGACAAGACCTTTTATTGTCTTATCTGAAACCACACCTGTTAACCATTTGCACTATTTATCAATAATGCAATTTATCACAGTGTTATCATTTTGTTATCAAATCGTTATTGAAAAGCCTCATAAGCCGCATAAATACGGCATTCTTTGAGTTGCTTTTGTTATTCAAACTCTTTCCGATGTTTTTATCAGCAACTCATAAATACTGATATTTCCTGCATTTGGGGCACTTCTATTTCGTTAAATACCGCTCTTTTCGCATCGTTTTCAAAGTTTTTAGTAGCAAATTAGTTGCAGTATCTGCACCGATAATTTTCCATCGGCTTGATATAATCTACTTTTTTATTACTCACAATGAATAAATTCCTGTGGCTGTCAGGTTATCTATTACGCCCGCTGCCACAGCCAAAACGAAAGGAGCATTACCATGAGCAATCAACATAAAAATCCAACCATCAGCTTCAGAATTACTGACGCTGAACGAAAACAAATCGAAGCCCGTATTCTTGCCAGTGGAATGATGAAGAAAGATTATTTTGTCCATTCTTGCATCTACAATCGTATCTGCGTTGTTGGCAAAAAAGAAACCATATATCCCCTGGTGCAAACTGTGAATGCATTGTATCTGCAATTACTTGAAATGCAAAAGGCATTTACCGCAACTGGTGGCACTTCCGATATACTGCCTTCTTTGGAATCCATCAAGGAATTACAGACCGAATACACCAACATGCTTACAGCTATTATCGATCTGCTAGATGGTGCAAAATATCTGTGGGAGAGAGACCACCATGAACAACAATCTTAATTTTCAATTCGGTATGTACGAACCCACCACAGACTCCATTATCGTCAACACCGGCGAAAACGCAATTCTTGTTTTCCGTTGCGAGGAATGTAATTCCTCTGTTATCTTTGATGATCCGATTGAT
>JBJEMC010000145.1:0-9181 GCA_051879475.1 Muricoprocola sp. | reverse complement strand
CAAGGGCACAGGCAAACTGAGCATCCCAGTCAAGATTTCTTCTGGCATCCGCCATTTTATCATCAATATCTCTGGCTCCCGGGATTCCCTTTGCAATATCTGCCGCATGAGCAGCAATCTTGGATGCAATGATTCCCTGTTTTACATCCTCTACATTCGGAAGTGCCAGATGTTCTGCTGGTGTTACATAGCACAGAAAAGCTGCACCATTCATGGCTGCTACTGCGCCTCCGATAGCACTGGTAATATGGTCATATCCTGGGGCAATATCTGTTACCAGAGGTCCCAATACATAAAATGGTGCTCCCATGCAGATGGTCTGCTGCACCTTCATATTTGCCGCAATCTGATCCAGCGGCACATGTCCCGGACCTTCTACCATAACCTGTACATTATGAGCCCAGGCACGTTTTGTAAGCTCTCCCAGACGGACAAGCTCTTCAATCTGACACACATCTGTAGCATCCGCCAGACAGCCTGGACGGCAGGCATCTCCAAGAGAAACAGTCACATCATATTCCTCGCAGATATCCAGAATCTCATCATAATATTCGTAAAACGGATTTTCCTCCCCTGTCATGCTCATCCAGGCAAAAACAAGGCTGCCTCCACGGCTGACAATGTTCATTTTCCGTTTATGTTTTCTGATCTGTTCAATCGTTTTTCTGGTAATACCGCAATGAAGGGTAACAAAATCCACTCCATCCTGGGCATGCATACGGACAACATCGATAAAATCCTTTGCTGTCAGCGTAGCCAGATCTCTCTGATAATGAATCACGCTGTCGTAAACCGGCACTGTTCCGATCATGGCCGGACACTCATGGGTAAGTTTCTGACGGAAAGGCTGTGTATTTCCATGGCTGGACAGATCCATGATCGCTTCTGCTCCCATGTTTACAGCACTCATAACCTTCTGCATTTCAATACTGTAATCTTTACAGTCTCTGGATACTCCCAGATTCACATTGATCTTCGTGCGCAGCATGCTGCCGATGCCCTCCGGATTCAGGCAGGTATGGTTTTTGTTCGCCGGAATGGCAACCTTACCTTCCGCTACCAGTTTCATCAGCGCCTCGCAGGACATATGCTCTTTCTTCGCAACAGCTTCAATCTCAGGTGTCACGATGCCTTTTCTTGCTGCGTCCATCTGTGTTGTGTAATTTCTCATGTATATTTTCCTCCTTTTCACAACATGACTTTTCTATAGCGACAGAAGGTGGTGCCCCCAATCTGCCGCTTCCCGGGCAGTATTTTCGTTATAAAATAACGTAAAAAAAGAGAGATGCCCTACGCGTCTCTCTAAAATAATCCTAATACTGCTCAGATTAGTTTCCCTACGTTGGCATTATCCAAATCAGGTTATGGGTCGAAGCAACCAGCTTCCTCTCAGCCGACTTCAGTCAGCTCCCCGTCCATGTGTATTTTTACTTCAAAAGTATAACACCATCGTTACGAAACTGTCAATCACATACATATCATTCTTCATTAATATATTGCCTAATAAAAGCAAGGAACTGTTTCGGAAGCTTCTCCAAGGTCCGGTCATTTCGAAAGATACAGATAAACTGCACCACCTGCTCAAGATCATCAAATTGCTTTATATCCTGACGCAGAGATTTTTCACTGTGACTGAGATACCCCGGACTGATATTGCTTAATTCTGTTCTCTGAAGGATTTCCTGCATAATATAATCACTGTTTGTAGTAATCACCACTTTCAGTTTCAGTTTTGTTTCTTCATCCAGCTCCCTTTCCTTCCACAAAGAAATACCGGAATAGAAATCCTCATTGCCCTGAATCAGTGACAGTTCTTCTATATTTTCTCTATCTGCTTTTCCGCCGTAATAAAGCACGGTCTTTGTTTTTTTCAATCTATAATAGCCGATATGGTTGGCTTTAAACACATCCTGTAACTTTTCCAGCTGTGTATCCTCTATATACGCAAATCCCAGACTGTCCAGATTGTTCGAGATTCTGCGGATAATTTCGTCCACCGGTGCACTGGTAATGTTAAATTTTTTTCCATCTCCCCCATATTGTATGTAATACTCACAAAATGCGGATGCAAACCAGGAACACGGCTGAAAACATACTCTCAGTTCTTCTGCTTCATCTTCCGCCGCGCAATCCATGATCTTCGAACTGCATTCTATCATGCTCAGAGCATATTTATATATCTGTTTTCCTTTTTCCGTCAGCTCTATTCCGTGTTTCTTTCGCTCAAAAAGCTTTTTCCCCAATTCCTTTTCCAGGGACGCTATCATCTTGCTCACATTTGACTGTGTTGTAAACAACGTGGAGGCGGCTTTGCTAAAAGACTGTGTTTGAGCACAGGCAACAAGACACTGCAGTTGTCTTAATTCCATATTCATTCTCCCTTTATCCCAAAACAGAATCTACCAGTTTCTTTGTATAATCAGACTGCGGCTCCAGAATCACATCATCTGGAGTTCCTTCTTCCACGATCTTTCCATCATAAAGAACGATCACTCTGTCACACAGCATCTGCACCAATGCCAGGTTATGGCAGATAAAAATATAAGACATGTGATTTTTCTTCTGAAGATCTGTCAAAAGGTCCATAATCTGCTTCTGAACCGTTACATCTAAGGAACTGGTCGCTTCATCACAGATCAGGATCTTCGGATTTATCGCCAGTGCCCTTGCAATTGCCGCCCTCTGGCACTCTCCGCCGCTGACTTCATGGGGATAACGCCTGGCAAAGTCTGCAGGTAAACCACACTGAACCAACAGCTCCTCCACCCGTTTTTTTATCGCCGCTTTTGGCATGCCGCTGTTTTGCAGACTTTCTCCTATCCCCTGACCTAAGGTACGGCGAGGATTAAAGGAATCCACCGGATTCTGAAATACCATCTGGATCTCTTTGTAAACATCCCGAAGTTCTTTTCCTTTTACATTTGTGATGTCTTTCCCATTTACTGTAATTTTCCCTTCTGTAGCATCTGTCAATCTGGTGATGAGTTTTGCCAGGGTGCTTTTCCCGGATCCGGACTCTCCTACTATGCCAAGTATCTCCCCCTCGTGAAGTTCCAGACTGATATGATCTACTGCCATAACCGGAGGCTTTCCTGATGGATAAAATGTTTTCGTCAGATTGTCCACTTTTAAAACCGTTTTCATTCCCATCTCCTCCTGATCAAATCCTGTGTCTGCGAAGCCTTGGCACTGCTGATAAAAGTTCCTTCGTATATGGATTCTGAGGCTGTTCCAGGACTTGTTTTGCCTCACCGTATTCCATCATATTTCCATCCCGGAGAACCAATACCGTATCCGCCATGGCTGAAACCACGCCAATATCATGAGTTACAATGATGATGGCTGTTCCAAACATTTCCCGAAGGACCATCATTTCTTTCACTACCTGCTTCTGAACCGCCACATCCAATGCACTGGTTGGCTCGTCTGCCAGAAGTACCGCAGGATTCATTAACATGGCAATGGCAATTCCGCAACGCTGATTCATGCCTCCCGACAATTCAAAAGGGTAACTTTTCCAGATACGCTGTGGTTCCTTAAAATGCAGTTTATCAAAAAGGTCCAATGCCCTGTCTTTTGCCTCTGCTGCTGTAATCCTTTTATGGGCAGACATGCTTTCCACAATCTGTTCTCCAATGGTTCGGATGGGACAAAGAGATGCACCTGCATCCTGAAAGATCATTCCAATTTTCGCGCCACGTACCTTATTCAGTTCTTTTTCTGTCATCTCCGTAAGATTCTGACCCTGATACCAGATATCGCCTCTGGTTACCATGCCGTGCTCGCCAAGCAGCCCCATCGCAGCTTTTATGATTGTACTTTTTCCGCTTCCTGATTCTCCTACCAGTCCAATAATTTCTCCTGCATGCAGGGAAAAACTCACATCCCGGACGACATCCTTTCCGTCAAAAGAAATCTCAACAGAATCATATGTTAAAAGTTTTGCTCCCATTTTCCTCACCATACCAAGAAACAGTGAATCAGAGGGGTATCTGCCCCTCTGAAATAACTGCCACCATTTTATTTCTTATTCAACAATTTTAAGATCTGCTGTCAGTTCATAGTAATCACATGGATGAGCTGTCAGTCCTTCTACACCCGCGCGGCTGATCATGCTCATACGAAGGAAGGAACAGAAGATAAATGCATTGTCATCCAGAATTTCCTGCTGCATCTGAATCGCCAGATCCCCTCTTGCATCTGTATCAAAAGTCTGATTCATTTCAGCAGCCAGATTTTCCAGTTCATCATTATGGTATCCGCCCCTGTTCTTTACAGAGTCGTCCAGACAGTGTGTAGTAAAGAAATACATCGGATCCCCAATTCCGCAGGTTACAAAGGCTGCCGCATATATATCCCATGCTGTAGTATCTTTTACGATGGTATTGTGGTCAGCCGTCACATTCAGATCCAGCTGAATACCGATATCCAGTAAGGATGCCTGTGTGGCTTCTGCCAGAAGAGGAAGTTCCTGACGGCTTGGATAGCTCAGCCAGCGAATCACCAGTTTTTCTCCATCCTTTTCCCGGATTCCGTCGCCGTCACTGTCAACCCATCCGGCTTCTTCCAGGAGAGCCTTTGCTCCCTCCGGATCATAGCTTTCTGTTGTCACATTCTGTCCGCCAAAGGAGAAAGAATCCGGAAAGGCACCCGTTCCCACATATCCATATCCGTTTAACAGAACACTTACAAATCCTTCTTTATTGATACCCATGGCAATTGCCTTTCGTACCGCATCATCCTGGATCACAGGAGAATTGTAATTCATCTGACAATAAAAGGAACGGCTGGTCTGGGTACTGCTGAATGTAAAGTTGTCATTTTCAAATAATGGATAACTTGCATAAGCCATACCATATGCCATATCAATCTCTCCGGACTGAAGTGCCATGGCAAGTGTATCCCCATCTGTGATGGTACGTACTGTAATCTCGTCAATCTCTACATCCCCGTCCCAGTAATTCTCATTCTTCACCAGATTCAAATGATCATCCGTCACAAGATCCACTGCAACAAATGGACCCGTTCCGATCACCATGCCATCATTTACTCCCTCTTTCACATCCACGATACATCCATATGGATCACTGAGATAATTGATCAGGGTTGGCTTCGGCTCTGTGGTTTTAATGATAATCGTATTTCCATCCGCTTCGATACTGTCAATACATAAGTCCCCTGCTGCCCGGTCATGGACTGCAACCAGGTCTTCCAGACAGGCTTTTACCGCCTCTCCATCTACCGGACATCCATCACTGAAGGTTACTCCTTCACGAAGTGTGATCTTCCAGGTCAGGTCATCAATATTTTCATACCCGGTGGCAAGCCAGGGTTCCAATTCCATGGTGTCAGAAAACTTAAACAAAGTCTCACCTACACCATAACGGATACAGGCCCATCCGGCATATGTATTATGAGGATTGATATCTGCCTCCTCATTTTCCGCATTAAAAGTGGTATCCCCAAATACCAGTTTTTTTTCGTCTTCTGCGGATACCTGCATGGATAACGCGGATACCAGCATTCCTGCTGCAAGCATCATGGAAATTGATTTTTTCATATCATTTTATCCTTTCTGTTTTTTATTTTGCTCTTCCATTCTTGGGATCCAAAACATCACGCACCGTATCGCCCAGCAGATTGAATATCACCACAGAAATAAAAATCGCAATTCCCGGTGACAGCACCACCCAGGGATGCGTCTGCAGCATACTGCGTCCGCTGCTCATCATACTTCCCCACTCCGCCGTAGGGGGCTGCGCGCCCAGATTCAGGAAAGACAGTCCGGCAAGCTCCATCATCATGGTTCCAATGTCCAGCATGGCAGTAACCAGAATGGAACCCGCTATATTGGGTAAAATATGTCTGACAATAATCTGCACCGGAGTATCTCCTGCCAGCTGTGCTGCATACACATAACTACTGGAGCGCAGTGCCAGTGTCTGGCTTCTTGCCACTCTGGAATACTTTGGCCAGCTGATCAGTGCCAGGGCAATTACTGCGTTTACTATACCGCCATTTAAAACTGCTGCCACAGCCAGGGCAAATACCAGACCAGGAAATGCAAGACATACATCTGAAATTCTCATCACAACAGAGTCTATCACGCCCCCTGCAAATCCACAGAGCACCCCGATTACCGTTCCAACCACAGTAATAACTGCCACTAAAGTCAATGTAGATAAAATACTTGTCTGTGCTCCCATGATCACTCTGGAGAGCATATCCCGTCCAAATCTGTCCGTTCCCATAATATGTGCCCGGGAAGGAGGCTGTAATGCGCTCATGAGATCCTGCGCATTGGGATCATAAGGGCAGAAAGATCTGGCAAATACCGCCACTACTAATAATGTGACTGCTAATACTGAGAAGAAAATCAATCTGCCTTTTATATGGTTTTTTCTCACTTTCTGAATACGAACAGTTACTTTTTTCTTTTCTGTACTCACTGCTGCTCCCCTCCCAAACGAATACGGGGATCTAACCAATGATAAGAAATATCTGTAATCAGATTCACCGTCACATATATGATCGCCATCCACATCACATAAGCCTGTATGATAGGATAATCTCTCATGTTAATGGCATCCACCGCCATTTTACCCACTCCATCCCACATAAAGATAGATTCTACGATTGCTGTACCGCCAAGAAGACTTCCAATGGAAAGCGTCAGTAACGTAATAATCGTAACAAGAGCGGCCCGAAGCACACTTTTCACCATGGTCACAGAAAAAGGGACGCCTCTTGCTTTCGCTCCAACAACATATTCTTTGCTCAGTTCCTCAAGCACTACAGCCCGAACCTGCCGAAGATACTTGGCAGACATTGCAATGGCCAGGGTAATACTTGGCATCGCCACACTTTTTAAGGTAACCCCGGAAGCAATGACAGGAAATATGTTCAATTTGATTGCCAGTACATACATCAGAACCAGTGAAACAAAAAAGTTCGGCATGCTGTTTCCTATAAAACTGAAAAAGCGGATAACATAATCCCAGAACGTATTCTGCTTTACTGCTGAGAGTATCCCCAGGGGAATGGAAATTGCTATCGTCAGCAAAATAGATGTCAGTGTTAATAAAAGCGTTGCCGGAAGTTTCGATAAAAAGGTAGAAAATACATCTTTTCCTGAGACATAACTCTGTCCCATGTCACCTCTCAGTAAGTTACCTAGCCAGACAAAATACTGCACTATAAAAGGTTTGTCCAGCCCCAGTTCTTCTCTGGCAGCCTCCAACATTTCCTCGGATACTGCTGAACCTGTATTTTCCATCTTCTGCTCAACTACATCACTTCCCGCAATCCTCATCATACCAAAGGATAAAAATGTGATTGCAAAAAGAATCGGTATCAATTGCAGTAATCGTTTGATTACGTACTGCCTCATCTTAATTACCTCATTTCACTACGTTTTATCATTCCGTTTTGTCATATAAAACATACGAGGAAATAGAGTATCACTCTCCATTTCCTCGTATATATTAGCATATTTTATTTTTCCACACAATACCTGTCCGTCGCGTTAGTATTCCAATTTGGAATACGGATATTCCATTTTAGCGTCCCACGTATCAAAAACCTGACACGTTCTGCAAAACTCGGTAGTTTGCGGGATTCTCGTAATCCTTATGAATACCGTCATCTTCATAAAGCTCATACGATGCGCCTGAAAATCCAATCATACTCAGATTTTCAGTATCGATATCTTTTACGCACTCTGCCTTCTCTGCAACAGGAATACATTTGCCTGCACGGATAAATAAAGGAACCTCATTTAATGCCACTTTAACATAATGAACTCCGGCTTCAAGCTCTTCCTCATAAATACTGTCATCGGCACAGAACTTAACAAATTTCATTGTTTCCGGCAGATAAACATAACGTCCATCTGCGTTCTGGGTGTAGACTGGCGCAATCATTACCTCGTTTCCAAGTATCAGCTGATCTTCAATCTGAGCTGCCATTTCATCCTCACGATAAACAAAAGACAATGGCTTAAACATCATATCATCATTTAAAGCTGCCTTCATATATTCACTGTACAGATACGGAATCAGTCTGTACCTGACACCGATTATGTGAGCAAAATCCTCCACATCCTCAAACTGGTAAAATTCCTGTTCTCTTGTTCCCGCCGCAGAGTGATTCCTCATAAGTGGAGTAAATACCCCAAGTGCCAGCCAGCGAAGTACCAGATCTCTTGATGTGTTGGAAGCAAAACCTCCTAAATCTGCCCCCGTATAAAGGATACCTACCATATTCAGGGATGGAAGCATCTTTAAATTCAAAAGGATATGGCTCCACCAGCTCAGATTATCTCCCATCCAGATACCGCCGTAACGGTGCATTCCTATATAAGAAGAACGTGAGAACATCAGTACTCGTTCTTCCGGTTTTAACCGTTCAAAAGCTTCCCCGGCAGCTCTTGTCATATTATATCCAAAAAGATTATGTACATCCTCGTGGCATACCATCTTACCATCTACATTATGAAAACAACGTTTATAATCCTTATGGCTGTTTATCAGTCCTTCTAATGCCCCTCTTACTTCGAAAACAGACGTTTTCTTTGGATCTTCCATAAACGCTTTCATAACTTGCGTTACTTCTTCTAACCCCTCCGGTGTATGAAAAATAGCAGGCTCATTCATATCATTCCAAAAACCTTCAATGCCCTGATCCAACAGGAACTGATATTTACTGCCAAACCATTCTCTCGCATCTTTATTCAATACATCCGGAAAATGAGTTTCCCCAGGCCATACTGTTGCCACGAATTCACTTCCATCCGCACGCTTACAAAAATAACCCTTCTCTATGCCCTCGTCATAAATATCATAACCTTTTTCCACTTTGACACCAGCATCAATAATAGGAATCAGACGAATATTATCCTCTTTTAATTCTTTCACAAAACCTGCAAAGTCTTTAAAATTCTCCTGATTCACAGTAAAGTCCTTGAAATGATCCATATAATCAATATCCATATAGATCATATCAAGCGGTACATGATGCTCTCTGTGTTTTTTTGCAACCGTCCTGAAATCTTCTTCCGTCATGTAGCCCCAGCGGCTCTGCCCAAAACCAAAAGCAAATTTCGGTGGAATATAACTTCTTCCAATGATCTTTCGGAACTGCTTAACAATATCGTATGGACTGTCTCCGGTAATAACATACA
>JBJEMC010000144.1:0-1925 GCA_051879475.1 Muricoprocola sp. | reverse complement strand
TGGAACTGGCAGAAAACTTAAAGGAACTTGGCATGGATGTGACCATTGTCCAGCGTCCAAAACAGCTTATGAATCCTTTTGATGCAGATATGGCTTCTTTTATCCACAGTGAGATGCGGAAACATGGAGTGAAGCTTGCTTTGGGACATACGGTAGAAGGATTTGAAGAAAAAGATGGCGGAATAGATATTTTGTTGAAAGATGAGATGCCGCTGCATGCAGATATGGTAGTTCTGGCAATTGGCGTTACCCCGGATACACATCTTGCAAAAGACGCAGGACTGGAATTGGGAATCAAAGGCAGTATTGTCGTAAATGACCGGATGGAAACTTCTGCACCGGATATTTTTGCTGCCGGCGATGCAGTACAGGTGAAACATTATGTGACCGGGCAGGAAGCATTGATCTCTCTGGCAGGACCTGCCAATAAACAGGGACGCATCATTGCGGACAATATTTGTGGTGGTGACAGCAGATATCCGGGCAGTCAGGGCAGTTCTGTCATTAAAGTATTTGATATGACAGCAGCGACTACAGGAATCAATGAAACCAATGCGAGGAAAGCCGGTCTCGATGTAGATACGGTAATCCTTTCACCTATGAGCCATGCCGGTTATTATCCGGGAGGCAAGGTGATGACCATGAAAGTTGTTTTTGAAAAAGAAACATATCGTCTTCTGGGGGCTCAGATTGTTGGCTACGAAGGGGTGGACAAACGGATCGATGTACTGGCTACAGCGATTCATGCGGGAATGAAAGCTACGGAGCTTAAAGACCTGGATCTGGCCTATGCTCCACCGTATTCTTCTGCCAAGGATCCTGTGAATATGGCTGGTTTTATGATAGACAATATTTCGAAAGGCATATTGAAACAATGGCATCTGGAGGATGTTGATCTTTTACCTCGGGATGGAAGTGTGACTCTTTTGGACGTGAGAACTGTCAGAGAATATGGCAATGGTCATATCGAAGGATTCAAAAATATTCCGGTAGATGAACTTCGGGAACGTCTGGATGAGATTGAAAAAGATAAACCCGTTTATGTGATCTGTCAAAGTGGACTTAGAAGCTATATCGGAACACGTATATTGGAAGGAAACGGATATAAAGCCTATAACTTCTCAGGAGGATTCCGTTTTTACGATGCGGTGATGCATGACCGGTGTCTCATTGAAACAGCAACTGCCTGCGGAATGGATCAGTAAAATATATGCCCATCTTCAATGTTTAAAGGTTGAAGATGGGCATTCGTTTATACATTTTGTAAATGTTCTAATTTTTCTTTATTCAGAATCGTTACGGTACCACGAGACAGTTTGACCATGCCTTCGCTTTGAAAATAGCGGAGCATTCGTGTAATGACTTCCCGGTGTGTACCCAGATGATTGGCAATGGCTTCATGAGTCAGTTTCAATTTATCACTTTCTTCAATCGAAGATTCTTCCAGAAGAAAAGATGCAACCCTTTTATCAAGGCTTTTCCACATGATCTGCTCGATCAGCCACATGACATCAGAAAAACGGGCAGCCATCAGTTCATTGGTATAATTTGCCACCGGTGCGGATTCTTCCATAATGCTTTTATAGATTTCGGTCGGAATGATCCAAAACTCGGTATCCTTTTCTGCCTCAATGGTCACGTCAAACTGAATGGAACGCATCATGCAGGAGGCGGAAAACAGGCACATATCTCTATCAAACAGGCGATAAATGGTAATCTCACGCCCCTCATCAGAGAGAATATATGCACGAAGCTGTCCGGACTTGACAAGAAGAAGACCGGTACAGTCCATGTTTCCATTATGAATGATGGTTCCTTTCTCGACTTTTCGTGTAATAAGCCCTTTCTGGGTACGATTTTTCTGATCTGCAGTCAGTTGATTCCATATGGGAAAATAGTTTTCAAATTTCATGTTCCATTCCTCC
>JBJEMC010000143.1:0-9439 GCA_051879475.1 Muricoprocola sp. | reverse complement strand
ATTCTTCCGGAAATTCAGCGCAGTCTTTACTTCTATATACCGTGCCTGCAGTCGCAAGATAAATTTCCGGCTTTGCTATCATCTCTCTTTGTCCAAGCACTCTGCTTTTCTCTACCGGAGACACTTCCTTAATTATATTAGACTTCAAATCCACATTATAAGAATTACAAAAACAGAACGAACATTCTGGATGCAGCTCCATATAATTGATTTGTTTTTGTAACTTATATTTATCACACCAGAAGTCATCACCTTCACACTGCGCTATATATTTTCCGCGCACCAATGGTTTCATAAAATCGTACGGACTATTTCCTTTTGAGAATTGATTCTCTTTCTGATAAACCGGTCTGATAATATCAGGATATTTTTTCGCATATCTGCGGATAATCTCCGCCGTTCTATCTGTTGAAGCATCATCATGTACAATTACTTCAAAAGGATATTCTGTCTCTTGCATCAAAAAACTATCAAGCGCCTCAGCTATAAATGGTTCATGATTATATGCTGTGGTCAAAATCGATACCATTATTTCGCTCTTCATATCTTATTTTTTCTCTCTCCACACTTTCAGCAGGTATTTTTCCAATTTAAGAAAGTAAATCAAGCCGCCAAAATACTGATGGTCAAAAAGCCAGTAAACTATTTTATCCAACATAGATTCCGAAAAACTCTTCTCATATTTTCTTGCATTCTGATACAGCTCTGATGCGAATAGCTCCTGAAATGTTTTCTTCAACACATCTGAGCTAAACTGTTCGGCGTGTACTGCGCTTTCAGTATTTTTAACTATACCAAGAAGTCGATTTACATAAAATTTTTGTCTATTTTCCTCTGTATCTGCACCAACATTTTTTAAAAACTCTAATCTTTTTCCTCCTACATAATTTGAATCTGAAAAATATGCAAGCTTAAAGTTTTGTCCTTTACCAGAAACACTCCTACGGTAAAAATACAACGGCTCGGCCAAATACACAAAAGATTTCATCCTGCTGATAACCGGCATTAAGAGGAGCCAGTCCTCTCCTGTCACATATTCATTACAAACAGATTCTCTATCTTCTTTAAAAAAAAGATTTCTTGCAATTAATTTATCCCATAAAGAATTCAGTTTTCTTGTGGTTCCAAAATCACAATAGATTTTTTGAAGCTGGTTTCCAGAATATATACACTTATGACCGTATAAATCTGCATTACATTTGATTTCTTCCCCAGAATCCATGACTGTACAATGCCCAACCATTACGACATCGCTATTTGTTTCTTCCGCACACGTTATTGTCTTTTCTATCAGATTCGTATTTATCCAATCATCTGAATCAACCCAAAGAACATAATCTCCAACTGCATTATCCAACAAGATTTTTCTTGTTTTTGTAATTCCCTCATTCTTTTTATGAATCACACGGATACGGGAATCTTTGCCTGCATATTCATCACAAATCGCGCCGCTCGTATCAGTCGAACCATCATCGCATAAGATTAATTCAAAATTTTTGTATGTCTGCCGCAATATCGAATCAAGACATTCTCTTAAATACTTTTCAACGTTGTATACGGGAACCAGTACACTTACCAGTATCATGAAATAATCCCTCCTAATCCATTTCTGGAAGTTTCATCCAATCTCCAAGCTCCTTATCATACTAATCTGGTCAAAAAAATTCAACTCCACTCCCCAAGAAAAGAACTTTATCCCAAATAAACTCAAATACCACATAATTTTAATCATAAATACACTCTTTCTTATTTAACTTTAGCATATCACCAATAATCCTGTCATATTCTTTTGGAACAAATTCCATATATCCGCTACAGGGTGTAAATGTAAATTCCGAAAAATAAATTTGTCCATTAATCTGATACAAATCAACTCTAAGAAAGTCCGACGCTACTTGCTTTGCACATTTTCTGGCAATTTCTATCATTTCTTTAAATTTTGATGGCATTTCAAGTTCTATTTCAAGTCTTCTAAAATCAGCTCGGGCAAATGGCATCAACTTTCCATTTAAATCAAAAAAAGAAATTTGCGCAGTTTCATGGTTTTCTAGTCCAATAGAAATATACAAAAATTTAGGCTCACCATTAAAACAATAAAATTTATAATCTGTCAATCTGCTTTCCTGTTCCACCCCCATAAACTTTTCCGCAATAATCCTTGGTTTAACGTTCTTATACGGCCATTCTCTCCCAATCCAATAATGAGATTTTCTCATTCTTTGATTTAATTGTGCAATTACATCTTCTTTATTTAAATTATCCTTATTTCTACAAACAATTGTGCTTCCACTATCATGAGTACATTTAATAACAAATTGTGACGGAAGTATTGAAAAATCAATCTCCTCTGGCGATTCCCAAATACCAATTTCCGGAATAAGATATTCCTTTCCCAGCCATTGTTCTACATATTTCCTAACCTCATGCTTATCTACTAGTTTGGTATAAAGCGGATTATGATCATATACTTTAAGCCATTGTAACTTTTCATTAAATGTTACCGGATTATGTAAATCCAATTTTTCCCCGACTTTACCATGATATATCAACGGAACTGCTACTTTTTCATCCATCCAAAGTAATTTTCCTTTTGATGACAGACTTGCAAATACTCTATAAGGATTTTTTATATATTTAATAATATTTTTCATTTAATTTCCTTTCTGTCCATCCCCCGAGTGCCAACCATGTTTTCAAACAAGATTGGGCTTATGGAACCAATTACAATTTGTACTAAAATCTCACGAACCTACCCCATCTACAAGGTTTGTTTCTTCCATGAACGCTTCACCTTACTCCGAAATCTAGTATGCTATGATGCTCTAAAATCAATAATACATGAGATTCAATTCTCAATAAGACGTTTTTCTATTTAATATATTTATTCGCGATATCTCTATCTTCTCACTTTCTAAAACACATCCCAAACAGTATCCAAGCATCAATGTAATAAACGAATTATATGTATACAAACTTATACTGGTCACATCAAAGATAAACACACGCAAATTTATTACAAGAAGCACCGCCGTTAATTTATCGTGATCTCTTACAACACCGGATAATGATTTTATTGTTCTTACATACATTACATAATATATTGTAAATCCAATAATTCCTAATGTAGACAGCAACTCCAAAAATCCAGTATGGCTGTAAACGGCGTTACTATAACGAACGCTTTTTAAATATGCAGAAAAGTTATTTAATCCAATTCCTGTCAATGGCTTTTCTTTAAACAACTTCCAGGCAGTCTGCATAAAAAACAGACGCTCATTTGTACTTCCGTCGGCAGCCGTGCCAGTGGTAAATAACTGAAACATTCTTTCAAATCTGACCCCGACAAGATTGTACAAGACTTCATTTGTCTGCAAAAGATGAATTCCTGCAACCACTGCCAATATAATACCTGCAACGACCAGTATCCGTTTCCAGTTTCCCGAAATAAAGAAATAATAAGCTCCAAACTGAAATACCAAAATCAGTATTGCATTTTTCGAACCTGTCAGCAACGCCATCCCAGCAAATAATACTGTCAGCAAAAGCCACAAAATCCTATTATTCTTTTTTTCCGTGAATAAATAAAAGGACAATAAAGAACCAAGGCATGTTAATCTTCCTATTTCGTTAGAGTGCAGGTTTATAACCGCACCAATACGCTCTGTTCCCCAGGCGGACTGAGGCGTCCGGACAAGCAATAATACTGCCATATAAACGAGCGCAATCAACAATAGCACGATTGTATGATGTATCGCCTCCCGATCATTCAAATGCGGTCGAATCACAAAACATGCAAGCATAATCTTCACTAGATTAAACAGAACACGATATACATTCGATGCATCTATGCACCACAATATGGACACCGCTCCATACACCCAAAAAAGCAGCATCCACATTTCAAATTTTCCAATCCGCCAAATAATATCTCCGTTTTTATTTTTAAAGTACGGATAAATAAAAATATGTGTCGTTACCAAAAAGAAAAGACTTCCATACCTTAGTATCTTGTCTATACTCGTTTCCTGTTGGTGTCCAAACAATGTACAAAAATATAGCAACAATGCCAGATCACATAAAACTCCAGCATTCAGCCGGATGCGTAATACTACTTTTTTACAATTATTCACAGCACCCGCCTCCACTTCTCTGCAATGATTTTTGCCGACAATCTTTCTCTGATTTTCACTGCTTCTTCTGACAATGTTTTTGCCAATTCAGAATTCTCTATAACCTCTAATATCGCTTCTGTCAAACGTCTTTCATCTCCCACAGGTACCAAGATTCCATTTTCATAATTATTTATCATCATCCCTGCTCCGCCTGCCGGGCAGTCTGTACAAATACACGGCAGTCCGAGCGCCATTGCCTCCAGCATTGCGTTTGAAATTCCTTCATAATCAGATGCCATGACAAACAAACCACTTTGCATAATTTTCTCCGGGACATTGGTCACAAATCCGCAGAACTGCACTGCATCCGCAATTCCCAAAGTCCTGCACAGTTCTTTTAAATCCTCCAGAAGGTTTCCTTGTCCATAAATCTTCAATATCCAGTCAGAATGCTTCTGATGTACACTGGCAAACGCACTTAAAAGCATAGGATAATTCTTTTGCGGATTTAATCTGCCCACTGAAACAATTTCCTTTTTTCTTTTTCCTGCATATGGCATTGGCAGATCCGCACTGATTGGATTTGGTATCACACAACTGTGTTTTCGGACTTTCTCCGAGAAAAAATCCCTAGCCGTCTCCGTCTGGAAAACAACCATGTCTGCTTCTTTATATATGTATTTATTTATAATCTTATCGATCAAACTGTTCATACTCTTTGGATCATTTCTCAAAGAATATACCTTTCTGTTTTTCAGACCAATACACGCTATATAGCTATAAACAGTCTCATACGGAATCATTGCTACAACAACTGCATCCGGACAGCCCTTTATCAATTTTCGCAATCTAAATATTTTTTTGAATATTCGGGTATACTTTCCACCCTTCTCTGCAAATAAAGGTAAAATATTCACATCTTCCTCTATCGGATACATAATCTCTGAATCCTTCATTAGGCATAGCATTACCTTTTCGTCTAAATGTGTCAGTTCATTTGCCAAAACTGCAGTGACCCGTTCTGCCCCGCCATTTGTTATATTCGGCGTTACAAATATGATTTCTTTCATTTTATCCCTCTCCAGAATTTACTTCTGCGACATTACGTTCTCATAGTATTCCGCTAAATTCTGGTGCATTTTTTCCATGCTGTACGACTCTCTTACTTTATTTATATTATTTTCTTTCATCTTTTCTAAGTCTTTATTATTTTTACTCAAATAAAGTATCGCGTTTGCTAACGCATCTCTGTCTCCCGGTTCTATCAATATCCCGTTCTCACGATCAATTACTTCTGGGATTGCTCCTACCGTTGTACTGATAATCGCTTTTCCCGCCGCCATTCCTTCCAAAATAGCCATGGGAAGTCCCTCATTATATGAAGGAAGAACTACTGTTGAAACTTTTCTTAATAAAGATATTTTCTTCTGTGAGTCTGTCCATCCAACTACAACAATATGATCTGATAATCCGAGATCCTTTACCAGATTACTGATCTGCTTCACATCTCCATCGCCTGCCATATATAGTTTGATGTCTGGATTTTCTTCTGACACAGCTTTCATTGCATATACTAAATCATAAGCACCTTTTCTCTGACCTAAACGCCCTAAAAATAAAAATCTGTCTCTATATTCCGATACATCACATATGGCGCTTTCGTATGCTGCAGTGTCGATTCCATTATTCAAAACCCTGCAGTTTTCTAATCCAAAAGTACTGTCAAATCTTTCTTTCCATCCATCCGACAGCGCTAACACCATGTCAGCTCCTTTTAGGAAGTCGACTACCGCTCTCTTTTTTGTTTTCGAAAGTGCTTGATAAAAAACTAAGTATTTTGCACCATGTATATGTAAAATCGTTTTTTTACCAGATTGCTTTATTTTTTTCTGATATATATTTTTTCTAAATGTACTGCCATAAGCCGCAACGTGTATATGGAACAAGTCGTATTTTTTATATATTGTTAAGAAACGCAAATATGCGTATGCCGAATAAATCAGACGAACAATGATGTTTCCATCTATATAGGACGGGAATATTGTAATTTCAAAACGTTCATTCAAATATTCACTTTTGCCGATATCACTTATAACGGTCGCCATCCCACCTTTAGATTTTATATCACTCGGTCCTATAACTAATACCTTCACACTAATTCCTCCGAACCTCCTTAAGTTTGATTCAAATATTCCTCAATGCTATTTATAATCGCCATCCGTTCTGAACGAAAAGGCTTCATATTTACGGACGATAAATTTTCATAGACACTCCCAAGATTCTTCGTATCATAGCAGGCTGCTATGATATTCTGCTTTTCGAATTCCTTGACCAACTGAAACTGATGATTGTCTACATGTTCGCCAAATTGAACATCACGCGGTATTGCTATGACTTTTTTCCCCATCTTAAGCGCGCCTATAATTGCACCTGTTCCACCATGTGTAATTACAATATCTGCCTCACTCTGCATTTTATGAAATTCTTCACGATCCAGAAAGTGTTTATATTTATAATATTTCGGCTCATAGTCACTATATCCGATCTGTGCAAAGACTGGCTCTGTAATTTTGCCCGTTAAAATCAGCTCGTCCACTTCCTTTAATAAGCGATTAAACGGAAATTTCTGTGAACCAAGCGTTAAAAATATCATACCAACTTCCCCTTCACAAATATTAGTAAATGCTCCCTATATAGATTGCGTTTGGATATATTTCCAACATTGATTCCCACTGTACATAAAAACGGTCTGCCACCTTATATAGGAGCTTTCCTGTTTCAGTTGGTGAGCAAATTTTCGCAAATGATTCTATGTAAATCAGTTTTTTCCCATATAATTTTGCGAGTAAACATATTGGAATACACGCTAAAACCCCTGTTGAAATAACAGCGTCCGGCTTCTCTTTAAAAAATATCTTACAGGACGTCCAAATATTTGCTGCCATTCGACAGAAACATTCCTTTTCTTTTCTGTTTACTTGTTTTAAATAGTAGACTCTTCGATTCCCGACATTTGTCTGGTAATCTGTTTTTTCTGTCACAATAAAGCTATCATACTTTTCCATCAAAGGCTCCAACATCATTATTTGTTCAAAATGTCCCCCAGAGGATGCGGCAAAACATATTTTCTTTGATGCACTGCCCATTTTTTTGTTCCTCATCCTAAACCCTCACCATATTTCTCCAAACTGCCCTATAGTATAACCAAAAACATCAGCCCAAAGTAAATACGAAGTTCCAGGTTAAGCTTTAGAGCGTTCATCTATATATTCTTTTTAATCTCTTTGGAAAAGATCTCTCGTATAAACCTTATCTTTCACATCATCAAGGTATCGATCATAACGGTTTGTAATAATGACCTGGCTTTGTTTTTTGAACTTCTCCAAGTTATTAACAACCACACTTCCAAAAAACGTTTCACCGTCTTTCAGCGTTGGCTCATACACAATCACAGTCGCCCCCTTTGCCTTGATGCGCTTCATAATACCTTGAATACTACTCTTGCGGAAGTTATCACTGTTGCTCTTCATCGTCAGGCGGTACACGCCAACCACGTTCTCCTTTTCTTTACTCGCATCCCAGCTGTCATTTGCTCTATAAGCGCCAGCGATTTCCAGTACACGATCAGCAATGAAGTCTTTTCTCGTCCTATTGCTCTCCACTATAGCCCAGATTAGTTTTTCAGGAACGTCTGCATAATTCGCCAATAACTGCTTCGTATCCTTTGGCAGACAATAACCACCATACCCAAAACTCGGATTATTGTAATGTGTCCCGATGCGAGGGTCAAGACAAACACCTTCAATGATCTGCTTTGTGTTCAAGTTCTTCATCTCTGCGTAAGTATCCAGTTCATTGAAGTATGCGACACGCAAAGCCAGGTAGGTATTAGCAAAAAGCTTAACTGCTTCAGCCTCGGTAAAACCCATGAACAGAGTATCTATATTCTCCTTGATCGCTCCCTCCTGCAGAAGTTCTGCAAAAGTATGCGCCGCCTTATCCAGACGTGCATTCTCTACATCAGTTCCCATGATTATCCTGCTAGGATACAGATTATCGTAAAGAGCTTTGCCCTCACGCAAAAACTCAGGACTGAAGATGATGTTATCGCAATGGAATTTTTCTCTAACACTCGCCGTATAGCCAACTGGAATCGTACTCTTAATGACCATAACGGCTTCCGGGTTATACTCAATCACCAGCTTGATTACAGCTTCAATCGCACTTGTATCAAAGAAATTCTTCTTACTGTCGTAATTTGTGGGAACCGCAATTACTACGAAATCTGCATCGCTGTAAGCCTCTTTCGCATCCAGTGTTGCGGTCAAATCCAGTTCCTTTTCTGACAGATACTTTTCGATGTAATCATCCTGTATTGGAGACTTATGGTTATTGATCATCTTCACTTTTTCCGGAATAATATCCACTGCAGTGACTTTATGATGCAACGAACATAACACCGCTAGAGATAAGCCAACATAACCCGTCCCTGCCACAGCAATCTTCAAATTCTTAAAATCTCTCATAGTCGATTATCTCCTTACAGTTTGTATAAAAACACAATTTTATTTCTTTTATTTTGCATTCCAATGCGTTCTTCTATTTTCCAAATAAGGCGCATCATCACTTGCACCACTAGCAACTAATGCCGTATTAATATGAAAAGAACAATTTCTTCCGACCGTTGCCTTTCCATTTATCAATACCGGTTCAACATGCATAATTTTGAGACCTCAAGCATTTTATTTTTCCTCGTTTACATATAAAATTCTTTGTACCACTCCGCAAACCGCTTCAACCCGTCTCTCAAGCTTGTACTTGGCTTGAATCCAAAGTCCTTTTCCAATGCGCTCGTATCCGCATAGGTCACTGGTACATCACCTGGCTGCATTGGAACTAATTCTTTGTGTGCATCAAAGTCGTAATTCTCCGGCAACACTCCTGCTCTTACCAGCTCTTCACTCAGTATCTGTACGAAATCCAACAAGTTTTCCGGATTGTTATTGCCGATGTTGTAAACCGCATATGGCGGCAGCGGCAATCCATCTTCGCCGTTCACCTTATCCGGTGCCTTCTGCATAACACGGACAACGCCCTCAACAATGTCGTCCACATATGTAAAGTCACGCTTGCAATTACCATAATTAAAAATCTTGATTGTTTCTCCATTTACCAGCTTATTAGTGAAACCAAAGTACGCCATATCTGGTCGACCAGCAGGACCATACACTGTGAAAAAACGCAAACCTGTGGATGGAATGTTATAGAGTTTGGAATATGCATGTGCCAGAAGCTCGTTGCTCTTCTTCGTCGCTGCATAAAGAGAC
>JBJEMC010000142.1:0-9488 GCA_051879475.1 Muricoprocola sp. | reverse complement strand
TGCCTTCTTTTCGTAAACGCTCTGCCCGTTCTCCCTCTGCTACCACACAGAAAGATAGATCCTCCAGATTCGTAAATCCGTAAATAAAATATGCGCCTACGGCACCTGCACCTATTAAAGCTACTTTTGTAAATTTCATAGCAGTTTCCTCTTTTCTCGTAGTGAACTTTTTTCTCTCATAAACACCAGGTACTTATGAACATTCCTTCACAAATACCTGGCATTTCACTTTTTGTTAACGATTCTCACATAACAGTTTTCTATTTATAGAAGAATTCTCATGAAACCTAAACTTTGTTAATTTAGTTTTCCCAATATATTTTTTCAATTTTTTATTAAAAGCACTTGAAGAAATCTCTTTGTTATTCCAAAAGTATCCTCTCGTACTCCACTTTCCATTTTTATATGTATATAATACTCCCCAGCCATTAGCATGATCAGAATCTGGAGTATATAAAACTAATTCTGGTATATCATTACTATCAATAGAAACTACATCAAAGTAACAATTCTTAGCCAATGAAACAGTCATTCCTTTCATCCTTACATTATTATATGGATTAGATAAAAATTTAGCATATGCTGTAAGAGCATTTTTCTTTTGAGAAGCCGCTTCTGTATTATCCGATAAAACTACAAGCAATATAAGCATTAGAAATAGTACTACCTTTTTAATCTGTTTCTAACTTTTTCCTTCCTTGTGAAATTTTATATCTACATTATACTTTACTATTTCACATATAACAATACTTACACGTATATAATTTTCACGAAAAAGCCTTGAATAATATGTTATACGCATTGCTGATGCTACATTAATCCATTTTCTAAAGGCTCTCGGGCGCGGCGTAAAAAATCAGAAAGGTCAATAACATAAAATAGAATCATAAAGCAAAGAAAGTTCTGAACGCAAACAGTAGGAAGACGACTGAGCTTCACAAATTTCATGCGAGGCGAGAGACGACAAATGCTTCTATCGTCGGAAGCCTCGCATATGAAACTGTAGTGAAGCGAAGGTAGTCGACGTGTGAGCGTCAGAACTTTCTTGCTTATGATTCACTTTAAACTTAATCTTTCTGATTTTCAGGGATTAATTATTTTTCTTTTTAGATACAACATCGAAGATTACAGCTGCCAGAAGTACGAGACCTTTTACAACTTTCTGCATATTCTGGTCTGTTCCCATGATGGACATACCCTGGTTGATGATACCCATGAGGATCGCACCTACGATAACGCCTGGTACTGTACCAACTCCACCGTATGCAGAAGCACCACCGATGAAGCAGGAACCGATTGCGTCCATTTCGTAGTTCTGTCCGTATGTAGGCTGTGCGGAGGTCAAGCGGGCAATTGTCAGCATACCTGCCAGTGCAGCAAGGAGCCCCATGTTGGTGTAAGCCAGGAAGTATACTCTTTCTGTGTTGATACCGGAAAGTTTTGTTGCTTTTTCGTTACCACCAACAGCATAGAAGTAACGGCCGATGGTTGTCTTGCTTGTGATGTAGCCATAAATCAGGACAACGATCAGTACCCATACGAGAGATGTTGGGATACCTTTGTACTTAGCCAGTTTCCATGCTACAAAAAGGATAACGGCACTAATCAGAACTAATTTTACATACATAGCTGTAACGTTGCCTGTTTCATATCCTTTTTTCTTACGGTTCAGATAACCTTTCATAGTTACTACAACAAAAATTATAACTGCAAGAACACCTGCCAGAAGTGCTACTTTATTCAGGCCGGTAGTTGCTGCTGCGCCTTCTACTGCTTCCGGGGCTTTGCTCAGGAAATCCGGTACATAACAGTTTGCACCACCACCGAAGAATTTAATAAAGCTTTCGGATTTAATAGGAAGTGTCTGTCCGCCTAATACTACGTTAGATAATCCACGGAATACCAACATACCGGACAGAGTTGTGATAAATGGCGGAACGTGTACATATGCAATCCAGAATGCCTGCCATGCACCAATAGCTGCACCGATTACCAGCATCAGAATGACAGCGATAGGAACCGGGATTCCCATTTTTTCCATCATGACACCGCCAACGGCACCAACGAAACAAACGACTGAACCAACAGAAAGGTCGATGTTACCACCTGTTAAGATACAGAGCAGCATACCTGTTGCCAGTACGAATACGTATGCATTCTGTGAAATCAGGTTTGTAATATTCTGTGGGTATAAGATCTTTCCCTGTGTTCCCCAGGTAAAGAACAGTGTTACTAATACCAATACAATGATCATTGTATATTTCTGAATAAATACTTTTACTTTAGCGCTATCCATTGTTTACTCTCCTTTACTTGACTTCAAAATACAAGCCATGATCTTTTCCTGAGATGCCTCTTCCTGAGTCAGTTCTCCAACTATCTTACCTTCGTTCATAACGTAGATACGGTCAGACATACCCAGTACTTCCGGCAATTCAGAAGAAATCATGATTACAGACTTACCTGCTGCTACCAGATCATTGATAATACAGTAAATTTCGTATTTTGCACCTACGTCGATACCTCTGGTAGGTTCATCCAGGATCAGGATATCCGGGTCAGCGAACATCCACTTCGCCAGAAGAACTTTCTGCTGGTTACCACCACTTAAATTTCCTACATTCTGTTCTACTGATGGAGTCTTTGTTCTCAGCTTTTCCTTATACTCTACTGCAACAGCATATTCTTTATCTTTATCAATTACGATCCCGTTACTAACCCCTTCCAGATTTGCCAGTGTGGTATTGATCTTGATCGGATTAGAAAGAATCAGTCCGTCACCTTTACGGTCTTCCGTAACATATGCCAGCTTATGGGCAATGGCATCTCTTGCATTTTTCAATACTACTTCTTTACCATTTAACAGAAGAGTACCACTGATATTGCTTCCATAGCTTTTACCAAATATACTCTTTGCCAGCTCTGTACGTCCTGCACCCATCAGTCCGGAGATACCAACAACTTCGCCTTTATGTACTTTAATAGAAACGTTATCTACTACTTTACGTTCTGTGTAAATCGGATGGTAAACTGTCCAGTTCTTTACTTCCATGTTTACTTCACCGATCTTGACATTTTTACGTTTCGGGAATCGGTCTGCGATTTCACGGCCAACCATACCCTTGATGATGCGGTCTTCTGAAAAATCATCCACACCTTTTACCAGGGTTTCAATCGTAGAACCATCTCGGATAACTGTGATCTTATCTGCTACATAAGCAACTTCGTTCAGCTTATGTGTAATGATGATACAGGTCATGCCTTCTTTCTTGAACTTCAGAAGCAGATCCAGAAGAGCCTTGGAATCCGACTCGTTCAGAGAAGAGGTCGGCTCATCCAGGATCAGAAGTTTTGCGTTCTTTGCCAGAGCCTTGGCAATTTCTACCAGCTGCTGTTTACCGGTACCGATATCTTTGACCAAAGTTCTGGATGATTCTGACAGACCAACCTGTCTCATATATTTTTCTGCCATGCCATAGGTCTCATCCCAGTCAATGGCAGCTGCTTTTCCACGTTCATTTCCCAGGAACATGTTTTCACCGATTGACATATATGGAACCAGTGCAAGTTCCTGATGGATGATAACAATTCCTTTTGCTTCACTCTCTTTGATATGATGGAACTGACAAACTTCTCCATCATAGATAATATCGCCTTCATAGCTTCCATACGGATAAACACCGGAGAGTACATTCATCAGTGTAGATTTTCCGGCACCATTTTCTCCTACCAGAGCATGAATCTCGCCTTCTTCTACCTTAAGATTTACGTTATCCAGTGCACGAACTCCAGGGAAGGTTTTGACGATATTTTTCATTTCCAACAGTATCTTTGCCAAAATTGCTCCCTCCTAACATATTATTTCTTAAAAAACAGGCGGACGATTAGGCCCGCCTGAAAATCTCATTACGATATTTTACTGATTACTGAATCTGATCTTCTGTATAGTATCCGGAATCAATCAGAACTTCTTTGTAGTTATCCACTGTTACAGCAACCGGTTCGCAAAGGTAAGAAGGAATGATGCCTGTTCCGTTGTCATATGTTTCTGTATCGTTTACAGGAACTTCTGTACCAGCAACAATTGCATCAACCATTTCTACTACTTTAGCAGCCAGAGAACGTGTATCTTTGAATACGGACATAGCCTGTGTTCCATCTACGATATGTGGAACGTTAGGAGCGTCGCAGTCCTGACCTGTGATGATTGGATATTCTCCTGTGTAGTTAGCTGCCAGAGCATTGATAACACCAAGAGCTGTAGAGTCGTTAGAAGCAAGTACAGCATCAAGGTTTGTTCCATCTGAGTAGTTAGAGGAAAGGATGTTTTCAAATCTTGCCTGTGCAGCATCTGTTGCCCAGTTAGCTGTAGCAACTTCGTCTTTTGTCATCTGTCCTGAAGGAACAACCAGTTTTCCAGCGTCGATGTATGGCTGAAGAACTTCCATAGCTCCACCGAAGAAGAAGTTAACGTTGTTATCACCTGGGTCACCAGTTACCATTTCCAGATTGAATGGTCCGTCTGCGTTATCCAGATCCAGAGCATCAACGATGTACTGTCCCTGTGTAACACCTACCAGATGGTTATCAAATGTTGCATAGTAGGAAACTGCATCTGTGTTCATGATCAGACGGTCATAAGCAATAACAGGAATACCAGCTTCTTTAGCCTGTGCAAGAACTGTTCCAAGAGAATCTCCATCGATAGAAGCTACTACTAATACCTGATCACCATTGGAAATCATATTTTCAACCTGAGATACCTGAGTAGCGATATCGTTTCCAGCATACTGAAGATCTACTTCGTAGCCTTTTTCTTCCAGTTGAGCTTTCATGTTAGCGCCATCCTGATTCCATCTCTGAAGGTCCTGTGTAGGCATTGCAACACCAATCTTTTCGCCTTCTGCACTAGCCATTGTTCCCATAGCTGCTACTGCAAGAGCTGCTGTTAAGAGTACTAATCTTTTTTTCATTTTTAATTCCTCCGTTCATAGTTATCTTGTTTTGATGATGTTACTATATCATAGGATGGTCTGGATAAACTTGTCAGTTTCTTTAATTTTTAGTGAACTTGACTATCATTCGCATCAAGGTAGCACAATTTCAGTGCATTTTTGTGCTACCCTGGTATACAAGAGATACCAGGGTTCCAAAGTCTGAGCCCACATGAGCAAGCTCATGTGGGCTCAGACCTTTTGACTCTGGTATTATTACAGTGTCACTTCATCAAACAGTGGTTTTACTGTTGGATAAATCTTCACAAATTTTGCATATCTCTCGTTATATTTTGCTACCAGCTCCGGATCTGGTTCGATGGTATCTACTACCTTAACCAGTTTTTCTGCTGCCTCTTCTACGGATGCAAATTCACCACAGGCTACAGCCGCCAGCATAGCTCCGCCGTATCCGGGACCTTCTTCGCTCTCGATCACATCTACCTTAATTCCAAGAACATTTGCAAAAATCTTCTTCCACAGAGGGCTCTTTGCTCCACCACCGCAGATCTTTGTTCTTTCAATCTTGATACCGAGAGACTTGGCAACCTCAAAGGAATCACGGATTGCAAAGGCAACACCTTCCAGAACGGCCTGTGTCATATCTGCTCTGGTGGTATCCATGGTCATTCCGATGAAAGTTCCTCTTGCATTTGGATTGTTATGAGGAGAACGTTCTCCCATCAGATATGGAAGGAAGAATACATGGTTTTCTCCAAGCTTTGTAATCATCGCCTGTTCTGCTGCATAATCCTTCTTCTCTGTGATCTGATCCATCCACCATTTGTTACAGGAAGCTGCAGAAAGCATACATCCCATCAGATGATATTTTCCATCTGCATGAGCAAAGGAATGAAGTGCATTATTCTCATCCACGCCAAAGTTCTTGCTGGAAATGAAGATTGTTCCACTGGTTCCCAGGGAAACGGTACACTGTCCATCCCCAACTGTTCCTGTACCAACCGCACCTGCTGCATTGTCACCGGCACCTGCAACGATCTTCACGGTTGTTGGAAGGCCAAATTCCTCTGCCAGTTCCGGGCGGATTGTTCCTACTGCTTCGTAACTTTCAAAAATCTTTGGAACCTGTGCTTCTGTAATACCACAGATTTCCAGCATTTCCTTGGACCAGCATTTATTCTTTACATCGAAAAGCAATGTACCGGAAGCATCTGATACATCCGTACAGTAAACACCGGATAACTTAAATGCAATATAGTCCTTTGGCAGCATGATCATATGGATCTTTGCAAAATTTTCCGGCTCTTCTTCTCTCATCCAGAGAATCTTTGGAGCTGTAAATCCTGCAAAAGCAATATTTGCTGTATATTCGGACAGTTTATCCTTGCCAATTACATTGTTCAGGTAATCTGTCTGCTTCTGTGTACGTCCATCATTCCAGAGAATTGCCGGACGGATCACATCATCATTCTCATCTAAGGCAACCAGACCATGCATCTGTCCGCCAAAACTGATACCTGCTACCTGGCACTTATCACAGTCAGCAATCAGTTCTTTTAATCCTTCCCTTACAGCATTCCACCAGTCTTCCGGTTTCTGTTCAGACCAGCCCGGATGTGGGAAGTAAAGTGGATATTCTTTGGAAACTACATTCTGAATCTTGCCCTGGGAATCCATCAGCAGTAATTTTACTGCTGATGTACCAAGATCTATACCAATATAAAGCATGCTTATATCTCCTCTTAGCCCCATGGATTTTCTGTTGGGTATCTTACACCTGCCGGCTGATTGTAACCGATTTCGTTTACATCTACGCCCAGGAGTTTGAATACTTCAAACAGAGCTTTTCCATGATGTCCGAAAGCAACTGCACCATGATGTGGGAATCCACCTTCAATAAGTACGTGACGGTAGAATCTTCCCATCTCAGGAATTGCGAATACACCGATGCTTCCGAAGGAACGTGTAGCAACCGGAAGTACTTCACCTTCAGCAATGTAAGCACGAAGTTTGTTGTCAGCTGTGCTCTGCAGACGATAGAATGTGATATCTCCAGGAACGATGTCACCTTCCAGTGTTCCCTGTGTAACTTCTTCCGGAAGATTTCTTGCCATGATCATCTGATACTTCATTGAGCAGGAAGACAGTTTCTTGGAGTTTGTATTTCCACAATGGAATCCCATGAAAGTATCCTTATGTGTATAATTGTATTTGCCTTCAATAGATTCTTTGTACATATCCTTTGGTACAGAGTTGTTGATATCCAGCAGTGTTACGATATCACCGGAAACAACGGTTCCGATAAATTCAGAGAGTGTACCATAAATATCTACTTCACAGGATACCGGGATTCCGCGTCCTGTCAGACGGCTGTTAACATAACATGGTACGCAGCCAAACTGTGTCTGGAATGCAGGCCAGCATTTTCCTGTAAGTGCAACATATTTTCTGCTTCCTCTGTGAGCTTCCACCCAGTCAAGCAGAGTCAGTTCATACTGAGCAAGTTTAGGAAGAACTTCTGGTTTCATATTACCTTCACCAAGTTCTTTTTCCATATCAGCAATTACTTCTGGAATACGTGGGTCATCTGCATGTTTGTTGAAAGATTCGAACAGATCCAGTTCGGAGTTTTCTTCGATTTCTACGCCAAGGTTGTACAGCTGTTTGATTGGTGCATTACATGCAAGGAAGTTCATTGGACGTGGTCCGAAGCTGATGATCTTGAGATTTTTAACTGCAACGTAAGCTTTTGCGATTGGAAGGAAATCGTGGATCATATCTGCACAGTCTTCTGCGTCGCCAACCGGATATTCTGGGATATAGTATCCTGTTACGTTTCTCAGTTTCAGATTGTAGCTTGCATTGAGCATACCACAGTAAGCATCTCCACGGCCGCCAATCAGGTCATTCTGAGATTCTTCTTCTGCTGCAATGATCATCTTAGGACCATCGAAATATTTAGCCAACATTGTTTCAGAAATTTCAGGGCCAAAGTTTCCAAGGTAGATTACCAGTGCATTACATCCTGCTGCTTTTACATCTTCCAGTGCCTGCATCATATGGATTTCGCTTTCTACGATACAGATTGGACATTCATAAATGTCTGCTGCATCATATTTCTTAGCGTATGCTTCTACTAATGCTTTTCTCCTGTTTACGGAAAGGGATTCCGGAAAACAGTCACGGCTTACCGCAACGATTCCGACTTTTAATTCTGGTGTGTTAATCATTTTTGTTGTCCTCCTGTTTATTTCACTATTAAAATTGATATTGCTTTCTTATATTTCTTAAAGAGTGATATTCTCTCCTTTAAGTCCTGCAAAGGCACCGTTCTTTGCTTCCGGTGCATCCGGATGGGCGATGAGCCATTTATTCTTAGCCGTCATCAGTTTGTCTTCCGGCGTTGCCCCTGTTAATACAGGCGGCTCTGTATTCGTTCCTTTTGGAAGGATGATGACAACGCGGAAGTTGTCCTTACCCTCTGCATTCATCGGCGCATAATGAAGGGTGGTGGCAAATACTTCTACCAAAGTTCCTGCCGGAGCATAGAATGCTTCCATCTTAGCGGTATCATATGTAAAATCATCTTCTACATCTGCTTCTGATCCCAGAAGGAGAACTGCACCGTCCAGCGCAATATTAATCTCAGAATCACGATGGTACTCTACGCAGTTCAGTACATGGTTCACACCATTGCAGTAGCCAATCTGGATTGGCATTCCACCATATACACTGTTCTGAATCGTTTCAAATTCTGCACAGGCTTCCAGAGTCGGTTCAGATGCCACATACTCTACTGCATCTGTCACAGGTGTGTCTGCAAGACGTTTAAGCAGATCCGGAGCCTGCATCTGGATCACTCTTCCGTATTTTTTAAATGCTTTATCATAAACACTTTTTATATGCATTTCAATTCCTCCTTTTTATTAGTTTACTTTCTAAACTAATTGTGCTATAATTATGATAACTCAAGACTATGAATTTTGCAAGAGGAATTTTACGAATTATGGCAAAAACAATTTTAACCGGAAATCAGGAACTGATCCGAGATATTAATACTCAGTCTGTCATACAGACCATTACCCGGGAGGGTTCTATCTCCCGCGCGGCGATTGCCTCCAAATTAAAACTGACAAAGGCCACTGTTTCTGCCATTGTCCAGGTTCTGCTGGACCGGAATCTGATTCTGGAGACAGGCAGCGACGATACCAAGAAGGGCCGCAAGCCTATCTTGCTTCAGATGAATAAGAGCTGTGGCTATATCATTTCCGTGAATCTGGCCTTAGATACCATTACGCTAATGACCGCCAACCTTTTGGGAGAAGACTGCACGATTTACCAGTATCCGGCTCCGACACTTGCTTCTGAACTGCTCCCTGCATTATTCCAATATATTCACGACGCAGCTGCAACTCTTCCCCAGAGCCATTATGGACTTTTAGGAATTGCCCTGGGCATTCATGGCGTTGTCCATCATAATCAGATCGTATTCCTTCCATATTCTTCTTATGAGAAACTGGATCTTGTGACTCC
>JBJEMC010000141.1:0-9515 GCA_051879475.1 Muricoprocola sp. | reverse complement strand
GCAAAAATGGGAGTGATCAAAAGCAGGATAAAAGGAACCGGAATAATATTTCCGATCACACAGATTCCAATAGCTTTTAACATATCTACTCCCAGATAGGACGCTGCCAGAAGCCCGCCTCGCAGTTCCAGTATGGGTGTCATGGAAATCAAAAACACCAGTGCCTCTTTTGATAAAAATCCCCCAAACGTCTGAATAATCCAGGTTGACAGTCCATTCATCAATCTTTCACTCCTTTATTTCAGATAATCTCTCAGAAAGGCAAATAATGCATCCATCTGTTCATCTGTACCGATCGTAATACGAAGGTACTGGTTAATCCTTGGTTTATCAAAATAACGTACAAAAATATGTTTTTCTTTTAACGCGAGAAACATTTTCTTCGCATCATAATCCGGATGTTTTGCAAATATGAAATTTGACATGGAATCTTCAAATACAAAACCCAGTTTTCTTAATTCTTCTTTGGATCGTTCCCTTGTAGCAATGATTCTTCCGGTTGTCTCTTTAAAATAAGCATCATCCTCAATTGCCGCTACTCCCATCTCCAGGCTTGGACGATTCATAGTATAGGAATTGAAGGAATATTTTACATCATTTAAATACCGGATCAGCTTTTTACTTCCGAAGGCATATCCGATTCGAAGTCCTGCCAGAGATCTGGACTTGGAAAATGTCTGGACTACAAGAAGATTCTCATATTTTTCAATCAGCGGAAGAGCACTTTCTCCGCCAAAATCCACATAGGCTTCATCCACGATTACCACTACATCCTGGTTTGCAGCTACAATCTCTTCAATGTCAGATAGTGGCATCAGCACACCGGTAGGTGCATTGGGATTTGGGAATATGATTCCTCCGTTTTCTTTCAGATAATCTTCTTTTACAATGTGAAACTGCTCATCTAAAGGCTGGCAGTTATATGGGATCCGAAACAAGTCTGCCCAGACATCATAAAAGGAATACGTAATATCCGGAAACAGAATCGGCTTTTCGGAATGAAAAAAGGTCAGAAATGCCATTGCCAGTACATCATCTGATCCCACTCCCACGAAGACCTGCTCTTTCTCCACTTTATAATACTGTGCCAGAGCCTCCACCAGAGAATCTGCAGCAGGTGCCGGATAAAGCCTCAGTGCCTCCGTGCTCATCTCTTTCTGAATTTTTTCTACTCCCGGTGCCGGAGGATATGGATTCTCATTTGTATTTAACTTAATCATATCCGGAAAATTCGGCTGTTCCCCAGGGGTATAGGGTATTACTTTTCGTACGTTATTTTCCCAAGCTGCCATCTTTTTCACTCCTCTTTTTCAAAAATATCTGATCTTCCCTCTTCCTATATTCGTTACTGTTCACGTGCGTTCCAGTACTGTAACCTATATTCCTTCTTCTGCTACTCTGTATAATCTGGCATAGGCTCCATTTTTTGCCAGGAGTTCTTTATGTGTTCCCTGTTCTTCAATGCCATTTTCCGTCATTACCAGGATTTTCTGTGCATTGATGATGGTACTGAGCCTATGGGCGATTACAAAGGTTGTCCTGCCCTTTGCCAGCTGTTCTAAGGATCTCTGGATCAGTTTTTCACTTTCATTGTCCAGAGCCGACGTAGCTTCATCAAAGATAAGAATCGGCGGATTTTTTAAGAATACTCTCGCTATGGAAAGTCTTTGCTTCTGACCACCGGAGAGTTTTACACCTCTCTGGCCGATATCCGTCTGATATCCATGTGGCAGCTCCATGATAAAATCATGCGCATTTGCCATTTTCGCTGCTGCAATGACTTCTTCATCTGTCGCTCCCGGCTTCCCGTAACGGATATTTTCCATGACATTTTCTGCAAACAGATAAACATCCTGCTGCACGATACCGATATTATTCCTGAGGTCTTTTAATCTGATATCCCGTACATCCATCCCATCAATGCGTACACTTCCGCTGTCTACATCATAAAACCTTGGAATCAGGCTGCAAAGTGTGGTCTTTCCTCCCCCGGAATTTCCCGCAATCGCAACGTAGGAACCCGCCGGCACCTTTAAATTAATGTGATTCAGTACCTTTTCCAGATTTTCTTCATAACTGAAGGTTACATTCTCAAAAGTAATATCACCCTTTACCTCTTTTAAAGGCAAAGCATCTGGTTTATCTGCAATGTCCGGTTCAATGGACATGATTTCCAGAAATCTTTCGTAACCACTGTACCCGTTCTGGAACTGTTCTGTAAAGTTTACCAGCTTCTTGATCGGATCTGTACAGTTATTGATATACAGGATAAATGCCAGAAGATCCGGTGCACTCATGGAATCATTGGCAATCAGTACAGCTCCCACTGCAACGACCCCTACTGTTACCAGAGTGATCATGGCTCCAAGCCCTGCATTATAAGTTCCCATATAACGATAGCTCAGTTTCTTGTTATCAACAAATCTCTGGTTTCCTTTCTGGAACTTCTCTATCTCCATATCTTCATTTGCAAAGGATTTTACGACACGGATTCCTGAAAGGCTGTCTTCGATCTGACTGTTAATATCTGCCATACGTACACGGTTTTCTTTGAAAGCTTTTTTCATCTTACGGTTATAGAAATAGGCAAATACACCAATTACCGGGATAAATGCAAAAAGTACCAGTGCCAGCCTGACATTAATGCAGAGCAATATAGCAAAGGAACCAATGAATTTAATAATAGATATGGCGATATCCTCCGGACCATGGTGCAGAAGCTCTGTAATATCAAAAAGGTCACTGGTGACTCTGGACAACAATTGCCCCACTTTCTGATTGTCAAAAAAAGAAAAGGATAATTTCTGATAGTGTCCAAAAATCTCAGCCCTCAAATCTCTTTCTATATTAGCACCCATCATGTGTCCGTAATAGCCAATGTAGAAATTGCTGAAACATTCCACAGCCACAAGTACCACCATAAGTACCGTAAGCCATAATACTTTCTGCAGCATTTCATCATGTTCCAGGTAGATCACAGTACCTGTAATATAACGCACAATCAGGGGGATAGCCAAAGTAATGCCAGCCCCCAGAATTGCAAAAAACATATCTGATATAAACAGACCTATATACGGCTTATAATAGCCAAACAGGCGTTTCCATTTGTGTTCCATTTATCCAACTACCAATCCTTCTCTGGTCATCACATCAATAACCTGGTCCACATATTTTTCACAAAGCGTATCCTCTGCTGCTTCCACCATGACACGAATCAGCGGTTCTGTTCCGCTTTCACGAACAAGGATTCTTCCTTCATCTCCCAGTGCTGCTTCCACATTTCTGATGGCTTCCTGAACTGCAGGATTCTCTCTCGCTTCCTGTTTATCTGCAACGCGGACATTTTTCAATAACTGTGGATAAATCTTTACCTCACTTGTCATGGTTGCCAGAGTTGTTTTCTTTTCTGTGAGCACTTCCATAATCATCAGGGAAGTAAGGATTCCATCACCGGTGGTTGCATGTTTGCTGAAAATAATATGTCCGGACTGTTCGCCTCCCAGGCAGTGTCCGTTCTTTGTCATATTTTCATATACATACTTATCTCCTACCGCAGTTTTTTCGTAACGGATACCTTCCCTGTCAAATGCCTTATAAAGACCCAGATTAGACATTACGGTGGTGACTACAGTATTATTGCTTAATTTTCCATTTTCCTTGAGATATTTTCCACACACATACAGAATCAGGTCTCCATTTACCACTTCTCCGTTTTCGTCTACGGCGATACAACGGTCTGCATCTCCATCATAGGCAAATCCTATATCCAGCTTCTTCTCTTTCACCAGTGCCTGCAGATCTTCGATATGGGTAGAACCACAGTTCTTATTGATATTGGTTCCATCCGGCTCATTATGTATCACGTAAGTCTTTGCTCCCAGGGCATCAAAAACACTTTTCGCAATCGCAGAGGAACTTCCATTGGAACAATCCAGGCCAATACGGTATTTCTTAAAAGATCTGGTTGCCAGAGAAATCAGATATCCAATGTAACGGTTTCTTCCTGCAACATAGTCTATGGTACGGCCAATAGCTTCTCCTCTTGCCAGAGGGATTTCTTCCATCTCTCCGTCAATATATTTTTCGATCAGTTCCTCGACACCGGCTTCCATCTTCTGTCCGCGGCCGTCGATAATCTTGATTCCGTTATCATAAAATGGATTATGGCTCGCAGAAATCATAATTCCGCAGTCAAATTCTTCTGTTCTGACTACATAAGATACACTTGGTGTAGTGGTAACATGAAGCAGATAAGCATCTGCTCCGGATGCAGTTAAACCTGCTACCAGAGAGTATTCAAACATATAACTACTTCTTCTGGTATCTTTTCCGATCACAATGTTCGCCTTTTTCTCTCTTCCAAAATACCATCCCAGAAATCTGCCGACTTTGTACGCATGCTCTACCGTCAGGTTAACATTTGCCTCACCACGAAATCCGTCAGTTCCAAAATATTTTCCCATAATTAATTCACCTCATTACATTTTATACTTCTTCATTTAAATTTGCCAGCTTTGCTGCCTGGTCTGCAGCAATCAGGCTGTCCAGAAGTTCATCAATGTCTCCATTCATGATGGAATCCAGCTTATATAATGTCAGTTTAATTCTATGGTCCGTTACTCTTCCCTGTGGGAAATTATAAGTACGGATTTTCTCAGAACGGTCTCCTGTACCAATCTGGCTTCTTCTCATCTCTGCCTCAGCATCATGTGCTTTCTGCATCTCGATATCATACAGTTTTGCACGCAGAAGGGCAAAGGCCTTTGCTTTATTCTGCAGCTGTGACTTTTCCGTCTGGCTGTATACCACAATCCCCGTAGGATAATGTGTCAGACGTACTGCCGAGTCTGTGGTGTTAACACACTGTCCACCATTTCCTGATGCTCTCATGACGTCGATTCTGATATCTTTTTCATCAATGACAACATCTACATCCTCAGCTTCCGGCATTACTGCCACAGTGACAGTAGACGTATGGATTCGTCCACCAGATTCTGTTTCCGGCACTCGCTGCACACGATGTACTCCACTTTCATACTTTAACTTAGAATATGCACCCTGGCCTGTAATCATGAAGTTTACTTCCTTCATGCCTCCGATACCGATCTCATCGCAGCTTACCATTTCTACTTTCCAGCGGTTTTTCTCCGCATACTTTGTGTAAAGGCGGTACATCTCTGCTGCAAAAAGAGCAGCTTCATCTCCGCCTGCTCCTGCACGGATTTCCACAATAACGTTTTTATCATCATTAGGGTCTTTCGGAAGCAGAAGAATTTTAAGCTTTCTTTCCAGCTCTGTGATTCTGTCTTTGGCAGAGTTTAATTCTTCTTTTAACATCTCTCTCATTTCTTCATCAGATTCTTCTTCCAGCATTGCAAGAGAATCTTCTACCGTCTCTTTACACCCTTTATATTCTTTATATGCTTCAACAATCGGGCTCAGATCACTTTGTTCTTTCATAAGTTTCTGGAATCGCGCCTGATTATTGGCTACTGTCGGCTCTCCCAGCTCATTTAATATTTCTTCAAAGCGGATGAGCAGATCATCTAATTTATCAAACATATTTCCTCCTAGTATCTCTGGCCAAGAACCACACGATCGTGTCCTGCCAGGTCTTTCTTCACTTCTATATTCTTAAATCCTGCCAATTTCATAATCTCCGGCACAGATATCCCCTGATCATATCCTATCTCAAAGAGGAGCCATCCTCCCGGTTTTAAAAACTCTGGTGCCTGATGTGTGATCTTCCGATAAAAGAAAAGTCCGTCTTCTGAACCATCTAAGGCCAAAACCGGTTCATGCTCCCGTACTTCCGGCATAAGATGCGGGATTTCTCTGGCAGGGATATAAGGAGGATTTGACACGATACAATCAAACTCTCCCTCTACTGTTTCAAAAAGATCTCCCTCCACAAACAAGACGTCTGCCTCCAGATCTTTGGCATTCTTCCTGGCAATCTTAAGTGCCTGAGCAGAAATATCCGCCCCCACTACTGCTGCCCTTTTTTCTTTTGCAATTGTCACAGCTATGCATCCGGATCCTGTACAGAGATCCAATACCCTGTCACCGGATTTTACTTTTTGCAAAGTCTCTTCTACAAGGCATTCCGTATCCTGACGGGGAATCAGTACATGTTCATTCACAGAAAAACGTCTTCCATAGAAATACTGATAACCGGTAATCTGCTGCAGAGGAACCCTTTCACAGCGAAGTGCTGTCAATTCTTCCAGTTTTTTTCTCTCCTCATTCTTCATTTCTTCCCTGTTTTCCAGGAAAAAATGTGTCCGGTCCATTCCTGTCACAAACTCAAAAAGCCCCCATGCATCACTGTCCGGGTCATCTATCCCGGTGTTCTCAAGGCTCATACGACACCTTCTGAGTGCCTCTTCATATGTCATATTGCCACCTGTTCAGAAGCATCCTGCTTCTTCTCTGTTCCCGGCACAATGCTTTCTCCGCATACGTATTCTGTCTCTGTAATCTCATAGTTCGTTCCGAAATTCTCATTCAGGAATTTTTTCCAGTCAAAAACTGCTTCTACTGCAGCAATTGCCACTTCCACCATATCAGGGGTCGGTTCCCTTGTGGTCAAATGCTGTAACGCCATGCCCGGTTTACTCAAAAGAGATACGATCTTATTCTCGCTGCATCCTGCAAGACGAATAAATTCATAGGAGATTCCCGCAATGACCGGCAAAAGCAGAATACGGATCACAAATCCCAGTACTCTTGAATCTGTTCTGATAAACATATGAATGGCAATACTTACAATCATTACGATCAGCAGGAAACTTGTTCCGCATCTTTTATGCTCTCTGGAACTCTTCATAACATTTTCCACATTTAATTCCAGACCATGTTCAATGCAGTTGATACATTTGTGTTCTGCCCCATGATACATAAATACTCTCTGGATTTCTTTCATCCTGGAGATCAGTGCCATATATCCCAGGAAAATCGCCATTTTAAGAATACCTTCACATCCCACAATAATGGTCTGGTTTTCTGTCACTTTCCTTAATAAGGTGGACAGAAGGTATGGAAGAATCATAAATAATGCCACTGAAAAAACCAGCGAAAACGCTACTGTAACCCCAAGCAGAATATCCATGCCCTTTTTGGTTCCCAGAAAATCATCCAGCTTTTTTTCAAACTTAGAGGGTTCTTTTTCAGGCTCTTCCTCTTCTTCATCATCAAAAAAGCCTGCTGAATAAGTCAGTGTCTTCATTCCAAGTACCAGGGAATCTATAAAATTGAACACTCCTCTGATAAAGGGAAGGGTCAAAATTTTCTTGCCCTTTATAAAACTTGGTTCCTCTACTCTCTTTACGATAATTTCTTTGTCAGGCTTACGAACACCAACCGCATATCTGTCGCCGTTCTTCATCATGATTCCTTCCATGACTGCCTGACCTCCAATGCCGGATCCTTTCATATTCAACTAAGATTACCTCCTCTCCAATGTAAAGAAAGGTTGAGATTTTCCAACCTCAACCTTACATAACACTTTCTATTAAGCCTTAATGCCGTATTTCTTGTTGAACTTATCAATACGTCCACGTGCTGCAGCAGATTTCTGCTGTCCTGTATAGAATGAGTGGCATTTGGAGCAGATTTCTACGTGGATTTCTTTCTTTGTTGAACCTGTTACAAATGTGTTTCCACAGTTACATGTTACAGTTGCCTGATAATAATTAGGATGGATTCCTTCTCTCATTTTTTTCACCTCGTATATTCTTATTTGTGAACTGCCTGTGGGTCACTGCCCATTCCTTCCCGGCCAATGCTGCTCCTGATGTCTTCCGATGGGAAGCTTCTTTCCTCATAAAAGATCATGGCCACAACAAGATATCCCGGGCTATCCCTGTAAGTCCCTACAGTTCGACTTGCATCTCACGTCGATAACGTTGCAATTATATCATAGGAACTATCCGTTTGCAAGTAGTTTAAATAATTTTCTGTTTTTTTACAACCTGGACAAATTCCTTATTATTCTTTGTTCTTACAAACATATTCAGGATATTTTCCACAGCTTCATCGGCTTTCATTCCATTTAATGCCTTACGCATAATATAAACTGCTTCCTGTTCTTCCTGATCCAGGAGAAGGTCTTCTCGTCTTGTACCTGATTTCTGGATGTCAATGGCAGGAAATACACGCTTTTCAGACAGTTTTCTGTCCAGAACCAGTTCCATGTTACCGGTTCCCTTAAATTCTTCGTATACCACATCATCCATTTTACTTCCTGTATCCACCAGTGCCGTGGCAAGAATCGTAAGGCTTCCGCCCTCTCTCATATTTCTGGCAGCACCAAAGAAACGCTTTGGCATATGAAGTGCAGCCGGATCAAGACCACCTGACAGAGTTCGTCCACTTGGGGGAACCACCAGGTTATATGCCCTGGCAAGCCTTGTGATACTATCCAGAAGAATCACCACATCCTTTTGATGTTCTACAAGGCGCTTTGCCCTTTCAATTACCATCTCGGATACTCTCTTATGATGCTCCGGCAGCTCATCGAAAGTAGAATAAATCACTTCTACATTACTTCCCGTAATAGCTTCTTTTATATCCGTTACTTCTTCCGGACGTTCATCGATCAGCAGAATGATTATATGCATTTCCGGATTATTTTCAAGAATGGATTTGGCTATTCCTTTTAAGAGAGTCGTTTTACCTGCCTTTGGCGGTGATACGATCATTCCCCTCTGTCCTTTTCCAATTGGAGAAATCAGATCCACAATCCTCATGGAAACATCCTTCGATCCTCTCTCTACCCTTAGCCGTTCATTTGGAAAAATTGGAGTCATGTCCTCAAAATTGTATCGTTTTGACGCTTCCGCCGGTGTCAGTCCATTGATAGAAGTAAGATATAAAAGGGCGCTGAATTTTTCCTGCTGCGTCTTGATCCTGGTATTTCCTGTAATAATATCTCCTGTCTTTAAACCGAATTTCCTGATCTGGGAAGGAGCAACATAAACATCATTCTCACCAGGCAGATAATTCTCACTTCTGATAAACCCATATCCGTCAGGCAATACTTCAAGAATCCCCTGCACCCTCGTGCCGCTGTCTAACTGCGCCACATCGATCACTGGTTTTTCAGACACAGCTGCCTCTGATGACTCCTGCGTTTTCACTGTTTTTTCAGAAGATACTGTTCTGTCTGCCTCCTCAACTTTTACCAAGCCTTTTGTATCCTGTTTTTCCTCATTTGCATCAGCTGCTAACATCATCTCTACAATTTCGCCTTTTCTCTGCCCGCCTGTTACTTTTAATCCGCGTGCCTTTGCCAATTCCTTTAATTGTACAGCTGAAAAAGATTCATACTGTTCTCTTGTCATAATATATCCCTCTCACTATCGCATTTCAGATTTTTATCAATAGGCAGTGTCAAACGTCATCTATATTCTGTCTAAAAATGTTACTGTTCACGTGCGTTCCAGTAACGATGAAAAATCCATGCAAAATCACCTTCGGTGATGGCTTTTTCATTGCAGACCTCGGGTTTTGCC
>JBJEMC010000140.1:0-1974 GCA_051879475.1 Muricoprocola sp. | reverse complement strand
CCAAAGGGCATCAACCGTAAAAAAGTTGGTGCCTTTTGTTTTGCCCATTACTTTTGCCCATTTTTGGGAAAAAGTCTGGACAGGGAGCCGGTGTGAGTTAAGGAATAGAATTCATACTGGCTTTATTTATCTATCGACACAACAGTTGAAAAGAAAGGAGACCATTATGGGAGAAAAAAGAAATCTGAAAAATCAAAGCCTTGAGAAACTCCAACAGAATCTGGAGCAGACAAAACACCAGATTGAGGTGGAAGAACGTAGGCTGAACCTTGCAAAACAGCAGATGAAGGTGGCAGAGCGGAAAGCAAGAACCCACAGCCTGATCGTTCGGGGTGCGGAGGTGGAAAAGGCATTTCCGGAAATTAAAGTCCTGACAGAAGAAGAATTCCGGGCATTCCTGAAATGTATTGCCCACATGAAAAGTGTGCATGAACTGATGGAAAGGGCAGTAACCAATTCCGAATATAACCGCAGTCTGGCGTCTTCCGGAAAGGAGTAGAAATGTCACTGTATCATTTTTCTGTAAAGCAGGTATCAAGGGGAAAAGGGCAGACCGTTGTTAATTCCGCAGCCTATATATCTGGGAAGAAACTGCACAATGATTATTATGAAGAAGTGCATGATTACACCAGAAAGCGGGGAGTGATTTATGACGAGATCATGCTGCCAGATTATGTGCCGGATCGTTTTTCTGACCGCCAGACACTCTGGAATGAAGTGGAATTTGCAGAAAAAGGGAAGAAGGCACAGCTTGCTTATTCCTTTGATATTGCGTTACAGAACGAGCTGACAATGGAAGAAAATATTGAATTGGCGAGGGAATTCTGTCAGGAACAGTTTGTAAGCCGGGGGATGACCGTGGATATGGCAGTCCATGAAGGCAAATCAAGTGATCTGGAACTTGCAGACAATCCCCACTTCCATGTCCTAATCCCCATCCGCCCCATGAATCAGGATGGGACATGGGGAAAGAAACAGCGGAGGGAATATAAGTTAGATGAAGACGGAAACCGTATCCGTGATGAAAACGGGAAATATATTTTTTCTGCGGTCTCCACTACCGGATGGAACTCCCAGCAACTTCTGGAAGTGTGGAGAAGCCAGTGGGCGGACAAAGTCAATATGAAATTCAAAGAAAACGGTCTGGCAGCAAGGATCGACCATCGGTCTTATGAGAAACAGGGGATCGAACTTATTCCCACAATCCATGAAAGATATGAAGTCCGGGCAATGGAGAAAAAAGGCATCCGGACAGTGGTGGGGGATTTGAACCGGGCAATCCGTAAATTAAATGAAATCTGGATACAGCTGAAAGAATCCCTTGCCTGGGCGAAAACGTTCCGGGAGGAAGTCAGTGGGGAACTGTACCGGAGAGCAAACCCAACCCTGATGGAAAGCCTGCAGGATTATTATGAAAAACGTGATAAAGTTGCTGACACCTACCAGTATGGAAGCCAGAAAGCACATCTGACGAACCTGAAGGAGTTTGCGGAAGCAGTAAATTATCTGACTGTAAACCAGATTACGACAGTGGAACAGCTGAACCAGAAGCTGGAAGACCTACAGACAATTACAGATGGGATCCGTTCTGAAATCAGATCCCGGAGGGGCGAGATTGTAGGCTACCGGGAGCTGATGGACTATGATCAGAAAATGAAAAAGATACAGCCGGTCATGGATAAGTACAATAAGATTTTCTTTAAGAGTTCTCGGCAGAAATATTACAGTGAGCATAAAAAGCAGATCGACCAGTACCGGATGTGTGAACGAAGGCTGAAACCCTACTGGGATGCAGAAGGAAAACTGCCGGTTGCACAGTGGAAAAAAGAGCAGAAAAAACTGGAGGACAAGAATCAGGAAGCAAACATTGACCTTACACCATATGACGAAGAGCTGAAAATGGTCAGAAAAGTACAAAGATGCGTTGATATTATGCTGAATGAGAAAAACAGGCAGCAATCCGGCGATACCGGG
>JBJEMC010000139.1:0-9560 GCA_051879475.1 Muricoprocola sp. | reverse complement strand
CCTTCGGTGATGGCTTTTTCATTGCAGACCTCGGGTTTTGCCAAGCAAAACACCTTGCGGAACAGTGGCACCTGAACTGTATCTAAAATAGTAACACAAGACACTGGAAAAAACAATATCTCTTGAATAAAAAGGGCAGATACGTTACAATAAAGTCGCTGTTCACGTACGTTCCAGTGTGGCGCCTGAACTGTAACACAAGAAATACTTTATGATTAGAGCGAGGAAAAAGATGATGATATGTGCAGCAGGTATGTTGTTATGGCTTTTAATCGTGCCTTTTGCCTTAGGACTGTTTGTTAAACGGATTTGCAAAAGGGAGCGGGATGGAGTTGTTTTTTGCATTGTGACAGGATATGTGATCATGTTTTCCATTTTTGAATTCCTTGCAGAACCGCTGATTCTGGGACGAAAGCCGTTTCATGTGCTGGTCTGGCTGGCAGTGGGAATCTTTCTTGCGATGACCATATTCTCATTGATTTTCAATGTTAAGGAGATGGGACAGGCATTCGTCATAACCGGAAAGAAAATTCCATGGAAATCCTGGACATTTTATGCGGCATTGCTGTTAATTGGTATCCAGGTATGGTTCTACATGAAATATATGGTAACCAATATAGATGATGCCTATTATGTGGCGACAGCAGCCACAGCCCTGGAAACAGATACCATGTACCAGTATTCTGCATATACAGGGAGATATAATGAATTACTGAATCTGCGGTATGTATTATCACCCTATCCGATTTTTCAGGCATTCCTTGCAAAAGTAACCGGGATAAACGATGCGGCAGTGGTTGCACATACGGCATTTCCGCCATTTCTGGTTTGCCTGGCATACTCGGTTTTGTCTCTTTTAGGAGAACTTTTGTTTGTAGAGCCAGAGGATCCGAAAAGCGACGACAGTAAGGGAAAACAGATTTTTCTTTTCCTGTTCCTTCTGTCTGTCGTACACATTACTTCTTATTATTGTATGAGAAATCAGGGATCCGTTTTGCTGGTAAGGGTATGGCAGGGAAAAGCAACTCTGGCATCATCCCTGATTCCGGCTCTGTTCTATCAGTGTTATCGGATGAGCCGTTATCCGAAAGAAAAGGGCAATCTGGCCATTTTACTTTTTATGACAACCGCCTGCTGTATGGTATCTTCCATGGGCGTTGCACTTTCTGCAGTATTACTGGGAGTCATGGCATTGTTATTTGGAATGTTCAGGAAAGACTGGCGCTATTTCCTGAATATGGTGTTGGGGGTAATACCGCCATTTTTGGTTGGAGTGTGTTATCTGATATTAAAAGGATTGCGTTAAGGAAACGGGGAAGAACATGCGCGAATTTATAATAAATGAAGTTTCACTTGCCTTTGACTGGGCAAGACAATTTAATGATGAAGGCCTTCATATTGTGATCATGGTTCTGGCAATGTGCTATATCATGCTGCGGAAAGAAGAAAAAGACAAGAGACGGATTTTTGTAGGGTATATCTGCCTTTTTACAGCATTGTATTTTTGCCCTCCCGTAGTGTATGTGATTACAAAGTTTATTGGAAAAACAGTATACTGGAGAATGCTCTGGCTGATTCCCATGCCTGCCGTTATTGCCTATGTCATGGTAAAGGTCTGGACAAGACAGAAAAACAAAGTGGTACGTGCCGGTCTACTGGCTGCGTTTGTACTATCCCTCACTGTCACAGGACAGGTGGTCTATATTGAAAATAGCCCTTATGAGGAGGCTGTAAACTGGAAGAAGATTCCAGAATCCCCTTCTGCTATCTGCGAGATTATCAATGCCAACAGAAATGGAGATGAGTGGGTGCTTGTAGGGGCACCGGAAGACATGGCATGGTATATTCGTCAGTATGATCCCAGTATGCACCTGATCAAAGGACGGAAGGGGGTAACCTGGGATAAAGCAAAATTTATTGACCAGCAGATTTCGGCTGAGAAAATTCAATATAAAAAGCTCTGCAGGAGAATGAGAAAAATTCAGTGCAACTATATTGTTCTCCCGGAAGGAGAAGGCAGGATTGAAGGAATGGCAAAGTATGATTATGAGGTCATCGGCTACGTAGGGACGTATGTAGTTTATAAAGATATGCGCTGGAAGGCTTAACATTTCCATTACGAAATGTTGAGCCTTCGGCAGATGGCAGAGGCGTGGATGCGAAATCTGTCAGCAAAGCTGATACACGCCTCGCCACAAGTACGCCAGGAGGCATACTTGAAAATAAGACTACTAGTTGTATTTTATGAAAGAATGGTGTAAAATGCACTTCATGTAAACAGCATTTCAGAAGGTATTCCATTTTGAAATACTGGCCTCCGGTGGATGGCAGAGGCGTACTTAAATAAACTAAATTACAGAGGATATTACAGAGGATATTGACATGGAGAAAAGAGAAAAATATAAACGTTTGATCATGTTTGTGGCATCTGCATTCATTTTAACGGTTCTTACGCTTATTTTTGCATATGTCTGGTTTCATTTTTATGCAAACAAAAAAGTTATCAGAATGACGTTTGGAAGAGGAAACTGGGTGATCGTGGGATTATATGCCACGATGGTTTTCTTATTTTATAAAGTATATGGAGGATTCAAGGTAGGGTACTTAAGAGTCTTTGAAGTATTGTATTCCCAGATCTTATCAGTACTTTGCGTAAATGTGATCACCTACTTTCAGCTTGCCCTGATTGGACGTTGGAAATTCTTGCAGAATATTCTTCCATTGATTTATATGACCATTGCGGATATCGTGATCGTAGTGCTCTGGGTAGTATTTATGAGATGGATTTACGCAAGAATCTATCCTCCAAGAGAGATGCTTCTGGTCTATGGGGAGAAGAACCCGGAGGATTTGATTAATAAGATTTCCTCCAGAAAAGATAAGTACCATATCTGCGAGAGGGTTCATCTTTCCAAAGGGGAAGAAGAAATCAAGAAAAAAATAGATCAATATCCCGCAGTCATTCTGGGAGATATCCCGGCGCAGTCCAGAAATATTTTCCTGAAATACTGTTTTGAGAAAAATATCAGATGCTACAGTATTCCAAAATTGTCTGATATTATGCTTAGAAGTGCCGATTCCATCCATTTGTTTGATACCACCTTATTACTATCCAGGAACAGAGGACTGTCAGCAGAACAACAGCTGGCAAAGAGAGCAATGGATATTGTCTGCGCTCTGGCAGGGCTTATCATCGCTTCTCCATTTATGATCATAATAGCTATTTTGATCAAGGCATATGACGGTGGCCCGGTTTTCTATAAGCAGAAACGCCTGACCAAAGACGGAAAAGTATTTGAGATTCTGAAATTCAGAAGTATGAGAGTGGAGTCTGAGACAAAGGGTGCCCGTCTGGCAATGAAAAATGATGACCGCATCACTCCTGTGGGAAAGGTACTTCGCAACATTCATTTTGATGAATTGCCACAAATTTTTAATATTTTAAAGGGAGATATGTCTCTGGTGGGACCTCGTCCGGAACGCCCTGAGATTGCAGAGGAATACCTCAAAGAAATTCCGGAATTTAATTACAGGCTGAAAGTAAAAGCCGGATTGACCGGTTATGCACAGGTGTATGGAAAATATAATACGACACCCTATGATAAACTGAAGCTGGATCTGACTTATATTGAGACGTATTCTTTTTTACAGGATATCAAACTGATTATGCTGACTTTCAAGATCTTATTCCAGAAAGAGAATACAGAAGGGGTGGAAAGCTGGCAGACCACGGCAGTTAAGAAGGCAAAGGATGAAGAATAACAAGTACAGGTTATGGAGGAAATGATGTCAAAACCCCTTGTTTCAGTAATTATGCCGGCATACCGTTGTGCCGGAACGATTCAGAAGGCGATAGAATCTGTTTTGATCCAGAAGGTGGAACTGGAACTCATTGTGATCAATGACTGTTCTCCGGATAATCTGGATAAAGTGATGGAAAGCTATGTACAGATCCCGGAAGTTGTTTATGTGAAAAATCAGAAAAACCTCGGTGCAGCCCAGAGCAGAAATAAAGGTGTTGCTCTGGCTCAGGGAGAGTATATTGCATTTCTGGATGCGGATGACTGGTGGGATGAGAAAAAACTGGAGAAGCAGATCACTTGTCTGAACAAGACCCAAACGGTGCTGTGTTGTACGGCGCGGGAACTTGTTTCTCCCCAGGGTATTCCTACGGGAAGAGTGATTCCGGTAAAAGAAGAAATCACTTACCGGCAGCTTTTGCATCATAACAGTATCAACTGTTCCTCTGTTCTGATCAGGTCAGAGGTAATGAAACAGTATCAGATGGAGCACGAAGACAGCCATGAGGATTATATTTTATGGCTTCGGATTCTGGAAAGATATCAAAAGGCTTGCGGGATTAATGAACCTTTGTTAAAATATAGAGTAAGTACCAGAGGAAAATCGGGAAATAAACTGAAGTCGGCAAAAATGACATATCAGGTATATCGCTATGTCGGCTTTGATACGTTTCATTCTTTGTGGTATTTTTGTTGTTATGCGTTTCATGGTGTATGGAAGTATTGTTTCAGTTCAGGTGCCACTGTTCCGCGAGGTGTTTTGCATGGCAAAACCCGAGGTCTGTAATGAAAAAGCCATCACCGAAGGTGATTATGCATGGCTTTTTCGTCGTTACTGGAACGCATGTGAACAGTAACGAAGTATTTTATGAGCAGGTTTTCAAAGTCATGATACGAAGGTAGGAGGAAGATATGCAGGCAATCTGTAAAGTCCTTTTTTCTCAGGTATTGAAAATACTTTTATTTCCCTTTTATCTGTTGAAGATCAAAAAGAACAGAGTTGTTTTTACAGGACAGATTGGTGGAAATGATAACGAATATTGTTGTAATCCGAGATATGTGTGCGAAGAATTGTTAAAGGAGGAGACAGGAGAGTATGAGATCTTCTGGGCAGTAGGAAATCCTGACAGATACAAAGATCTGGAGAAAAGGGGAATTCGTCTGATCAGACATTATTCCTGGAAGTCGTTTTCCGTGCTTCTTACTGCGAGAGTCATTGTTACGAATGGTTCTTATGCGCCATGGTTTCCTTTTCGGAAAAAGCAGTATCTGATCAATACCTGGCATGGCGGAGGGGCTTATAAAAAGATTGAAAACAGTAAACCAGATGCAAACTGGGCGACAAGAAAACGGGCAGAATTCTGTGCAAAGAATATTAAATTATTTATATCCAGCTGTGAGAAGGCATCCCAGGAACTGATTCGTGGGTCTTTTTGTTATAATGGCGAGATTATGGAATGTGGAATGCCAAGGAATGATTTCCTTGTGCGCCATGAATTAAAAGAGGCACAGGAGGCAGTAAGAACGTATTATAACCTGGAGGAAGACACCAGAATACTTCTCTATGCCCCCACTTACCGGATGGGAGAGACAGAAGTTTCTCTGGATGCAGATGATTTACTGAATTTTCTGGAAAAAGATGGAGAAAAATGGGTATTTCTTTATCGTTCTCACCGGTATCAGGATGAACGTATGAAATTGACAGTGACAGGAAAAAGAGTGCTTGCTGCGGCGCAGTATCCGGATATGCAGGAGCTTCTGGCAGCTGCAGATATGATGATCACGGATTATTCCTCTAATATCTGGGATTATTCTTTCCTGTATCGCCCCTGTTTCTTATATGTTCCGGATCTGGAAGAATATTTGAAGAAGACGGGTTTTTATGTAGATATCCATCAGTGGCCTTTTGAGATGGCAGGAACCCAGGAAGAACTGAAGCAAAGAATTGCTTCCTGCGACAGAGAAAAACTAAAGGCGAAGATAGAAGAGCATCACAGGTTCATGGGCAGCAAAGAGAGTGGAAATGCCTGTAAGATGGTTGTGGATCGTATCAGAAGGGTATGTCAGGAATGAAGAAGATTATAAAGGAAGTGTATCATTTTGGTACATTACGGATGTTATTTCCTTTTTATTATAAAGTGCATAGTCTGGGCAAGATAAAAAGAAACAAGGTTATTTTTATAGAAGCGAACTTGCCGGAACTTTCCAACAGCCTTCAGGTGCTGTATGACAGACTGAAATCTGAGGGCGGATATGAACTGAAGGTACATTGTCTAAGGGAAGTTTCCGTAGGAAAAGGAGTTTATATCCGAAATGCCCTGCGCCTGATCAAAGATATGGCAGATGCGGGAACTGTGGTTCTATGTGAGGGTTCTCGCCTGGTCAGCTGTATTCCCAAAAGAAAAGAAACGAAGGTCTTACAGCTGTGGCATGGCTGCGGTGCCTTTAAGAAATTTGGGTTCAGCACCTCGGAATTATTGTTCGGGGGAGACAGAAGACAGAACAGCAGATACTCTTATTATAAGAATTATGATCTGGTTACGGTCTCCAGCCCGGAAGTTGTCTGGGCGTATCAGGAAGCAATGAATATGGAGGCGGACAGCCAGGTAGTCAGACCTTTGGGAGTGAGCCGTACAGATGTCTATTTTGACCCTGACTATGTAAAGCAGGCCGGGAATGAGGTGAAAAAGCGGCTGCCCTGGATAGGAAACAGGAAAATCATCCTGTATGCTCCGACCTTTCGGGGAAGCGTAGGAGAGGCCAAGGCTCCTGATGCTTTGGATCTTGGCAGGCTTTATAAAGAATTTGGGAAAGAATACGTACTATTGATCAAGCAGCATCCCCTGGCGAAAAACAGGCCGGTGGTTCCGGAAAGATTAAGGGAATTTGCAAGAGATGTATCCGATGAGATATCTATTGAGGCCTTATTATGCAGCAGTGATCTCTGTATTTCGGACTATTCCTCTCTGATATTTGAATATTCATTGTTTGAAAAACCTATGATTTTTTATGCCTATGATCTGGAAAATTACGGAGATTGGCGTGGATTTTATTACGATTACGAAGAACTTACCCCAGGACCTGTGGTGAAAACCATGGAGGAACTGGTGGATGCAATATATGGAGTAACAAAAAGCTTTGACGTGTCTCAGGTCAGACAGTTCAAAGATAAGTTTATGTCATCCTGTGACGGACATGCTACCGACCGGATTATGAAAATGATCAAGACGAGTTAAGAAACAGACAGATGGAGGGTTGAGTTTGGAAGTGAACTTCCAAATCTACCATTATTGACGCAGCAAGTGCGTCAGGAAAGGGGAAAAATGGAAAAGACAAATATATTTGGAGTTGTATTAGCCGGAGGAATCGGCAGCCGTATGGGAAATGTGGAGAAACCAAAACAGTTTATGGAGGTGGGAAACAAACCCATCATTATCCATACCATTGAAAAGTTTGTGGTAATGCCGGAGTTTGAAAGAGTGATTGTTTTGTCTCCCAAGGCATGGCTGAACTATACAAAAGATGTGATCAGAAAGTATGTACCGGCATGTGATAAGATTGATGTCATTCAGGGCGGAGCAACCAGGAATGATACCATTATGAATGCCATTGCTCATATTGAGAAACAGTATGGATTAGATGAAGAGACTATCATTGTAACCCATGATTCTGTTCGCCCTTTTGTCACATACCGTATTCTGGAGGAAAATATCCGCTATGCGAAGGAAGAGGGGGCATGTGATACCGTGATCCCTGCTACAGATACGATTGTGGAAAGCCTGAATAACCAGTATATTACCAATATCCCGGATCGTTCCAAGATGTATCAGGGACAGACGCCCCAGAGTTTCAAAGCCATGAAACTCAGACAGATTTTTGAGGGACTTACAAAAGAAGAAAAGGAAATCCTTACAGATGCATGTAAGATTCTTGTCCTGAAAGGAGAAAAAGTACATCTGGTAGATGGGGAAGTGTTTAATATTAAGATCACATACCCACATGATCTGCGTGTTGCAGAGGCAATTCTTGGAGGAGAGAAATAATGCTTAATACGGTATATCAGTTAAAGGCACCAAGACAGTTTGAAGCAGTGTTTAAAAATATAGAACTGGATCAGGAACATGTACTGGTCAGACCGACACATTTATCCATCTGTCATGCTGACCAGAGATATTATCAGGGAACAAGGCCGGAAGCAGTTTTAAGAGAAAAACTGCCTATGGCATTGATTCACGAAGGAATCGGCAAAGTGGTATATGATCCTACAGGAACATATAAACAGGGGACGGAAGTAGTTATGATTCCAAACCATCCTGTTGAAAAGGATCCGATCATTGCGGAAAATTATCTGAGAAGCACGAAATTCTGCGGAAGCAGCAAGGATGGCTTCATGCAGGAATTTGTTTCTCTTTTGCCGGACAGAATCGTAGTCCTTCCGGAGGGGATAGATAAGATCGTGGCTGCATTTACAGAGATCGTATCCGTGAGTTATCATGCGATTTCCAGATTTCAGAGATTTTCTCATGAAAGAAGAGATGTCATCGGAGTTTGGGGAGACGGAAATCTGGGATATATTACCTCGCTTCTTCTGAAGAAGATGATGCCGGAGTCTAAGATATATATCTTTGGAGTAAACAAAAGTAAATTGAATGATTTCTCTTTTGCAGATGAGACGTTTCTTGTTTCTGAGATCCCATCCGGTCTGTGCGTCAATCATGCATTTGAATGTGTGGGGGGAAATCCGTCTTCTATTGCGATTAACCAGATCATTGACCATATTATTCCGGAGGGAACTATCAGTATTCTGGGTGTGACAGAAGATCCGGCTCCTATTAATACCAGGATGGTACTGGAAAAAGGTCTGCGCATTTTTGGAAGCAGCCGAAGCGGAAGAGAAGATTATGAAGGTCTTATGAAGTTATATGAAGAAAATCCGGATATCCCGGATTATCTGGAAAATATCGTAGGTACTTCTTTTGAAGTCAGCTCGTTGAAAGATATGACAAATGCCTTTGAGACAGATATCCATAAGATGATCGGGAAAACGGTCATGGTCTGGAATGTATAAGGAAACAGTAACACTGTTAGGATAAAAGGAGTTAAAAAATGGGAAAGATCAAAAAACTGTTAAAAAAGACGCCGCTGCGGCCTCTTTGGTGGAAACTGAAGAAAACGCCGCTGTTTAAAAAGCTGAAAGGTCTGGAAGGAAAGTTTCATAAGTTCTGGACTCTGAAAGTAGAATATCCGGCTTTGTATAAAAGGTATGCAAAGGAACCGGTTCAGGAAAATAAAGTGGTGTTTTTTGAAGTACGCCTGGCTCAGCTGACTAATAGTTTTCAGTTACTGTATAAGGCATTGGAAAAAGATGGAAGTTATGATATTCATACACATTTTCTCAGAAATACCTTCGTAAAGAGAAAGGTATATGATGATAACTGCCGTGAATTTATCAAAGATATTGCTACGGCAAAATATGTATTTGCCAATGAAGCTTCTAATGTGCTGGCCTGTGTTCCCATGAGACCGGAAACAATTGTTACCCAGACATGGCATGGATGCGGTGCCTTTAAGAAATTTGGTTTTAGTACAGCTGACCTGATTTTTGGCCTGAACCGTGAACAGCAGTTAAAATATCCGTATTATGGAAATTTTACCCACGTAACGATCAGCAGCCCGGAGGTTGCCTGGGCGTATGAAGAGGCTATGAATCTTTCTGACCATCCGGAAGTGATAAAGCCGGTAGGTGTCAGCCGTACAGAT
>JBJEMC010000138.1:0-1983 GCA_051879475.1 Muricoprocola sp. | reverse complement strand
ATTTCGCCAGAAAATTACTCTGTATCTCCATCGGCATATGATAAGCCTGCCCGCGTTTCATCAGGCTGTAGAGCTTGAAGCTCATGAGTTCCGGGCTGGCATTCAGGCTGCTACAGAATCCAAAATAATTCAGGTCTTCGTTCTTGGACATTTCAGCCACATCGTCATCTTCAAGGAGAAGATCGGCAGCAAACAGATTGGCTTCATATTCTGTAGAATCCATCATATTGTAAAGCACATCATCCTTCATGGGAGCCATTTTCAGCTGTGACCGGTGCAGGATGATATGCCCCAGTTCGTGTGCAGCAACGATGCGCTGCTCTTCTTCAGAAAGGAAACTGCTGATCATGACATAGATCGTCTGGCAGCTCATGAAGCAGTAACCTTTTAATTTCTTATAATTCGATGTTTCTCCGACTACGACGTTCATGCAGTCGAGAAGTTCAAAAGGGTCTCTGGTCTTAAAGCGTTTGACCAGTTTTTCCACTTTTGCGTAGATATAACTATTTCCCAAATAAATCACCTCAAAAGATCCGTTATCTCAAAGATGCGGAGAGTTCCCCACAAGTATAATGTACTCCAAATGCTGTACAATAAAAAGGACACTTACTTTTCATTGAGATACTTTTTCGGTGTAAACTTCTTGGCACGTCTTTTGGAATCCAGATAAAGCATCTGGATCTCATCCATGAAAGCGGTTTTATCTTCATCGGATAATTCTCCACCGGCGAACATGGCGGCTGCCTGTTCCAGAATCTGCTGTGCCTGTTTCGCACCTCTGGATCCATATTGTTCTGTGGCTTCTGTAATAAAGGATTCCTCTTCTGTCATGAGATAAGAAACATCACATCCCAGAGTATCCGCAAGTTTCTGATAAAGTTCATGCTGCTTTGGATAACGTCCTTCTTTCTCCCATCCGCCTACTGTTCTTAAAGATACACCGACTGCCTGAGCCAGTTGGGTCTGACTCATATCCTTTGTCTTTCTCAATGTTTTTACTTTCTCACCGAATGTCATAACAATACCTCATTTCTAAGCTATTTCAGGTTTATTGACTTATCCCGGAGCAAAAGCAGGAAAGTAATTTCCTAAAATACGCAAGTTAACTCTTGACAATGCGAAATTGATTGCCTATAATGTGAATCACAACAGATAAGCAATTACTTGCATATAATATAAACAATATTTCCTATAATGTCAATATTAATCTCTTATAAATTGCCTATTTTAGCGGATTTTCAGTTGTATTATTGCATCTGGAATGTGAATAAATGACGCAGGAAGAAGCAATTAGAAGAGAAAATAGGCAATTACGTGCAAAAGAGGTGAAAAAAATGGGACGTCAGAAGTCTTTTATCTGTATCGATCTGAAATCCTTCTATGCGTCCGTCGAGTGTGTAGAAAGAGGCCTTGATCCATTTAAGACAAATCTGGTCGTTGCGGATCCGACAAGATCACAGTCTACGATCTGCCTGGCTATTACTCCGGCTATGAAGAAGCTGGGGGTGAAGAACCGGTGCCGCATCCATGAGATTCCGGCAGGTATTGAATATATTACAGCCATGCCGAGAATGCAGTTGTACATTGATTATTCTGCCAGAATATACAGTATCTATCTCCGGTATATTTCCAAAGAGGACATTCATGTATACAGCATTGATGAATGTTTTATGGATGTGACGAATTATCTGTCCCTTTATCATATGACAGAAAAGGAAATGGCGGTTGAGCTTATGGATGCGGTGATGAAAGAAACCGGTATTACTGCTACTGCGGGAATCGGTACTAACCTGTATCTGGCAAAAGTTGCCATGGATATTGTGGCAAAACATGTGGAGGATCACATTGGTATTTTGAACGAGATATCCTACAGACAGCAGTTATGGGATCATCGTCCGCTCAGTGATTTCTGGAGGATTGGTTCCAGAACAGAAAAGAAACTTGCCGGTTATGGAATCCATACCATGGGAGATATTGCTTATA
>JBJEMC010000137.1:0-41756 GCA_051879475.1 Muricoprocola sp. | reverse complement strand
CCCCGGTAGAATCATAGATGGTACACACAACCTGTTTCATAGGCTCATTCGCCGTAATCACACCCTTCATACTGAAAACACTTCCAACATTCAGTGTCTCCGGCTTCGTTGCTCCTGTGACAGTTGCCTTGAACGCTGCCTGAGCTTTTACTGGGAAAGCCAGGAAAGTCATTAATAATAGCATTGTTAAGATACTATGTTTTATTTTCATTCTCTTACTCCTGTTTTTGTAAAATTATCCCCTTGTTTTACAACAATTTGTTAACATTTCTTCCCCTATTATCTTCAGAGTATACTCCTTTCTTTTCATTTTTGCAATACTTTTTAACACGTCTTAATATTTTCGTAAGAATTAGTGTTATAATACAAACTCACTCATGACATAATTGCTAAGAGAAATCCCCTCCTCTGTAAGTCTGATATGATCTCTTTCCTCTATAAGCAAGCCAAGATCTTTCATACGTTCTATAACTTCTCCGTATATTTCTTTCATCGGTATCTCATACTGCTCATAAAACCTTGAAACAGATACTCCCTGCATCATTCTAAGACCCAGGAACATTGTTTCTTCTATCTGTTCTTCTTTGTCCAGTTCTTCTGTTTCTTCCACCCGTTTCCCGTTCAGATAAGCTTTCAGGTCACAGGTATTTTTCAGTCTCTGTTCTCTAAAAAGAGATGCCGCGCCTAGCCCGAATCCTTTATATTCTTTTCTCGTCCAGTAGCCGATATTATGCCTGCATTCTTTTCCCTGTTTTGCATAATTTGATATCTCATACCTGTGATACCCGTATTCTCCCAAGATCTCTCTGGTCACTTCATACATCCTGCGTTCCGTCTCTTCATCCGGCAGATATATGCATTTTTCTCCTTTTTCCCTCAGGATCTCATCTTCCCGGTACTTTTCATAAAATGGAGTTCCCTCTTCAATAATCAGGCAGTAAGCTGAAATATGTTCCGGATCAAGTTCTGCCACCTTTCTTAAGGTTGTCTGCCAGGAGGCTAAAGACTGTCCTGGCAGTGCCGACATAAGGTCTATATTAATATTCTCAAACCCTGCCTTTCTTGCCATCTCATAGCTGTCCAGGAATTCCTGAAAGGTATGGATTCTTCCCAGATTTTTTAATTCTTCATCCTGTGTCGATTGAAGGCCGAAGCTGATCCTGTTTACGCCGCATTTTCTAAGCAACATCAGTTTGCTCTCTGAAACAGTTCCCGGATTGGCCTCAATAGTAATCTCAGCGTTCTCTGTAAACTGATAGTTATCATGCAGTGTTATAAATATGGCTTCGATCTCTTTCTCTGTCAGCAGAGATGGTGTTCCTCCCCCAAGGAAAACCGTACTGACAGATACCTCTTCTTTCTTTTCCCATTCTTCCATTTCTTTACAGAGCATAAACACATACTGCTCCCGTGTTTCCAGGGGAGCAGCAAATGACAAGAAATCACAATATTGACATTTTCTAACGCAAAACGGAATGTGAATATATATTTCTGTTTCTGACCGTTTTTTCCAATTAGTTTTCATCTAACTTTAACACACTCATGAATGCTTTCTGTGGAATCTCTACGTTTCCAACCTGACGCATTCTCTTCTTTCCTTCCTTCTGCTTTTCCAGAAGTTTTTTCTTTCTGGAGATATCACCGCCATAACACTTGGCCAATACATCCTTACGCATGGCTCTTACGGTCTCTCTGGCAATGATCTTGCTTCCTATTGCAGCCTGAATTGGAATCTCAAACAGCTGTCTTGGAATCTCTTCTTTCAGTTTTTCACACATCCTTCTTCCACGCTCATAGGCAGTTGCACCGTGGACGATAAAGGAAAGTGCATCCACTTCTTCTTTATTTACCAGGATATCAAGCTTCACAAGCTCAGATCTCTCGTATCCCTTCATCTCATAGTCAAAAGAAGCATATCCTCTGGAACGGGATTTCAGAGCATCAAAGAAATCATAAATAATCTCATTCAGAGGAAGGTCATATTTTAACAGTGCACGGGTTTCTTCCATATACTCCATGCCAAGATAAGTACCACGACGTTCTTCACAAAGCTGCATGATGGGACCTATGAATTCTGTAGTAACCATAATCTCTGCCGATACAATAGGTTCCTCCATATATTCAATCTCTGAAGCATCCGGCAGGTTAGACGGATTCGTCAGATCCATCACTTCACCGTTTGTCTTATGCACCTTATAGATAACACTGGGGGCTGTCGTAACCAGATCGAGATTATACTCTCTCTCCAAACGCTCCTGTATGATTTCCAGATGAAGAAGACCCAAAAAACCACAGCGGAAGCCAAATCCCAGAGCCAGAGATGTCTCAGGCTCAAACTGCAGGGAAGCATCATTTAACTGCAGTTTTTCCAAAGCATCACGAAGATCCGGATATTTGGCTCCATCTGCCGGGTACATTCCGCAGTAAACCATAGGATTTACCTTCTTGTATCCGGGAAGCGGCTCTGCACAGGGATTTTCTGCATTTGTCACAGTATCTCCCACACGTGTATCCTTTACATTTTTCAGGCTGGCTGTGATATAACCAACCATTCCGGCACTTAATTCTTCACAGGGAATGAACTGTCCCGGTCCAAAATATCCCACTTCTACCACTTCTGCCTTGGCTCCTGTTGCCATCATAAGGATAGGAGTTCCCTTTTTTACCGTTCCCTCCTTGATTCTGCAGAAAATAATTACCCCTTTATAAGAATCATAGACAGAGTCAAAAATCAATGCCTGCAAAGGTGCCTCCGGATTTCCCTGAGGAGCCGGAATCTTTTCTACAATCTGTTCCAGAACCTGATCAATGTTGATACCTGCCTTTGCAGAAATCAACGGTGCATCCTGCGCTTCAATCCCAATTACATCCTCAATCTCGTTTATGACACGTTCCGGATCTGCACTGGGGAGGTCAATCTTATTGATGACCGGCATTACGTCCAGATCGTGATCCAATGCCAGATATACATTTGCCAATGTCTGCGCTTCAATACCCTGGGCAGCATCTACTACCAAAATGGCTCCATCACAGGCTGCAAGGCTTCTGGACACCTCATAATTAAAGTCTACATGTCCTGGAGTATCAATCAAATTGAAAATATATTCTTCCCCGTTCTGTGCCTGATATACAGTACGGACAGTCTGCGCCTTAATCGTAATTCCGCGTTCTCTCTCCAGTTCCATATTATCAAGTACCTGTGCCTGCATCTCTCTGCTGGTCAGAAGACCGGTCTTCTCAATGATACGGTCTGCCAGGGTAGATTTACCATGGTCAATGTGGGCTATGATACAAAAATTTCTTATCTTACTCTGATCTATTGCTGCCAATGTATTTCCTCCTGTAATGTAAGGTCAAAATCCAACAATCTAACATACCAGGGTTCCACGCTCTCTCCCCCGCCTATGAGCCAGCTCATGTGGGCTTAGAGCTTTTGCCCTTAGTTTTTTAGTGTACCACATTTTCTTTCACTTTGTCTACCCCTGTAACACCTCATCTAAAAGCTTTGCAAATGCCTCCATGGCATTTTTTTCCTCTTCCAGTGTGTTAAGCTGTGTTCCGGCTTCCAGCAAAAGACTTTTTGGCCTGTAATGCATATTAAAACGATATGCCATAAGATAGATATTTCTCATCAGACCCGGAAAATCTTTTTCTGCCTGTTTTTCTATCTGAAGGGCAAAAGCAAGATTCTCTTCTATATAAGGATTCGGCAGATAAGAAATATCCACATTATCTGCCGTTCGGCTCATTCCCACGATCATCATCAATTTAGCTGCCGGTTTTCCCTGATATTCTGTCACAAACTTTGTTCCGTCCACTCCATCTCTATGTAAATCGATTACAATTTCGATCTCCGGATTCTCTTCCAGGATTTTTTCTACAGCAACTCCGGAATAGTCATATGCCACATTTCTATCCAAAACACCGTCTACCAGATCATATACTCCTCTGTCATGAATCACCTGATATCCATACTGCTCTGTCAGGATTTCTGTCAGATAATCTCCCACTCCAACAATACTGGTGGTATCATCTCCTTCTACAGAATCTACAAAGCCTTCCTGAGAATGGGTATGATAGATCAGCATCTGTGGCACATTCTTTTTCTCCATGGTCATGTCATAGGTGAGAAGGCTGGCATTTAACCGTTCTTCATCTATGGTTGTGGTTGCATCCATGGAAAAATATTGATACAGCAGATCCTCAAAACTTTCCTGCTCCACTTTCGTTTCCTCTGTTTCTTTCTCCTCAGTCGTTTCTTCTTTTTTCTGAATGTGCTTCTTTATCCAGCTTTCCATATCCTGAGGTCTTTTATTTTCTTCTGCCCTTGCTTCTGCCTTCAGAATCAGGTCATATTCACTCTGGCTTTCAATCATTCTTTCCTGATTTTTCTGACTCAGTCCATAATAGATCACAGCATAAGTATCTTCCAGCATCTTTTCCACAATGCCTGACGATTCTTCCTCCCGAATTGCATAAGAAAGAACGGGCATGAATGTATCTGATGCCCATTCTTCTATTTTTTCATATACTACAGATAGACCAGGGGTATTTTTGAAAAATCCGTTTTCCCCGGCTATCGTAACGGATCTGAAAATAATATAACAACCTAATACCACCATGCAAAGGAGCAGTATCAGCCGTACAAACCTGTCCAAAAATTTCATATCGCCCACCTCGATACACTATATGCCACTTTCGGCAGATTTATACCGCGATTCTTCGTTACTGAAACGTACGTAAACAGTAACTATTCAGTCCTTCTGATATGGTAAAACTGATTCTTTTTATATCCTCATCAATATTTTTTGGTGTCACAAACATGGTATTTAATGCCGGTGACATTTTTTCCCTGAGTCCCTGTTTTCTTTCATTATCCTCCAGAATTTCCCCCATGATATCACATACAATCGTTGCCGCATCTACCACGGTAGGCACCCCCAGGGCAATGACAGGAATTCCCATAGTTTCTTTATTGATTGCATTTCTGTGATTTCCAACTCCTGATCCCGGATTGATTCCTGCATCTGTGATCTGTATCGTACGGTTCAACCTCTTTGTGCTTCTGGCTGCCAGTGCATCAATAACGATCACAACATCCGGCATTGTCTCCTTTACTACCCCACGGAGAATCTCCAGAGTTTCCATTCCGGTCTGTGCCATGACTCCGGGAGCAATGGCACTGATCATCTGATGATCATTTCCAAGAAAAGACTGTCCGTATTCTTTCACCAGATGTCTGGTAATGTAAATATTGGACACCACCCTGGGGCCTAAGGCATCCGGTGTCACATCGCGGTTTCCCAGTCCTGCAATCAGGACAGACTTTGTTTCCTCGCCTGATAATTTTCTGAGATGCTCTGCTATTTTCATAGAAATTTCCCTGTGATAATCTTCGTCTTCTTCTGCCATCTTGGGAACCTCCAGAGTAATATACGTTCCCACAGGTTTTCCCATAGCTTTGGCACCATTTTCTGATTCAATAACAACTGTAGTTGTATGGATCTCCATCACAGGATCTTCCTCTTCTTCTACAATGACTCCACGAAGTTCCCCTTCTCCCTCACACATTTCCCTGGCTTCTAAGGCAAGGTCTGTACGAATCTTTAAACTACCCAACATACTGATCTCCTGTTTCACAAATTAAAAATCATTTTTTCTAAGAACAGTTTTATCCATTCTCATTATTTTATGTATAATAGCAGCATTTTTTTAGAAATTAAGTATTGACAGAAAACCCGCCATGTCCTAAAATGTAATAGTATGTTTATGTTAGAACGTCCGTGTCCGAGTTTAACATAACGGAATTGAATTTATTGAATATTTATGGAGGTGTCAGGAATTGGCTAACATTAAATCTGCTAAGAAACGTATTTTAGTTAACAGAACTAAAGCAGACCGCAATAAAGCGATCAGATCTGGTGTTAAAACTGCAATCAAGAAAGTGGAAGCTGCTTGTAAGGCAGGCAATAAGGAAGAAGCTACAGCTGCACTGCTCAATGCTGCATCCGTTATTGACAAAGCTGCAACAAAGGGTGTTTACCACAAAAACAACGCAGCCAGAAAAGTTTCCCGTTTAGCTAAACTTGTGAATGAAGTGAAATAAATCATAGATTATAAAAGACCATCAGTCCGTCATCTGATGGTCTTTTTCTTTGCTCATCTGCACGATAATCAGCTCTACTGCCAGTGTATCACTTAATTTTCCTGTCTTTACAGCTTCTTCCGTTTCCACCATGAGAGTGATTCCCTTTCTAAGCTGATCCATGGTAAAATATCCGGCCTGTCGCACATAATTCTTAACGGTAAATGGTGGGACAGAAGCTTTCTCTGCCAGAGTACTTCCGTTATATCCCTGCTCCCTTAATTCCTTCACCAGAAGCAGGATCTGAAACTGTCTGGAAATCAGAAACAGGATTCTCATAGGTGCTTCCTTCAGTGTCAGAAGATCGTAGTACAGATCCAGAGCCTTCTTCTGCTGTTTATCTGCAATCGCATCTATCATGGCAAATACTTTATTGACTGTCTGCGTCGTACAGATCGTTTCCACATCCTCAGAAGTGATTACTTCTCTGTCCATGGTATAACATAGAAGCTTTTCCAGTTCCATGCTGATATTTTCCATATCATCTCCGGTTTTCTCCAGAAATAATTCCATCGTTGAACGGGTAATGTTCTTTCCCTCGCGCTTCAGTATACCAAGTATCCAGCGAAACAGGGTATCCGTCTTCTGCCTTTCAAAGTTCACAACTCTTCCTTTGTTCTTCACGGCTTTAAAAAGTTTGTTCCTCTTATCTACTTCTTCCTCCACAAAAATGATCACCGTAGTCTCCGGCATATGTTCCAGATACTCTGCCATCTCCGGAACTGCATTCTTAAAAAAACCGCTGTTTTCCAGTACCAGAAGTCTCTTATCAGAAAAAAAGGGCATAGTCTCGGCCTGATCAATCACCTCTTTCAAAGAAATATTCTTTCCCTCATAACAGTTCAGATTGATGGTATCCTCCGGGGAAACCACCGCATCCTGCAGTTTTTTCTTGTACTGCCTTTTCAGATACGTTTCTTCACCATACAACAGATATACATTTTTAATTTGATTTGTTTTAATGTCCTGTATTAATTGATTCATATTGCCAGTATAGCACAGGAAATTTTTCCTGGCAAGTCAGGTAGTGTTACTGTTCACGTGGTTCCTTCTGTCTTTTGCGTCTTGTCATCATTCCGCCGATCCTTCCGGTTTCTTTTGCCGAGAGAGACTTCCATCCATCCTTCATGACTCTGTCAAGCAGTCCCAGTTCCTCTGCGATCTCGTATTTCATTTTTTCATCTTCTGTCAGATTTTCCAGATCCAACTTTTTTTCAGTTTTATTTTCATACATAAAGGCCATACTCCTTTCTTTTTAAGAGTATGGCCTTTCTTGTCTCAAATTAATCACCTGATTTAGAATTCTTCAGGATCTTCCGGCATAACAAGACATGCCAGAATATAAAACAGGATTCCTGTTCCTCCTGTAATACAGAATACCCCAACAATCAGTCTGACAAGAGTAGAATCGATCCCAAAATACTTGGCAATTCCTCCGCAGACTCCACAGATCTTTTTATCTGATTTTGATTTATATAATCTCTTCATATCATTTACCCTCCTTTTTTATACCGCTTAAGGAAAAAAATACTACAGCCCCTGCCAGGATGATTCCCAGGATCATACATCCGCAGTGTAAAAAAAACTCATCCGGCAGAATGTTGATAATGGGATCCGTTACCGGATTAAACAGCCAGTAATCATTGGAAAACATCAGTTCATGAAAAGTATCAAAAAGCCAGTCCCACCTAAATGCCATGAGAACTCCCAGTACTGCCGGAATCACTACTGAAATTTCTCCTGCCAGTCTAAGATATGCATCATGATGCTTTCTGTGCTGCCAAACAATTCCCACAGTCCCCAGAAAAAATGTCATCACCAGCATTTTTTCAAAAAAGCCAAAGATTTCTTTTACTTCCTGAAAATGTATCCTGGCTTCCTCAGACATAGGCATACCTACAAGATTGAGTTCTTTATGAGATGGAAACAACTCATAATCAATGACTTCATCATAATTTGCCCTGATTTCCTCTTCCGAATATCCCGAAACTTCTGATATGTGAAGAGCCTGAATGTCCCGATAATACAACGGGCGAAAAGCCAGCGTCCCCACTACTGCAAAGGAAACCAGAAAGCAGAAACAGATCACCGCCAATAAGAGATCCTGTACTGTCCTTTTCCATTTCATACTCTTTTATGCTCTTTTCTGGCTAAAATATTCATCCATCACTTCCAGAGTTTTCTTAAGCTCTGTTTCCTGTCCATGAGCAACGGAAAGGAACATCGCTTCAAACTGAGATGGTGCCAGATAAATTCCATGATTCAACATATATTTGAAATAATCTGCATAAGCAGCTGTATCAGAAGTCTTTGCTGACGCATAATCCTTTACCTTCTGGTCTGTAAAGAAAATACATCCCAGAGAACCGATATGGTTCAGGCAATGTTTTACCTGATGACTAACCAGTATTTTTTCAATTTCCCCAAAGAACCAGTCACTCTTTGCATTCAGATCATCATACAGCGCCGTTGAGTTTTTCAGAATAGAAAGCTGAGCAAGCCCTGCCGCCATGGCAACCGGATTACCACTTAAGGTTCCTGCCTGATATACCTTACCGACAGGAGATACCATTTCCATAATCTCTCTGCGTCCGCCGTAGGCTCCCACCGGCATACCTGCACCGATGATTTTTCCAAAGGTTGTCAGATCCGGTGTGATTCCAAAATATCCCTGGGCACCAGATAAACTTAAACGAAATCCTGTAATTACTTCATCAAAGATCAAAAGACTGCCATACTGATCACAGATATCACGAAGTCCCTGCAGGAATCCTTCTTCCGGAACAACTACTCCCATGTTGGCCCCTACCGGCTCCACAATGATTGCTGCAATCTCTTCTCCGGATTCTTTAAATAATGCCTTTACGCTTTCCAGGTTGTTATATTCTGCTGACAAGGTATCCTGTGTACATCCCTGGGGAACACCGGCACTGTCAGGAACTCCTGCTGTCATGACACCGGAACCTGCTTTCACCAACATGGCATCTGAATGTCCATGATAACATCCCATAAACTTCACGATCTTATTTCTTCCTGTGAATCCCCTTGCTGCACGAATCGCACTCATGACTGCTTCTGTTCCGGAATTTACCATTCTCACCATTTCAATAGAAGGTACGATTCCGCAGATCAGTTCTGCCATTTCCACCTCAGCCTTTGTTGCTGCCCCATAGCTTAAGCCCTTTGCAGCTGCCGCAGATACACTTTTCAGTACTTCCGGATTGTTATGTCCCAGGATCATCGGTCCCCAGGATCCAATAAAATCAACATAAGTGTTGCCATCTACGTCCGTAATATACGCACCGTCTGCGCTTTCAATAAATCTTGGAGTCTCTGAAACACTGCCAAAGGCACGCACCGGGCTGTTTACTCCGCCCGGCATAAGTTTTACTGCTCTTTGAAATAATTCCTCAGATCTGCTCATATTCTTCTCCTTAGCCTATCTTTCCTTCATCCATATATTTTGCGATTTCTTTTGCAAAGTATGTAATATAAATATCTGTTCCTGCCCGGTATGCCGCCACTGCCATTTCACAGATGATTCGTTCTTCATCGATCCATCCCATCTTGGCTGCTGCTTTTACCATGGCATATTCTCCGCTTACACTATAGCACGCAATAGGAGTATCTACAACCTCTTTTACTCTTGCCACCATATCCAGGTAGGACATAGCTGGTTTTACCATGATGATATCTGCGCCCTCTTCTTCATCCAACATCGCTTCTTTGATTCCTTCTCTGCTGTTGTGAAAATCCATCTGGTAAGTCTTGCGGTCTCCAAATGAAGGTGCAGAACCTGCTGCATCACGAAATGGTCCGTAAAATGCAGAAGCGTATTTTACCGCATAGGACATGATGGGCACATTCTGAAAGCCTTCTGCATCCAGTGCCTCTCGGATTGCTGCTACACGTCCATCCATCATATCAGAAGGAGCTACCATATCTGCGCCTGCCTTCGCATGAGACACAGCAATCTTTGCCAGAAGCTTTAAGGTACTGTCATTTTCCACATCTGCATTACAAAGAACACCACAGTGACCGTGGGAGGTATATTCACACATACACACATCTGTAATCAGATACATCTGAGGAAAATGTTCCTTTGCATAGCGAAGTGCTCTCTGTACAATACCATCTTCCGCATAAGCCTGGCTTCCCACTTCATCTTTTACCGCCGGAATACCAAAGAGCATAACTGCTGTAACTCCGGCATCCAGAAGCTCCTGCAGGCATTCTCCCATCCTGTCTACTGTATAGCGGTACTGTCCTTCCATGGAGGGGATCTCTTCTACCTTATTCTCTCCGTCCATCACAAACATGGGATAAATCAGAGATGCTTTATCCATTCTCGTTTCTCTTACCATTTTTCTAAGAGTATTACTGCCACGAAGTCTACGTGGTCTCTTTACCATATCCATCATACTGCCTCCTTTATCTATTCTGACACAATTGTGATACTTTTTCCACCACAGAATCCATGGTTGGTTTTTCAGACATATAAGTGATCATTCCCAGCGCATCTGCTGCTGCCCTGGTCTTTCTTCCAATACATACAGCCTTTACCTTACTGTAATCCAGCCCTTTTGTGGCCCGGACAAATCCTTCCACGGTAGATGCGCTGGTAAACACTGCAAAATCTATATTTCCATTTTCAAATTCTTCTTTCTCATTTACCAGAAGAGAAGAAGTATATTCCGTATCATAGGTCGGGATATCATCAATCTGAATATCTCCTGCTGCCTTCATGATTTCTATCATTTCCTGATTACCTTTTGCTGCTCTTGGAATCAGAATTTTATCTCCCGGCCTGCAGTTTTCTGCCAATACCTTGCCTAAGGCTTCTCCATAAAAGTCCTCCGGCATCAGATCCGGATAACAGCCATGCTTTTTCAGTTCTTTTGCAGTTCCGCTTCCAATGACTGCCAGACGTGCTCCCGCCAGTTTCCGGATATCCAGTTCTTTTTTCTCCATCTCTTCAAAGAAAATACGTACCCCTGTAGGACTGGTAAATACGATCCACTGATAGGAAGTGATTTGTTCAAACGCCCGATATAATCCACTCTGATCTTCACATGGCACTGTTTTGATTGCCGGCAGTTCTAACACCTCTGCACCAGCTTCACGAAGTTTTTGGGACATGACTGAAATCAGTTCTTTGGGCCTAGTAACCAGAATTTTTTTACCAGCCAAAGGCAATTTTTCATACCATTCAAACTTATCTGAAAGCTCACATACCTTTCCCACAACAATAATAGCAGGGGTCTCTGAGCCCTGACGTTCCACTTCTTCTTTTAATGTTGCTACCGTTGCAACTATTTTTCTCTGCTTTGCTGTAGTTCCTTTCATAAGCAGTGCTGCCGGCATCCCGGGATCGATTCCTGCATGTAACAGCCCCTGACAGATATCTCCCAGAGCACTTACTCCCATTAAAAACACCAGCGTTCCCCTGGTTCTTACCAGTGCTTCAAAATCAATATCATACTCTTCTCCTGCTCTTTTATGCCCTGTAATAATGTGCAGGGAAGAGCAATAATCTCTATGGGTAACAGGAATCCCATTATATGCCGGTACAGAAAGAGCAGATGTCACTCCCGGAACTACTTCATAAGGAATATTTTCCTGGATCAGAAGCTCCAGTTCCTCACCACCGCGCCCAAAAAGGAAGGGATCTCCGCCCTTTAACCGTACCACTCTGGCCCCTGTCTTTGCTTCTTCCACCAATACCTGATTGATCTGTTCCTGCCGCATCGTATGATGACTGGAACGTTTTCCCACATCAATGAGTTTTGCCGTATCCGGTATCATATTTAAAATGCTCTGTCCCACCAGTGCATCATAGACAACTACATCAGCACTTCTCAGAATCTGCTCACCTTTTCGGGTAAGAAGTCCCGGATCTGATGGTCCCGCTCCTACAAGCCATACTTTACCTGTCATTTTCTCTATATTCCTTTCTCAGTTTCAAAGCCAGCGTCTTTCCGATTTCTTCTGCATCTTTTCTCTTTCCTGATAAAGACCCCTTCAGATAACCGTCGCTTTCTTCGTCATAATACAAGCCCAGCAGTACCAGCTCATCCCCGTAAGTTCTTGCATGAGCTGCCACCGGTGAACTGCAGCCACCATCTAGTTCCCGGACAAATGCTCTCTCACAAAGTGCCGCATCTCTGGCATCCGGATCGTCATATTCATTCAGGAAGGAATAATCTTCTCCCTTTCTTCCCTGGATTCCCAGAATTCCCTGTCCTGCTGCCGGAATCATTTCTTCTGGTTCAAAGTACCGGCTAATTCGATTTTCCAGTCCCAGTCTTTTCAGGCCCGCTGCTGCCAGGATCAGGGCTCCATATTCCCCTCTGTCCATTTTACTAAGCCTTGTGATCACATTTCCCCTCACAGGCTGAAACTCTGCCTGGGGAAAAAGTTCTCTAAGCTGAAGGATTCTTCTTTTACTGGCACAACCCACTGGTTTGGAAAAATCCGGCTGCGTCATTCCCTTTGGAAGTACCAGGACATCTCTTGGATCCTCTCTTTTAGAAAAAGCCACTAAGGGAAGGCTCTCCGGCACTTCCATAGGCATATCCTTCAGGCTGTGCACCGACAAATCACTTCTTCCATCCAGAAGCGCCTTATCCAGTTCTTTTACAAAGAGCCCTTTTCCACCTACTTTATCCAGTGTACGATCCAGGATGATATCTCCCGTGGTCTTCATGGTGAGGATTTCCGTCTCCAACTCAGGATGTGTTTTTTCTATATAGGATTTTACCATCTCTGTCTGAATCACAGCCAGACGGCTTTCTCTGCTTCCAATACAAATTTTTCTGCTCATTTAAAATACCTCTCCCAAAACTTCCATACACTCTCTGAATACCTGGTCACTTACTTTCCCTTTCAGACTAAAAAGCATCTTATTTACCACTTTTCCGGCGGAAGTCTCCAGATACTGCTGCAGATCATTTATCTGCTTTAAAGACGTTTCATCCTGCAGCTGTGGAAGCCTGCGTAGTTCATTGATTTCCTTCTGTGTTCTAAGATGGAAATCCTCTACTGCTCCCGCCTTAATTTTCTGCACCTTCTCTATCACATCCCGACCTTCATACCAGTCAAAAAATTCTTCCAACTGATGGTTCAGAATTACTTTTGCCTTTTCGATGTTTTCCTTCACCTGCTCACTGGTATGTTCTATATGAAAAGCATCGATATCATATAACGTAATATGATCCAGTTTTCCCACAGATGGTTCAATATCTCTTGGAACTGCCAGGTCGATCATCATAATATTTTTCGTTAAAGTCAGGCCTTCTACCGCCTCTCTTGTGAGAGTATAATTGGGACTTGAGGTAGCACTTACCACATAATCACACTCTGGGAGCAGCTCCAGTCTTTCTCCATAATTGATTCTGCTGCATCCTTCCGGAATCTGTACCACACCGCTGCGGTACTGTCTCACCGTAACGGTGACATCTGCCCCTTCCTGTCGAAAGGCATTGGCAGAAAGTTTTCCCATCTCCCCATTTCCGATGATCATACACTTCTTATTTTTCAGTACATATCCTTTTTCTTTTAAAATACGCACAGCACCATGGATGGCAGAACGATTTCCATCCGATAATACAATTTCTGTCTTCACTTTTTTTGCCGCAGTGATTGCCATGCGGAACAATACTTCCAGTACATTGTCTGTGGCATACTGCTCTCTGGATAATGCCAGCGCATCCTTTACCTGAGTAATAATCTGATCTTCTCCCAGGATACGGGACTGCAGGCCGCAGGATAACTCCAGGAGATGGTTCACTGCTTCCCTGTCTTTACGGGCAACCATATACTGTCTATACTGCTTTGCATCGACCTTTTTCTCTGCACAGAGAAGTTCAAACAAATCTAATGTTTCTTCCGAACAGCTCATCCACACTTCCATACGGTTGCAGGTAGAAATAATGACACATCCTTCCAGACCCGGAATCTGTTTCCAGCGTTCCAGCGTCTCTGCAATACTTTTTTTTGTAAAGGAAAAGACGGTCCGGACATCGATGGATGCCCTGGTATGGTCAATTCCTATCATCTGAATACTCATTGTGCTTCCCTCACATGACGAATGAACATTTTTCTGACTCCTGAATACTCTCCCAATCCTTTCAGATGAGATACAACTTCATAGCCTGCCGACCGGAACTGGTTTGCCCAGGAATCCTCCCCCTCCCCTGCCATATCATTTCTGGCATGATCTCCGGCAACAATCATAAATGGTGCCAGGTGTACCTTTTTAGGATGAAGTCCTTTTACCTTCCCGATCATAGCCTCCAGGGATGGAGATGCCTCTACGGTTCCGATAAAGAAATTCGCAAACCCGCTTTCTTTTAACCTGGCATCCAATAAGGCATACACAGCATTCGCCTCATGGGAAGTACCATGTCCCATAAGAATCAGGACATCAGAAGCTGGAATTTCTTTCCATTCTTCTTTTAATACCTGAATCATTTCTTCATAATCTTCCTGCGAGGTCAATAACGGAGCTCCGATCTTTACACTGGTAAATCCTGCTGCATTTTTTCTGACATCCCGAAGCATTCCTTCGTTTTCAATGGCATTCATCACATGTGTCGGCTGTACGATCACTTCCAATATCCCATCCTTTTTCATACGATCCATGGCCTCTTCAATGCTATCTATAACAATGCCATCTCTGTTTTTTAACTTTCTAGCAATCATTCTGCTTGTCCATGCCCGGTACACCCTGTGATCCGGAAATGCGTTCTGGATTTCCTGCTCAATCCTGTCAATATTTTTCTCTCTGGCGTCAGTATAACTCGTACCAAAACTGACCACCAGAATCGCTTTTGTCTGATGCTCCATTCATCTATCCTCTTTTTTCTCTTTTATGATACCCTGCTTATCATCACTGATTCAGCCCATGCTCTTTTTCATACTCTACAATAAAACTGATATTTGTGATTTCATAATCATTAAACACAGATGCTGCATACTCATATGTAAATTCTTCACCTGTTACCGTCGGCTCATACCAGCTTTTACTGTTGAAATAAGCACTTAGCTCTTCATCCCGGAAAATCCGTCCATGACGTGCATAGATTTCATTTCTGGCCAGTAAAACTTCATATTCTGTCAGATTACTTAAATCTTCCTGGGTCAGATACCGTTCATTGCTGTCAGGAATAATATATTCCTCAGCCTGTTCGGTGCCGCTTACAGTAGCAGTTTCACGATTAATCTGTTCGGAAAATACAGTAGTCATTTTAAGTTCCAGTTCCGGCTGGATCAAATTCACAAATTCTGTTTCTCCATACTGGATTCTCTCACCCATATTTCCCTGTAAAAACTCAACAATTGTCTCATAATCAGTCACGCTGTATCTGTTTATCATAGCAACAGACTGTGCTGCATCTGTCTGCTTTGTGATGGGCGTATATACCAGTTCTCCCGGATACAGCCCAAGGCTTCCCAGGAGATTACGGCTCTCGGTTTCCGCCTCCGATTCCCAGTAGCTTCCACAGATCTTTGTTTTTCCATAATCTGTAAATCCTTCTGTTCCATAGGTAACTGCAGTAAAATTCCAATCTGTCCCATCTGCCAGAATGGTTGCCGTCTGACGATCTTCACAGCAAAGAACAAGCCCCTGATCTGTGGTCACCACAAATACCTCTGTGCATACCTGATCCTGGGTCAGTACATCTTCCACCAGATTCGTCTGGGCAACTCTCTGCAGCCTGTCTGTCTGATATTCATATACTTCAGCAATCAGCTTCGTCCTGGTAACTCCATCCTCTTCCACCGGCCTGAGGCGGATTGCCAGAAGCTCCTCTACGCCATTCCAGTCAAGATCAATCTGATCTAAAGCAATGAATCCATTATAGCTTTTCTGTTCTATTCCATCCAGATACAGATAATCAGACTCCGTAAAACGTCCGATGATATTATCCTGAGCATACGTATAAAACAGATTTTCCATGTCTACTGTTTCTTCTGCCTGTACCCCTGTCACCGCTCCCCCAATCAATAACAGTGTTTCTGCCAGAATCAGTAAATGTCTTCCCCTTATTCTTCTCATAAAGTCTCCTTATTCATCCCGTCCGCCAGCCATGTAAAGAAGAGCATTACAGATACATGCTGCAATATTGCTTCCTCCCTTTCTTCCTCTGGCAACGATATATGGTACATCCGTCTCCATGATCAGTTCCTTGGACTGTACCACGTTTACAAATCCAACAGGTACTCCAATGATCAGTTCCGGATTTATTTTTCCATCTTCTATCAGCTCATATAAACGCACCAGTGCCGTAGGTGCATTTCCAATGGCAAAAATCAGAGGTCTGTCCATTGCAGCAGCCTTATCCATACTGGCTGTTGCCCTGGTAGAGCCATTCTTTTTTGCAGTTTCTGCCACATCCTCATCAGACATGAAACAGAATACCTCTCCGCCATATTTTGCCAGTGCTTTTTTATTGATTCCTGATTTTGCCATCTGAGTATCCGTTACAATGCAGGCTCCGTTTTTCAGAGCTTTGATGGCTTTCTCCACCACATGGTCTGAAAAACAAAGATTCTCTGCATAGTCAAAATCAGCACTGGTATGGATGCATCTTTTGATGATCGGTGCGAGTTCTTCCGGAAGCTCTCTTCCCAGTTCTTCTGTAATAATCTCAAAGCTTCTCTTTTCTATTTCCATTGGTTTTACGTTTTCCAGCGTTACTTTCACTTCTAAATCCCTTCTTCCAATATTTGATAGATTTTTTTCATATCCAGATGCTCCCGAAGGCCTGCTGCCAGAAGATCATACTGTGTTTCCTTAAATGCCTGGAAATCCACTGCTGCGATCTGGGACATATCCAGACCTTTTTTCCTTCCAAGAGCTGTAATTATGGCTCTGACAACCTCTTCTTTATCAAAGACTCCATGTACATAAGTTCCATACACATTCTCTGAATATGCACCATCCACTTTTTCTTTTCCATCTGCCGTATCGGCAAAATCTTTCAGAACAGTAAGTGATTCTGCTCCCTCTTTTCGTGTCGTCACTCCCATGTGGATCTCGTATCCTTCCAGCCTTACCCCGGAAAGTTCTTTTAATTCGCCTTTTACTTCCCCAAAGCTTCCTTCTACTCTGGTTCTGGTCTTGCCGTCTGCAAATACCGTATCCATCGGCAGAAGTCCCATTCCCTTCATGGTTCCTCCGCCTTCTACATTATCCGGATCACTTAGAGAATCGCCCATCATCTGATATCCGCCGCATACGCCAAAAATTACTTTTCCTTTTGCTGCTTCCTTGAGGATCGCTGCTTCCAGTCCATTTTGTCTCATCCATAAGAGGTCAGACATAGTACTTTTCGTTCCCGGCAGCAAAATCATGTCAGGATCCTTCAGTTCCGATACAGAGCCTACATACCGCAGGGATACTCCTTCTATACTTTCAAAAGGATTAAAATCTGTAAAATTCGAAATTCTCGGAAGACGGATCACCGCAATATCGATCATTCCTGTCTGGGTATTTCTGGAGAAACGATCTGTCAGGCTGTCCTCATCCTCCACCTGAATGTTCAGATAAGGAGCTACCCCTACCACAGGGATTCCTGCCCGTTCTTCCAACATCTTAATGCCGGGATCCAGAATACTCTTATCTCCCCGGAATTTATTAATGATCAGGCCTTTTACCATGGCTTTTTCGTCTTCTTCCAGAAGCATCACGGTACCGATCAGCTGTGCAAATACGCCGCCGCGGTCAATGTCTCCTGCCAGAAGAACCGGAGCTTTTGCCATCTTAGCCATACCCATATTTACAATATCTTCTTCTTTTAAATTGATCTCTGCCGGACTTCCGGCACCTTCGATCACAATAATGTCATATTCTTCGTCCAGCTTACGATAAGCTTCCATAATCTGAGGAACCAGATTTTTCTTATATGCAAAATAATCTCTGGCCTTCATATTTCCCAGTACTTCGCCATTTACAATGACCTGGGATCCCACATCTGTAGTGGGTTTTAACAGAATCGGGTTCATACAGACAGAAGGTTTGATCCCTGCAGCCTCAGCCTGCATGACCTGCGCCCTTCCCATCTCCAGGCCTTCTTCTGTAATGAAGGAGTTCAATGCCATATTCTGTGACTTAAAAGGAGCCACCTTATACCCATCCTGCTTAAAGATCCTGCATAATCCTGCAGCCAGAAGGCTCTTTCCTGCATTTGACATCGTTCCCTGAATCATAATTGGTTTTGCCATTTCTTTTCCCCACCTGCATTAACATTCTTTTAAAACCAGTTTCAAAACTCTTACCAGTTCTTCATTTTCCTCTCTGGTGCGCACCGCCACGCGGTAATATCCTTCTCTGAGCCCCCGGTAGTTGCTGCAGTCCCGGATGAGAATTCCCTGCTTCTTACAGGAATCTGCCAGTCCCTTCGGGCCTTCAAAAAACAGATAGTTTGCAGCGCCTTCATAAACAGTCAGATGCAGTCCTCTCATCTTTTCTGTAAGATATCTGCGCTCTATGGTAATTTTCTCTCTGGAGCTTCTGACAAATTCCTCTTCTTTTAATGCAGCACCCCCCGCCTTCTGAGCCGGTATGGAAACGCTCCAGGGCTGCATGACATTTCTCATATTTTCCAGAACAGCCCCATCTGCACATAACCCATATCCCAGACGCAGTCCTGCCATGGCATACATCTTTGTAAATGCCTTGAGAATAAAAAGATTGGGATATGCACTCAGTTTTCCGGCATAATCAGCTTCTTCCGGGTGCTCCATAAATTCTATAAAACAGGAATCCAGTACTACATAAATTCCCAGATCTTTTGCTTTCTCAAGGATCTTATCTAACAAGGCTTTCCTGATTCTCACCCCTGTGGGATTATTAGGATTACAGAGGAAAATCACATCCAGATCTTCTGTCAGGTATTCCAGATAATCCTCCTGAATCTCAAATCCATGCTCCTTCACTACCTGATACAGGTGAATCTGACAACCCACTGCCTGAAGAGCCTGCTCATATTCTGCAAACCCCGGTGCAACCAGCAGAGCTTCCTTTGGCTTCATGCCTATTGCATAAGAAAAAATCAACTCCGCCGCACCATTTCCGCAGATGATCTGTTCTTCCTTTACCCCTTCTTTTACAGCCAGAGCACTTTTTAATTCCCTGCACTGCACATCCGGATAATGCAAAGACTCCAGTACCCCCTGCTGTGCCGCCAGAATCACGGACTCCGGTGTTCCCCAGGGATTGATATTCGCAGAAAAATCGATTTTATAGGAGTTCGTGTAGATATCTCCCCCATGCTGGTGTTTCTGCATCTGTCTCCTCCTTTTATGTTACTGTTCACGTGCGTTCCAGTAACGATGGCACCTGAACTCTAATCTTTTATCCCACAATCAGTACCACAATGAGCTTGATCAGCGAAAAAATTACCAGAGAAAGACTCGCTGTGGCATACATCAGCTGATTTGCTCTTCTGATATCCTCTGGCTTTACCGGACGGATATCATCACCAATGGTTTTCTTTTTGTGAAGTTTTCCAAAATACCACGCATCTCCTGCCAGCTGCACATTCAGTGCCCCTGCCATGACAGCCTCTGTCTGAGCGGAATTTGGACTTGCATGATTAAATCTGTCTCTTTTATAGATTTCTGCAGCCTTTTTCCTGTCCAGTTTTGTAAATACACATCCAAGAATCATCACATAAGCAGAAATCCTCGCCGGGATAAAATTCACCACATCATCTAATTTTGCAGCAAATCTTCCAAAATACAGATATCTGTCATTTTTATATCCTACCATAGAATCCATGGTATTAATAGACTTATACAGCCAGCCAAGAACCGGTCCTCCAATGGCCATATAAAACATGGGTGCGATGACACCATCCGAAGTATTTTCTGCAACCGTTTCTACTGCCGCTTTTGTTACCCCTGTTTCATCCAGAACATCCGTATCTCTTCCCACAATCATGGAAACAGCCTTACGGCTTCCAGTAAGATCATGTTTCTTTAACTTCTTATAGACTTTCATGCTCTCATCTTTCAGAGACTTGGTTGCCAGAAGCTGCCAGCACATAATGGTTTCCACCGCCAGCCTTACATAAGGATGGATCATGCCGGCAATCCAGATCAGAAACAGCGGTACTTCCACTGCTGCCAGCATCACAATAACTGCCATCAAAATCCCGGACCATTTGTCCATTTTCACAAGCTTAGGATCAGGTTCTCCTTCCTTTGCCTGTGCCATTGCTCTGTAATTTAAACGCTTTTCCAAAAATCCAATGAGATTTCCCACCAGTCTGATGGGATGGTAAAGCGCATGTGGATCTCCGATCAGAAGATCCAGTATGAATCCTAAAATCAATGCCACCAATGATATCTTCATTCTATTATTTTCTCTTTTCCTTATTTCCGACGCAGTTTCTCAGGAATTCTTCTGCCACTGCCGGATTACTGTAATAATACAGGTGCGGAAAACCTGCCATCATAGACTCTGTCCTGTGGATACAGTTCCAGTTTCTTTTACGCAGTGGTTTCTTCGCATGAAAGCTTTCTCCGCAATTGGTACTGTCAAAATAGTGGAACTCGTGTCCCCGGATCACTCCCAGATTCCTGGATGCATCACAGCTTTGCAGTTCAATATAACCAAATCTTCCCAGCTTCTCTGTGCGGTATACTTCTCCCTCGATTACTCCAACCATCTGATATTTCTTTCTATCCATATCTTCCATCGTCTGGTGCAGATACATAAAGCCACCGCACTCTGCCATACATGGAAGCCCATTTTTCAGCTTTTCGCGGATGTCCTGACGCATGGAGCAATTATCCTCTAACTGTTTTGCATACAGTTCCGGATATCCCCCATAGAGAAGAAGTCCCTGGGCTCCTTTGGGCAGCTTCTCATCATGGATAGGAGAAAATTCTATAAACTCAGCTCCCATTTCCCGCAGAAGCTGCAGATTATCCTCATAGATAAAGCAAAAAGCTTCATCTCTTGCCAGCGCAATCTTTACCGTTTCCCCGGAATTTTTCTGAATCAGTTCTTCCCGGATTTCTTTATTTTTTGCTTCCTGATGATATCCTTTCTCCAACTGCTCCTTCTCAATCTCAGGTGCAGTCCCTGCCAGTTCCAGAATACCATCCAGATCCAGGGTTTCCTCCAGGACTTCTGCCAGCTTTTCCAGTTTTTCTTCCAGAAGTTCCACCTCATCCGGAAGCACCAGACCCAGATGACGGCTCTCTAAAAAGCAGTCCTCTACCACGGGGACACAGCCATAACAACGAACAGGCAGCTCTGATTCAATGATCTGCTTCATTTCCTTATACAGCATAGGAGACATGCGGTTTAAGATCACGCCTTTTATCTGACTGTTTTCCTTATACTCCAGAAATCCTTTGATAAATGCCAGGACAGAAAGGCTCATTCCCTTTGTATTGACGATCAGAACGGTGGGGGTCTGGGTTACCCGTGCCAGATCATAGGCACTGGCTGTGGTAGAAATGCCGCCAAGCCCATCATAGTATCCCATCACACCTTCGATCACAGAAATATCACTTCCTGCTGCATTTTTGGCAAAGAGATATCTTGTCATCTCTTCCCCGGAAAAAAAGGTATCCAGATTCCTGGACTTTGTCTTTAATACCTTTTCATGAAACAGCGGATCAATATAATCCGGCCCGCATTTAAAGGCGGACACCTTCATCTTTCTGTTTTTAAACGCCTGCAGTATCCCGCAAGTGATCATCGTCTTTCCGCTTCCGCTGGCACCTGCTGCCAGCATCACTCTTGGGAAGTTACTTTTACTCATCCTATACACATCCTTCCCCTGTACAGGAAATCACATAAACCGGATTCTGTCCCATCATCATATGATAAGCTCCAACTTCCTTTGATTTTCCCACAGAAACTGCTGCAATGTCCACATCTGTCACCGGCAGTGTTTTTACACAATGCAGAGATTCTGCTACGGTTTCCAGTGCAATGCAGTTGATCACAATACGGACAGACGGATTTTTCTTTAATACAGTTTTTAAGATCTCCATCATATTTCCGGATGAACCGCCTACAAACACATGAGTAGGTGCCGGTAATTCTTCCAGAGCCTCAGGAGCCAGTCCTTCGATGATCTCCAGATTATCTACAACAAACTTACGCTGATTTTCTTTCATCAGTTCCACGGCTTCTGTCTTTTTCTCAATGGCATATACTTTTCCATCTTCTGCCTGCATGGCAGCTTCAATGGAAATACTGCCAGTTCCTGCTCCCACATCATACACAATGGCATCTCTGGTGAGCCTGAGCTTTGACAGCGAAATGCTTCTGATCTCACTCTTTGTCATAGGAACTTTGGCGCGAAGAAATTCTCCATCCTCCAGACCATGTGTGATGACTCTTTGCGGATTCTCATTTTCTGCCAGTACCACACAGAGATCTTCAAATTTCCTTGTCTGAAACTCTTCTGCACATCCAAAGGAAATCTTCTCGTTTTCATAAGAAAGATTTTCTCCTACCACCAGTTTGATCCTGCCAAGATGATAATAGCAGAGTTTTCTGCACAGTTCGTTTACGCCGCTTCCTTTTCCTACCAGCATAAATACTTTTTTATTGTTCTTAATCTTTGCAATGGCATTTGCGTATCTTCCATGAAGGCTTACCAGAACCACATCCTCCCAGGAAGTTTTCAGCTTATCACAAAGGTATACTACAGAAGAGATTCCCGGATATACCTGGATGTTCTCATCTTTTAATACTTCATACAGTCTCTTTGCCCCACTGTAAAATCCCACATCTCCGGACTGGAGCAGGGCAACCTTTTCATATTCCGGATGAGCAAGGATATATTCCCGGATTTCCTGTGGTTTATAAGAAACAAAGCACGGCTTATTTAAGTTTCTGAACTGGTCTAACATCCTGGCTGCTCCAACCAAAAGCTGGGCATCCTTACAGACCTTCAGAGCTTCTGCTGTCATGTTATCCAGTGTTCCCATGCCGATTCCAATGATAGAAATTTCCCTCTGAACTTTTATCTCCAGTTTTTTACAGAGATAGGCTTTTACTTCTTCCAGAGAATATCCTTCTTCTTTGACCGGCCGGCCAATCAGAACCACCCTGGCTCCTGCTGCTTTGGCAGCCCGGATCTTGTCTGCGTAGCCGCCGTTTTTCCCTGCCTCCTTGGTGACAAGCCAGACTGCCTGAAACTGCTTTAACATGGCAGTATTTAATTCTTCAGAAAATGGTCCCTGCATACAGATCAGATGTTTTCCGGTAAATCCCAGTTCTGCACAGGATGCAGCCACCTCAGGAGTAGATAATACCCTGGCAAATACTCGTTCTGTATAGTCTGGAATCACAGTATATTTCTGTAGTTCCTTGCTTCCCGTAGTCACCAGAATGTTTCCTGTTGTGGTTTTTAAAAATTCTGCTGCTTCCTCCACAGAATCCACGCAAACCATATCACCGGAAGTTTCTGTCTCTTCACTGCCTCTTAACAGTCTCACATACTCGCACTTTTCTGCCTGGCATGCCGCCTGGATATTGGCGGAAACTTCCACTGCATAAGGATGTGTCGCATCTACTGTAACCAGAATCTCCTCTTCCCGCATCAGTGCCTGCATTTCTTCCTGAGACAGCCTCTGAGAACTTACTTTGATATATTCATTTTCTTTGATCAATGTCCCGCCATACTCTGTGGCAACGCAGATATGGGCCGGGACCTTCTGTCTGCTTAAAAATTCTGCAAGCTGACGGCCTTCCGTCGTCCCTGCAAAAACCAGAACTTTATACATTCTTATACCCTCTTGGTGTTACCATATTTCCATTTAATTCTTTCGTCTGAGAATTGCCGATAAACACAGTAGTAAACATATCTACCTGTGTATCCCGCAGTTCTTTTAAGGTCATAATTTTTCTTTCCTGTCCTTCCCGCCCAATGTTCAGTACAATGCCACATACGGTATCCGGTGATTTGTACTGCATCATCAGATCACAGGCTTTCTGCAGGTAATCATGGCGTTTCTTACTGGATGGGTTATACAGGCAAATCACAAAGTCTGCTTCTGATGCCATGAGAAGACGTTTTTCAATCTTTTCCCAGGGAGTCAGAAGATCACTTAAACTGACCAGGCAAAAATCATGGATCAGTGGTGCACCCAGGACAGCAGCTCCCCCTGTTGCTGCTGTAACACCGGGAATTACCTCTACCTCAATATCAGGATAATTTACCCCAACTTCATACATCAGGCCTGACATACCGTAAACTCCTGCATCTCCACTGCAGATCATGGCGACGGTTTTCCCTTTCTTTGCTTCTTCAAAGGCCAGCACGCAGCGGTCTACTTCTTTTTTCATAGGAGTTGTCAGGAACTCTTTGTCAGCAAAATGCTCTTTCACCAGATCAATATATACGGTATACCCTACAATAGTATCACAGTTTTTTAATGCATTGACTGCCCGCATCGTCATCTGTTCATACTCACCAGGTCCGATTCCAACTACATATATTTTTTTCATGTTCTATCTCCATTTTCTTTAATTCATTTCTATTTCATACGCTTCTGCTGCCAGGGCCACAGTGACACCATCCCGGGAAAACTTTTTCTGGATCAATGTCCCTTTTTTGCTTCCCAGCACCGCACTTCTCTCACACACATTGGATACTCCGGTAACAGAACGGACAAATTCAGATTCCGTAAAATCTCCCGGTACTTTCTGAAGTTCTTCAGCCGGATATGTTTCGAATTCCAGTCCATATTTTTCGCAAAATGCCAGAATACCCGGTTCCTTCGCCTTAAGATCAATGCTGCACACTTTTCTAATGGCCTTCATGGGAATCTGGTTCTTTTCCAGGACTTCCACAACCCGATCTTCAATCAACTCCTCTTTCGTATCGCGTTTGCAGCCCAGTCCCAGGGTAATAATCCTGGGAATCAGGTACAGGGTTTCTTTAAAGGGATGTTTCTTTTTATCTACACTGATACAGATGCCGCAGTCTCCTTCAAAGTCTGTATCTTCCTTTATTACGGTCAACTCTTCCGGTACTTTTCCAATGATGGGGAAATCACTGCAGATTCCTACCTTCTTTTCATCCAGAATATCTGCCGAAACGGCTTTTGCCAGTTTCATGCTTTCTATCTGAAGTCCGTTTTTTTTCGCAAATACGTCCACCGCAAAACGGCCATTCACATCTGTTGCCGTAGTGATAACCGGAATTGCTCCCGTAAGGTTGGCTACGGCTGCGGTAAGTTCATTTGCTCCCCCCAGATGCCCGGACATGAGTGAAATCGCAAATACCCCTTTCTCATCCATAACCACAATGGCCGGATCCTTTGTCTTATCCTGTACATACGGTGCAATGCTTCTTACGGCTATTCCCGTTGCACTGATAAAGAGGATCCCATCCATTTTCTGAAACATCTTCCCTGTCCATTCTTTTAATGGAATTTCAAGTTCTGTCAGATGATACTTTGAAGCATATTTGGAAATACCGAAACAAACACAGTCATATCCTTTCATGGAGAGTGCCTGTCCCAGAGCTTCATTTAATTTGCTTCCCCGTTCTGTAAAACTAATGATCGCCAGCTTCATTTTCTATTTCGTTGCCTCGCGGAATTCTGTTGTAAATGCAGGATTATATAATTCTGAACGCTGATAGTGGCTGTGGCTGACTACATCACCGATGATCATCAGTGCTGTCTTTGTTATATGATTTTCCTCTGCGGTCTTTGCCAGTGTGCCTACTGTACAGACAAAGGTCTTCTCATCTTCCCAGGTTGCCTTATATACGATTGCAGCAGGAGTATCTTCTTTATAACCACCGGCCAGAAGTCTTTCTGTCAGTTCCGGCAGCATACCTGTGCTTAAAAAAACAACCATTGTCGCCTGATGGGATGCAAGAGATGCAATCTCTTCTTTTTCAGGCACCGGTGTTCTTCCGGCCATTCTGGTAATAATGACACTCTGGGATACATCCGGAAGTGTATATTCCAGATTCAACGCTGAAGCAGCTCCGCAAAAAGAGCTTACTCCAGGGCAATAATCATACTCAATCCCCTTTTCATCCAGTACATCCATCTGCTCCCGGATTGCGCCATAGAGACAGGGATCTCCTGTATGAAGTCTTACTGTCATCTTTCCCGCCTCTTCTGCTGCAAACATGACCTCCAGGACTTCTTCCAGGGTCATTTTCGCACTGTTATAAATCTCACAGCCTTCTCTGGTATACTCCAAAAGCTTTGGATTTACCAGGGATCCGGCGTAAATCACTACATCTGCTTCTTCTAAGAATTTCTTTCCTCTTAATGTAATCAGGTCAGGAGCTCCTGAGCCCGCTCCTACAAAATGTATCATATAAATCTCCTTTCTATACGTAATGATACCTACGGATTGTTCCGTGCTTTGCACTCTCACAATCCTCCACAGTATTCGCATATCGTGGAACTATCATCCCACTTTTATGCTCATATTGTGGCGGGTCTCAATGTCTTTCACCCACTTATGAGCAAGCTCATGTGGGTTTAGACCTTTTGACCCTGGTATCATAAATATGTAACATCCTTTTTATCTTTTACAATGATCAGGGAATAGTATCCCGCATCCTCCGGTATCTCTTCTGCACTTCTGTAAATGGCTTCTCCCGGCATGCCGCACCGCTCAATCATTACCACATCTGCACCGGACTCGATAAGCTGCTTTTTCACCTCAGCCATCTTTTTCCCTGCTTTCATCAGTACCTTAGTACCTGGCAGTTTCAGTGCTTCTTCAATCTGATAAGAAGCAGGAATTACATGGAGCTGCTCCTCTTTTTCTACCAGTCCGATATTCAGCCTTGCTGCTACTGCACAGAAAGAAGTGATACCGCTGATCAGCTCTGCATCATATCCCATCTCCATAACACGATAATGTACATACATATAGGTAGAATATAAGGTAGAATCACCCAAGGTCAAAAATGCCACATCTTTTCCCTTAGCCAGTTCTTCTGCAACTTTTCTTGCTGCTTCATCATGTTCACGTTCCAGTACCTTGGGATCCTTTGACATAGGATAATAAATTTCCAAACACTGCTTATCTGCAATTTCAGGAACTGCCTGAACCGTAATCTGATATGCTACCGTATCTTCTTTTACTTTTCCCGGAACGGCAATGACCGCTGCCTCTTTGATTACTCGCACTGCCTTCAGTGTCAGAAGTTCCGGGTCTCCCGGTCCAATTCCTACCCCATATAATTTTCCTGCCATTCTATTCTTTCCTCCTGATGTGGTTTATTCTGTTTATGATAAATCTAATTTATGACGAATTTGTTCAGCATCTCCTGGGCTCCTTTTGTCTCTCCCAGATAACCATGGGCATTGGAAAAAACGATTGCCTCTGTCTGAAGCTGTCCCTGGCACCGATGCTGTAAATAGTATCTGATCTTATCTGTCACCTGTTCCATGACCGGCTGTATCAAATCTTTTTCCCTGATAATGTCTATCGCTTCCTCTGTGGTAATGGTATCCAGAATCCGGTGAATGGTATCCAGATCTGCACCGGCCCTGGCTGCATGCGCCGCCATCAGCTCTGCCCGGCTGTCTGCATGCCGGGAATGGGTATTCATGATGCCTCCGGATACCTTTACAAACTTTCCGATATGTGCAATGAAAAGGATTCCCTTTATTCCCAGCTGGACTGCCATGTCTAAAGTCTCGCCCACATAATTGCTGCACTTCATGGAATTTTTCAGGTCGATCTCTACGTGTTCCCGAAGAAAATCTTCTCCATAATTTCCCGGGGTGATGATCAGATATTCATCCCCATTGGCGTGACGCATCTCCATCTCGAGACGGATACTGGCCACCAAAGCTTCTTCACTCATGGGAACTACAATCCCGCTGGTTCCCAGAATAGAGATTCCCCCTTCTATTCCCAGACGGGGATTAAAGGTTTTCCTGGCTATTTCTTCCCCTCCCGGGACAGAGATCTCTACCTCGATTCCCCCGAAATATTCCAGTTCTTCCATCACCTCACTGACTGCCTGTGTGATCATCTCTCTGGGAACTTTGTTGATTGCCGCCTCTCCCACCGGCTGAGAAAGTCCCTTCTTCGTTACTCTTCCCACACCGTTTCCACCATCAATATAGACACCTGGTTTCTCACATTTTTTTACCCGGGCATAAATAAGAAGCCCATGAGTCGCATCCGGGTCATCTCCCCCATCTTTTCGCACTGCACACTGGACATATTCCGGTTCACAGGTAATATCTTCCAATAAAAGATGAAGCAAAATCCCCTTAGGCGTCATAAGTTCTACTTCACTGATCTTTTTTTGCAAAAGCAACATTCTGGTTGCTGCCTTGGCTGCTGCTGCACCACAGGAACCAGTAGTATACCCGCAGCGCAGCCTTTTTTTATCTCTGATTACATAACAGTCTTCCAATCCTGTCTTATGTTCCATAAATTCTCCTATAAAACTATGAGAAGTAAGCTTCTCACGTTATCGCGGCATTCGTCAAGGTCTCGTGCAAGCACGGACTTTTCCTCATTGCCCGCGTAAACTATGAGAAGTATGCTTTGCAAGCTTCTCTCGTTATCGCGGCATTCGTCAAGGTCTCGTGCAAGCACGGACTTTTCCTCATTGCCCGCGTAAATAAAAAGGCCGTCATCTGCGCAGACAACGGCCTATCTTCTATCAAATCTCCAGTTGCCGCAGAGTATCTGATTGTCACAAAAACAGAAAAGTATCTGACTGTACAGTAACGGACTTGTGAGGGAATTGCACCCTGCTTCCTTTTTCTGTTTTCTTTTTTACTCTGCGATTAGTATATCGTTTTCGACAAAGAATGTCAACTGTTATGCTATCCCGGTAGATCCAAATCCACCTCTGTTTTCTTTTTCCAGTTCCTGCTTTTCTTCAAATTCAATCACCGGCTGATGCTTCATCAAACGGAACTGGCAGATTCTGTCATTGACATGGATTACGGTATCTCTGGTGGCGTAAACCGGCATAAACCACTGATCGTCATCTCCACAATAACTCTCATCTACCACTCCCTGGTGATTTGTCTGAATAATGCCAAAATTCTTAAACGTAGAACTTCTTGGCACGATATATGCCTCATAGCCCGCCGGCAGCTTCATAGCCACCCCCAGGGGAATCAATTTATATTCTCCTTTTTTCAGTTCCACATCCTGGGCGGCACGAAGATCGATCCAATCAGACTTTCCATCAATATATCGTAATTTCTCGATTTTATCAGTAAAATATTTAATCTGAATCTTTTCCATTTCCGCTTCGCCGTTACTGTTCACGTACGTTCCAGTAACGCTTTCCCTTCTTTATTCTTTATTTTTCACGAACAGAAAACAAAATCCTGTCGTTATCCAATTCTTTGCCTGCTCCGGCATTAAACATATCCAGAAGTCCCTCTACCGTAACGCCTTCCCGTTCCTTTCCTTTGATATCCAGAACGATTTTTCCTGCATCCATCATAAGAGTTCTGTTGCCAAGTTCCAAAGCAGAATGCATATTGTGCGTAATCATAAGACAGGCCAGATGATGCTTCTCCACAATAGATTTTGTCAATTCCAGTACCTTATCTGCCGTTGCGGGATCTAAGGCTGCAGTATGTTCATCCAGAAGCAAAATCTTTGGGGGAACCATGGTCGCCATCACAAGTGTCAGTGCCTGACGCTGCCCGCCGGATAAGAGTCCTACCGGCTGCTTCATCCTGTCTTCCAGTCCCATATTCAAAAGGGAAAGGCGTTCTCTGAATTCTTCCCTCTGCGCTTTGGTTGTCCTGGAAAAAATAGACCCACGTTTTCCGGAAGCTCTTAAATATGCCAGAGCCATATTTTCTTCAATCGTCATATGGGGAGCCGTTCCCTTCATAGGATCCTGAAAAAGTCTCCCGATTTCCACAGCTCTTTTATACTCAGGAATATAGGTGATATCCTGATCATCCAGGTAAATGCTTCCTTCATCTACCATAAAAGTGCCGGCAATGGCATTAAACAAGGTAGATTTACCGGCTCCATTACTTCCAATGATGGTAGCAAAATCCCCATCTTCTACCGTAAGAGATACCCCATTTAATGCAACCTTCTGATTTACGGTTCCCTCATTAAATGTCTTTTTGATATTTGTGATTTTTATCATTGACCGGTGCCTCCTTTTCTGGCAGCAATCGCGGCTCTTTTCTTTGCCTGAAATGCCATCTGTTTTTTCAGATACGGGGATGCAATTGCAATGGCAACAATAACTGCGGATATCAGTTTCAGGCATTCCGCCGGCACATGAAGCCTAAGGGCAATGGCAATGGCAAAACGGTAAACACAGCTTCCCAGGATGACTCCCAGAATCCTCTGGAGCATATTTCCCTTTCCCACCAGAGTTTCTCCGATAATTAAGCTGGCCAGAGCAATGGTAACCATACCGGTTCCAAGATTGATATCACAGGTCTTCTGATACTGGGCAATCAGACAGCCGGCCAGGGCTGTAATAGAACCAGAAACACAAAGTCCCACTGTAATCGTAAATGATGGATTGATACTGGAGGCTTTTACCATATCCTCGTTATCTCCTGTTGCACGGATAGACAGGCCAAGACGTGTTCCCAAAAACCATGACAGAATCACTCCCACGATCAAAACAATCACGATCACTACCACCAGTTTATACCAGGATGTACCCAAAAAATCCTTAAAATATCCGAATATGGTATCTGCTTTAAATAAGGATAAGTTTGAAGAAAATCCCATTGCAGCAAGATTGATGGTATATAAGCCGGTATTTACAATAATACCTGCCAGAATAGATTCAATTCCCAGTTTGGTCTGTAAAAATGCCATTACAAAACCAGAACAGGACCCTGCCAGCATTGCTGCCGGCAGGGCGAGAATCGGGTGACCCATGATTGCGACCTGTGCACCCACGGCTGACCCTAAGGTAAAACAGCCATCTGTGGACAAGTCCGCAATATTTAAAATGGAATAACTAAGGAACAATGCCAGTGCAACCAGTGCATAAATAAAACCTAACTCCAGGGCACCGATCACAACCGGAAATGAAAGTAGTGAACCCATAAAAAACTCTCCTGTTAAACAAATTCTTATTCAAAGCTTTTATTCGAAGCTTTCCTGTGTAGCAGTTTCTTTTACCTGTGTACACAGTTCTGAAAATGCACTGTAGTCAATACCGATGGCTTCAGCGGTCTCTGTGTTTACAGTAGCAATACCGTTATCAAATGTCATAACAGCAGTTTCTGCAGGGTTACCGCCCTGGCAGATGGAAACTGCCATATCTGCCGTTGCAGTACCAAGTACTTCATAGTCAACACCGTATCCACAGAAGGCACCGTTTAATGCAAAGGAGTCTGCTCCTGCATAATGTGGGATACCTGCATCCATGAATTTCTCATAAATACCAAGTTCTGCTGTCATAATCGTATTATCTGTTGGTGTAAAGATGGCTTCCACGCCTTCTGCCACCAGGGCATCTGCAGCACTTAATACTTCGTTATTGTTTGTTCCTGTTTTTTCTACATAGGAAATTCCTTTTTCATCCAGATATGCTTTTGCATCGGCAATTGGCTGCTTAGAAGCATCTTCAGACTGACTGTAAAGAAGACCGACCTTCTGGATGTCCGGATTAGCTGCCAGCATCAGATCCATAATTGCCAGAGTATTTAATGCATCACTGGTACCTGTAATATTGGCTCCCGGAGCTTCCATGGTTTCTACAAGGCCTGCACCAACCGGATCAGATACTGCTGAGAAAACAACAGGGATCTGGTTATCTTCTGTCTTTGCCTGTACAATCTGCGCTGCAGGTGTTGCGATAGGGATGATCACATCTACTTCATCTCCAATGAGCTGATCTGCCAGCTGACCGATGATCGTAGCATCTGCCTGACCATTCATGACATAATTTTCGTAAACAAAAGTATCTTCCCCTTCTGCTGATTTTGCATCTAACTCTGCCAGAATAGAAGACTGGATCTGATCCAGGGATGCATCATCTACGAATTTAATAATACCGATCTTATACTCCTGCGCAAAAGCGGTTCCTGTCATCATTGTTGCTGCTGCCATTGCTGCTGTCATTGTAACGATCATTTTCTTTTTCATAGTTTTTGTCTCCTTTTCATTTTAAATAATTGATAGTGAGTCAAAACTCAAACCAGGAGGATACCTGCGGATTGTAATCATGATACCTACGGATTGTTTCGTGCTTCGCACTCTCACAATCCTGCCCAACATTCGCATATCGTGAGATTATCATCTCACTTTTATGCTCATGTCGGGGCGGGTCCCAATGTCTTTCACCCACTTATGAGCAAGCTCATGTGGGTTCTGACCTTTTGACCCTGGTATCACAAAAACCGCCTCAAGATAAAATCTTGAGACGGTAATAAAATCATTTATTATCGCGGTACCACTCAACTTAACGTTTCACGTCCACTTTCGCATGTACTATCATACACTCCTGATTGATAACGGGTTCGGTTCCCGACAGTGCCTACTTTTTATTAATTTCAGACTGCCCTCAAAAGTCCATTCAGCAAATCATTCTGTACTGCACTCCCACCACCTGCAGCTCTCTGGGACATCATATAAATGCCTACTACTCTTTCTCAACGGTTTGATTTTTAACTTGAGAACAGTTTAGCACGACAGAGCGGTGATGTCAACACTTTTTAAAAATATTTACTGAGCGTCTTTGATGCTGAAGCTCATTCTTCCCATTTTGTCTTTTCCAAGGCAAACTACTTTTACTTCATCACCAATAGACAGTACATCTTCTACTTTATCAATACGTTCTTTGGAAATCTTGGAAATATGAACCATTCCTTCCTTTCCGGGAGCGAACTCTACAAAGGCACCAAATTCTTTGATGCTGATGACTTTACCTGTGAGTATCTGACCGGCTTCAAATTCTGTCGTGATGATACGAATCATGTCCATGGCTCTTGCCATCTGTTCTTTATCTGTACCGCAGATTGAAACGGCGCCGTCATCTGTAATATCGATCTTAACACCTGTCTGTTCGATAATGGCATTGATGGTCTTGCCTCTCTGGCCAACCACATCACCGATCTTCTGAGGATCAATGTTAATCTGCAGAATCTTTGGAGCGTATTCATTCACGCTTGCTCTTGGTTCTGGGATTGCCTTTGACATTACTTCATCCATGATGTAAATTCTTGCTTCTCTTGCTCTTGCAATCGCTTCTTCAATGATCGGACGTGTCAGACCATGGATCTTAATATCCATCTGGATGGCTGTGATACCATCATGTGTACCTGTTACCTTAAAGTCCATATCTCCAAAGAAGTCTTCCAGTCCCTGGATATCTGTAAGTACAATATAATCATCATCTGTTTCTCCTGTAACAAGACCGCAGGAAATACCGGCAACCATTTTCTTAATCGGAACACCGGCTGCCATCAGGGACATACAGGATGCACAGGTAGAAGCCATGGAAGTAGAACCATTCGATTCAAAGGTTTCAGATACCGTACGGATCGCATATGGGAATTCAGCCTCGCTTGGAAGTACCGGAACCAATGCTCTTTCAGCCAGTGCACCATGACCGATCTCACGACGTCCCGGTCCTCTTGAAGGTTTTGTTTCACCTACGGAGTAGCTCGGGAAGTTGTAGTGGTGCATGTAACGCTTGCTTGTCTCTGCTGTATCAAGTCCATCCAGTTTCTGTGCTTCAGATAATGGAGCTAAAGTACAGATATTGCAGATCTGTGTCTGTCCACGGGTAAACATGGCAGAGCCATGTACTCTTGGAATCAGGTCTACTTCTGCAGCAAGTGGTCTGATTTCATTAATCGCACGGCCATCCGGACGTTTATGGTCTTTCAGGATCATCTTACGCACTGTCTTTTTCTGATACTGGTAAACAGCTTCATCAATAAGAGCAAGCCATTCTTCTTTCTCAGCAAAAACCTCTGTCAGTTTTTCTTTGATCTGACGGATATTTTCTTCTCTGGTCTGCTTATCATCTGTGAAAACTGCAACCTCCATCTCTTCCGGTGTTACAATTTCCTTCATAGCTGCAAATAATTCTTCCGGAACAGCACAGCTTGTATAACTATGCTTTGGTTTTCCGCATTCTGCAACGATCTTATCAATAAATGCAATGACAGTCTGGTTTACTTCATGCGCCGCAAAAATCGCCTCAATCATCTTAGCTTCCGGTACTTCATTTGCACCGGCTTCAATCATGATGACTTTATCTCTTGTAGATGCAACTGTCAGCTGAAGATCAGAAACCGCCTTCTGAGCTGCATTTGGATTAAATACAAATTCTCCATTCACAAGACCTACCTGTGTTGTAGATGTCGGTCCATCAAATGGGATATCGGAAATTGCGGTTGCAATGGCAGAACCCAGCATAGCTGTCAGCTCCGGTGCACAATCCGGATCAACAGAAAGGACCAGGTTGTTCAGAGTTACATCATTTCTGTAATCTTTTGGGAACAGCGGTCTCATAGGTCTGTCGATGACACGGCTTGTCAGGATGGCATTCTCAGATGCTTTTCCTTCACGTTTATTAAATCCTCCCGGGATTTTTCCAACTGCATACATTTTTTCTTCATATTCCACACTCAGAGGAAAGAAATCAATTCCTTCTCTTGGTTTTTCAGATGCTGTAGCTGTAGAAAGAACCATGGTATCCCCATAGTGCATCAGGGCAGCACCATTTGCCTGTTTTGCGACTCTGCCAACATCAACAGTCAGTGTTCTGCCGGCAAGTTCCATAGAAAAACTCTTGTACATATGTCATTCTCCTTTTGTTTCCAGTCTTTTTAGTTCTTCCATGACATATATTTTCCGAAACGACTGAAAAAACAACTCCTCTGACAGGAATTGGCTTTTCAGTGGTCTCGGCCTTCTATGTCATGTAAAAAGAGGACGGAAACCCGTCCCCTAAAATTATTTTCTGATTCCTAATTTTGCAATTAAAGTACGGTATCCTTCGATATCAGTTTTCTTCAGATATGCCAGTAATCCACGTCTCTGACCTACCATTTTCAGAAGACCTCTTCTTGAATGATGATCCTTAGGATTATTCTGAAGATGAGCTGTCAGCTCCTGAATTCTTGCTGTTAAAATAGCAATCTGTACTTCCGGTGATCCTGTATCTCCTTCTTTACGAGCATATTCAGCGATAATTGCCTGTTTCTTTTCTTTTGAAATCATAGTTCTTCCTCCTTATTCTATTAACCGCCGTACACTAAGGAATGGTTGGAGACTCCTCTTCCTGAGTGTCAGCTGAATTTATGCAGTCATTAAGTATCCTTAACGACTCATGCCGAATTATTATAGCATACTGTATTTCTTTCGTCAATATAAATCTCTAACTTCTTGTTGCAAACAGAAGGAACAGAAATCCCCCGATACAGCACACGAAAAGACCTCCATAATATAAGAGATCTGACATTTTGTGTGCCCTGGTTGACTCTGTAATCACAAAATGATATGTCTTATCTTCGTCATATCGAATCTCAACTTTTTGATTTACCTGATATTTACAGGGATTACTCCCCTGTTCGCTTCGAACCTTATGAAGCAGTCCTTTGGCATAATACGTAACAACAGGATAATAATAATCATGGATTCCTGCACGTATGCCTTCCTCATCAGGTTCTCCCGGTACGATCTCTGTCACCGTTCCTACTGCCTCACCATGATAGACTTCTTCATGCTTCAGCTTCAGTCTCCACATACGCCCCAGCAAAACCATCAATGCTCCGAGGGCTATAAATATACAGCTTACCCTCAGCATGGATGGTCACCAAAATATTCCTTTCCAAAAGCAATATCACGATGCATTTGCTCTTTTAACATATTCATATCTTCAAATTTCCGTTCCGGGCGCTCAAAACTATATAATTGCACTTCAATGACCTGTCCATACAGGTCTTGATCAAAGTCAAACATATAAGTCTCCACTCCGCGGAAATATTCTCCCACGGTAGGCTTATACCCAATGTTGGTTACTCCCTGATAGCAGGTATCATTCCAGATTGTTTTTGTAACATAAACTCCATTAGGCGGAAGCATTTTCCCTGTAGAGGGAATCAGATTGGTTGTGGGCATACCAAGAGTACGCCCGATTTTTTTCCCATGCAGCACTTCTCCCTGGATCGTATATGGATATCCCAGCAGCTTGCGCACCGTATCCATCTTTCCTTTCAGAAGAGCCTCCTTTACATAAGTACTACTGATTTCCCGATCCCCATATCTTTCCTTTGGAACAATATCCAGTTCGTATCCCAGTTCCGACTGCAGTTTTCTTAAAAGCTCGCAGTCTCCTTTTCTCTGATAACCAAACCTGAAATCACTTCCAACCGCAATATATCTGGCGCGCAATCGTTTTACAAGAATTTCCCTGACAAATTCTTCGGGTTCCATATGCGAAATCTGAGGTAAAAAAGGACAATCTATCCACCAGTCTACTCCCAGGTTATTTAACAAAACCTTTTTTTCACTCTTTGTTAAAAGTGCAGAAACAGTTGGATCAGGCCAGATTGTCACTACCACACTTTCCAGACCAGATGCCTTCTTTTCTATTATCTTCTGTATCAGTTTCTGATGACCAAGGTGCACTCCGTCAAACTTTCCCAAGGTTAACGCAGTATCCCGATCCATCGTATAATTCATTAAGCCTTCAATATAATTCATAATTTTGTCCTGTTTATTTTATACGTTCTCCTGTTTCAAAAAGAACATTTTCACCGGATGAAACTTTCCATTCTGTTTCTTTTTTTCATAAATTCCGTAAAAAGATCCTTTCGAATCTTTCATACGAACCCATTTTCCCTCTTCTGTCTTATTCTCTTCCAGTACCTGTGATATATAAAGAGGATTCCCATTATAAAGCAATCTATCACACTCAGGTTTTGTTTTTACCACTGACAAATCAGAAAACATCTCTTCTACTGGAATAATGTTCTCCTGCAATGTATTTTCCTGAACCTTTTTTTCCAGGTCTGCCAGACGGATACTGTCTTCTATGAGGAACTGTCCCACACGTATTCTGGTAAGTTCTTCCATACATGCCCCGCATCCAAGCTTCTCTCCAATATCATGACACAAGGTTCTGATATAGGTTCCGGAAGAACAGCTTACTTTCATGGTCACTCTTGGAAGACTCACCTCTTCTATCTCAATTTCAGAAATCTCAACATGTCTGGCTTTTCTTTCTATCGTCTTTCCCTCTCTTGCCAGCTCATAAAGTTTTTTTCCATTTACTTTAATGGCTGAATACATGGGAGGAATCTGGTCATAATCTCCCACAAAGCCGGCAATCGCTTCCCGTACTTCTTCTTCTGTAACATCAGGAGAAGTTTCTCTTAATACTGTACCGGAAATATCCTGTGTATCTGTCACTTTTCCCAGAAGCATCACTGCCCGATAGGTTTTATCATGCTCCGTCAGCATATCACATAACTTTGTCCCGGCTCCCAGGCAAACCGGGAGCACTCCTTCTGCATCCGGATCAAGGGTACCTGTATGGCCGATTTTTCTCTGTCTGAGAATACCTCTCATTTTCGCCACAACGTCATGAGAGGTATATCCTTTTTCCTTATAAATATTGATTACACCATGTATCATGTTACTTATACCAATTTTGCTTCTCTAAGCTGTTTTTCAATATGTTCTGTTACATTATTGATCACATCATAATAGGATCCCTGCATCGTGCACCCTGCAGCCCTGACATGCCCCCCGCCTCCAAAATAAGAGGCAATCTTACTGACATCCACATATTCTTTGGATCTGAGACTTACTTTAAACTGCTGATTGCCAATCTCGTACAGAAACATGGCTACTTCCACCCCTTTTGTAAGTCTCAGTTCACTGACTATGCCATCCAGATCGGAGGGTTTGACTTTGTAGAACTCCATATCCTTCATCTTAACACCACTGATGATACACTTTCCATCCAGAATCATGATGCTTTCCAGCAAAGTTCTTCCCAGGATCTGATTCTGTCTGTAAGTCTTTTCCATAAATGTGTCATCTATGATCCTGCTGCAGTTAATTCCCTTTCTCATAAGAACTGCTGCCGCTTCCAGGGTTTCCGGAGAAGTACAGGAATACCGGAAAACACCTGTATCATGAACAATTCCCATATACAGAAGTTCTGCCACTTCCCTGGATATCTTTTCGGGATCCAGGATACGAAAAATAAGTTCTGATGTAGAACTCATATCCGGTGCCACATAATCTTTATCCGCAAACCCTACATTGCTGATATGGTGGTCGTAACAAATCGTTCTTTTAGCTGTCTGGAAATATTTTGCCGCATCTCCTAATCGCTTCAGATCTCCACAGTCTAATGCCAGGAACAGATCGTACTGCTTTTTTTCCTGACAGGAATGTATGATCTGATCTGTTCCAGGAATGGATTTCAGACTATCTGGAATTTCTTCCAGATAGACATCCACCGCTGTAAGCTGCGGACAATTTTCCTTCAAATAAAGAGAAAGTCCCAGGGAAGAACCTACTGCATCTCCATCCGGTCTGATATGACCGGCTATCGCTACAGTAGAAACTCCTCCCAATTCTGCCTCAATTCTATTCCATTTCTGCACTTTCCTCATCCTCCTTACGAGGCTCTACATGATTTTCGTCAATCAATTTTGACATACGGACGCCATACTCGATGGACTGATCCATAATAAACCGAATCTCCGGTGTATTCCTGAGGTTCAGATTTTTGGCCAGCTGGTGTCTGATAAAATGAGCAGCACTATTTAACCCTTCCAGGGTTTTCGCCTGCGCCTCTTCATCACCTAATACACTGATATATGCCTTACACGTTTTAAGGTCAGGTGCTACTTCTGCTGTTACCACAGAAGTAAGTGGATGGATTCTGGGATCCTTGATTTCACTACGGATAATGTTGGATAATTCTCTTTGCACCTCGCTGTTAATTCGTGTATTTTTAATACTGTTTTTTCTCATCTAATTCTCCAATCGTTACTGTCCATTCACGTTCCAGTGACGCCTGAACTGTAACCTCTATTTTCTATTATCTTGGAACTTCTACCATGATATATGCTTCTACCTGGTCAAATTCCTTAATATCATTGAATTTCTCAAAGACCAGACCACATTCATATCCTGCTCTTACTTCTTTTACATCATCCTTGAATCGTTTCAGAGATGCAAGGGCTCCATCAAAGATCTGTACCCCTTCTCTTGTAATTCTGCAGGAGCAGTTTCTCTGGAAAGTACCATCCAGGATATAAGAACCTGCGATTGTACCAACTCCGGATGCCTTGAATGTCTGACGTACTTCTGCGTGTCCAATTACTTTTTCTTCAAATACCGGATCGAGCATACCCTTCATGGCAGCTTCCACATCTGCAATTGCATCATAAATAACACGATACAGCCTGATATCTACATTTTCACGTTCTGCAGTTCCCTTTGCACTGGCATCAGGACGAACATTAAATCCGATGATAATTGCATTTGATGCGGATGCAAGACTGACATCAGATTCATTGATGGCACCTACTCCGCCATGGATAATCTTTACCACAACTTCTTCATTCGAAAGCTTCTGTAAGCTCTGTTTTACAGCTTCTACAGAGCCCTGTACATCTGCTTTTACAATGATATTCAGTTCTTTAAGATTACCTGCCTGAATCTGTGTAAACAGATCATCAAGAGACATTCTTGCCTTTGTTTCTTCCAGAAGTTTCTCTTTGTTCTGACTGATAAATGTTTCTGCAAAGTTTCTTGCTTCTTTATCATTATCGCAGACCACAAACACATCTCCAGCATTTGGAACATCAGAAAGACCAAGGATTTCTACCGGAGTAGATGGGCCTGCTTCTTTTACTCTTCTTCCCTTGTCATCCATCATGGCACGTACTTTACCATGACTGGATCCAGCAGCGATCGCATCTCCTACACGAAGTGTACCCTTCTGAACCAGTACCGTTGCCACAGGTCCCTTACCTTTATCCAGCTGTGCCTCAATGACAAGCCCTCTTGCTTTTCTGTTTGGATTCGCCTTCAGTTCTGCAACCTCTGCTGTCAGAAGAATCATCTCTAACAGATTATCCAGGCCTTCATGAGTATGTGCAGATACCGGTACCATTACGGTATTACCGCCCCAGTCTTCCGGAATCAAATCATATTCCGAAAGTTCCTGTTTTACACGGTCAATATTGGCACTTGGCTTATCAATCTTATTGATTGCCACGATAATTTCCGTGCCTGCTGCCTTTGCATGACTGATGGCTTCCACTGTCTGAGGCATAACACCATCGTCTGCTGCAACTACCAGAATTGCGATATCTGTTGCATTTGCACCTCTCATTCGCATGGCTGTAAATGCTTCATGACCCGGTGTATCAAGGAATGTGATCTGCTGTCCATCTACAGAAACCGTATATGCACCAATATGCTGGGTAATACCACCTGCTTCTTTTGCGATTACATGTGTATTACGGATTGCATCCAGAAGAGAAGTCTTACCATGGTCTACGTGTCCCATTACACAGACAACAGGTGGTCTTGTGATCATGGTTTCTTCAGAATCTTCTTCCTCCTTCAGAAGTTCTTCAATCACATCAACCTTTTCTTCACGTTCTGCAATACAGTTGTATTCCAGGGCGATTTCCTCTGCCATCTCAAAATCAATTTCATGGTTTACAGTCACCATAGTTCCCTGAAGAAACAGCTTCTTAACGATTGCAGCTGCCTGAATCTTTAATGCATCAGCCAGTTCGCGGATGGTCATCTTATCCGGCAGTACAATATTTCTGATTTCATCTTCTTTCTTCTCAGCTACCGGTTCTACAGGTTTCACAGGTTTGATGAATTTTCCGGCCTTCTTCTCATTTCTGGAAGCATTATTTTTCTGGCCTGATCTTCCCTGCTCTCTTTCCTGTCTGTCATATTTATCATGTTTATTATATTTATCTTTATCTTTTTCCTTATCAGCTCTGATACGGGATTCCTTTGTTACAGGCTTGCTTGCAAGATCTGCCTGGGATGCGCCCATATTTCTGGAATTATTTCTTCTGTCGCCCTGGCTGCGGCTGTCTCTGTCTTTATCGAATCCTCTGTCCTTATCACTGGTATTTCTGTCTTTGTCACCAAAGTTTCTTCTTTCACCGTTTCGGTTATCTCTGTCGCCAAAGCTTCTTCTTTCACCATTTCGGTTGTCTCTGTCGCCAAAGCTTCTTCTTTCACCATTTCGGTTATCTCTGTCACCAAAGTTTCTTCTTTCGCCATTTCGGTTGTCTTTGTCGCCAAAGTTTCTTCTTTCGCCGTTTCGATTGTCTCTGTCCCCAGAATTTCTTCTTTCACCATTTCGGTTGTCTCTGTCACCAAAGTTTCTTCTTTCACCGTTTCGGTTATCTTTATCGCCAAAGTTTCTTCTTTCGCCACCGCGATTATCTCTGTCCCCACGATTGTTGTCACGCTCTCCATAAGAACAGTCCTGACGCTGTGGTCTGTCGGAATTTCTCTGTCCCTGGTTCTGCTTTGCTGTTTCCTGAGATTTCGCTGTTTCTGTTGTCTTTGGTGTTTCCACTGTTTTTACTGCCTCCGCTGGTTTAAGTGTTTCTGCCTGCTTTGTTGGTGTTTCTGCTGCCTTTGGTGCTTCTGCCGTTT
>JBJEMC010000136.1:0-9863 GCA_051879475.1 Muricoprocola sp. | reverse complement strand
CAACCAAAAAACAAAGAGGAAATATGAACAAAATCGTACCCCGGCTGATCTCCGACTATATTAAAGAGCAAAAGCTAAATAAAGAAGAGATCTGGCTGATTCGGACACCGGGTTTATCTGAAGAAATCATAAAGATTGCTGAGCAGGCTGCTTATCATGCGGGTGTCAAAAAAGTAACCTGGGTTTCCACCGGTGGCGTGATTACCTGTCACGGTGGTCCCGGAGCATTCGGTATCGCTGGTCTTTCAAAATAATACATCCCATATGGTATAAAAACTGCCTGATCTTCCGACCGGGCAGTTTTTATACCAAACATTATAATCCTTTTTTTAAATCTTCCATCACAGCATCCACGGTACTGATTTCTGTAATCCTGTCCACATTTGTTCCGCAGAAAATCAGTCCATTCTCCACATCTCCCTTAACAGCACGGATCAGCGCATCCGTAATACAGTATGGAATCTCTGCAGGATTGCATTTTGCAAGGCATCCGAGGCAGTGTTTCACTTTACACTGTCCCTGTGCCACCTTTTCCAGGAAAGCATTATGCACTGCTCTTCCAGGCATCCCTACAGGACTTTTTATGATTCGGATATCTTCCTTCTTTGCATTTACATATGCCTGTTTATATAACGGACTGGCATCACACTCCTTGGTTGCCACAAACCTGCTGGCAACCTGAACTCCATCCGCCCCCAGTTCCATTACATGTGCCGTATCTGCCGCATCAAATATGCCTCCGGCTACAATTACAGGAATCTTTTTCTGATATTTTTCTTCCTGCTGCCGTACCCTTATAATAATCTTACTGATTTCCTCATCATAGTCTGCACTTCCATCCTCATACTCTGAAAGCTGCTGCAGGGAAAATCCCAGATGTCCTCCTGCCTTTGGTCCTTCTATTACGACAAAGTCCGCTGTCTTTGCATATTTTTTATCCCACATCTTGAAAAGTACTCCTATGGCCTTTTCAGAGGAAACAATCGGTGCAAACTTCGTATCGCTTCCTTCTAAAAGCTTCGGCAGATTCACCGGCAGTCCCGCACCACAGATTACCACATCTGCTCCTGCCTGAGCAGCTATACGAACATGCTCTTCATAGTCTTTCAACGCAGTCATAACATTTACACCCACCAGGCCTTCTTTAGCCTGTGCCTTGGCAAGTTCTATATGCTTTACAATCGCCCGGTTATTCGCTTCTCTGTGATTTGTCAGAAAGTCCGGTTCATCATATCCAATCTGAGCCGTGGAAATAATTCCCACACCCCCGGCAGCTGCCACTGCTCCGGCAAGGTTGCTGCGGCTGATACCAACTCCCATACCACCTTGAATAACCGGTACCCTTGCCGTCTTATTACCAATCCTTAATTCATTCATTCCTTCCAGCCTCCATTTTAATTCTGTCATAGTTACTGTTCACATACGTTCCAGTAACGATGAAAAAGCCATGCAAAACACCTCGTGGAACAGTAACACCTGAACTGTAACATTATTACTTCATAGCTTATCACCAGATAGTATTTATGTCAATGCAATGCAGTTTTTACTACTATGTTATTTCAGCCATTTATTCAGGGTTCTTGACAATGCATCCAGATCATTTCCCTGGTCTGTTTGCTTAGATAGCTGCGAAGAAAACTTTTGATTGCTTTTTCCTGCTTTCCCATATTCATTTCTTTTCTATACATCTCTTTTTCTACATTCCGCCATATTCCGCCCTATTTTTCTAAGAAAAAAATCCGCCCTTTTTTAGATAAGAATATCTTTCGTTTCTTTCTGGAAATCTTTTAAAAATACAGACACCTGATCTTCCCTGTCACAGGTTGCTAAAAGTACCTCTTCCACGCCATCTGCCCCCTGTGCTTTAATCTGATTCAAAAGCCATTTTTCATCTTTCCCGATATGCTGAAGATTTTTCTTCATGATATTTCCATCCAGAATCACATTTGCCACCATATAATCCTGTTTTGGCGACAAATTCATATCGGAAGGTGTCATAGGACGGTCCGATACTTTTGGTAAAAAACTGATTTTTCCATTTCCTTCCAGAATCGCTGTCTGTAATTTAGATACATCAAAATACCCATTCACCCTGCACTGAACCAGAAATTCTGAAACATCAATCTTTGCCTTACGTAGATTGTCCCAGTATAACTCCCCATTATTCAAAAGCACAAGAGGTTTTCCTTCTACTACTTTACGAACTCTGATAGAATGCGAGCTCATCCAGGATAAAAAAAGCGCAGCAAAAGCATAAACGATCATTGCCGTCAAGGGCTGAACAAAACTTTCTTCCAGAGAAGTTGCCATTTCCGCAGCAATAGAACCAATCGTGATTCCATTTACATAATCAAACATGCTCATCTGAGACATCTGCCGATATCCCATCAGTTTTGTGAGAATAAACATAGAAATGATAGAACCCAGTGAAAGTGCAATAATATAAAAAATTTCTGACATAAGACCTCCCGAAAATTTCCTTTCTTACCCTCATTATGTCAGAAATTTTATATTTTTATACCATCTTTACCTGTGCTGTTTTAAATATGCTGCACGCCCTTCTTCATAAAGGTTCTTTCCTTCGCTGTCAATGATGACAACCAGAGGCATTTCTTCCACGTACAGTTTTCTGAGTGCTTCTGCACCAAGATCTTCATAGGCGATCAATTCGCATTTTTTAATACATTTTGCCAGCAATGCACCTGCTCCGCCAATGGCACCAAAATAAACACCACTGTATTTCTTCATTGCTTCCACAACTTCCGGAAGACGAGCGCCTTTTCCGATCATTCCCCTGGCTCCCACAGACATCATAGTCGGAGCATAAGCATCCATTCGTCCGCTGGTAGTCGGACCTGCAGAACCGATTACCTGCCCCGGTTTGGCAGGAGTAGGACCTACATAATAGATCGTGGCATCTGTCGGATCAAAGGGAAGTTCTTCTCCTCTGGCAAGAGCTTCACACATTCTTTTGTGACCTGCATCCCGGGATGTATAAATGGTTCCTGTAAGGTATACTGTATCTCCCGCATGAAGGGTCTTAGCCAGTTCTTCTGTAAGAGGCAGTGTAATATGTTTTTCCATTTAGATCACCTCCGTTTTATGACGCGTTACATGGCAGTTAATATTAATTGCACAGGGCATACCGGCAATATGCGTCGGCAAAGTTTCAATATTCAGGCCAATGGCAGTTGTCTTTCCCCCAAATCCCTGAGGTCCGATACCAAGCTGATTGATTTTATCCAGCATCTCCACTTCCAGATCTGCATAAAATGGATCCGGGTTAGAAGAATCAATGGGTCTCATCAGTGCTTTCTTTGCCAGCAGAGCAGCCTTATCAAAGGTTCCCCCGATTCCTACACCTACTACCATAGGCGGACAAGGGTTTGGTCCTGCATTTTCCACCGTCTCGATAATAAAATCTTTGATTCCCTGAAGACCTGCAGAAGGCTTAAACATACGGATTGCACTCATATTTTCACTTCCGAAGCCTTTTGGTCCCACTGTGATCTTAATATTTTCTCCCGGAACGATTTCCGTATAGATCATGGCTGGTGTATTATCTCCCGTATTACCGCGACGTACCGGGTCTTTTACCACTGATTTTCTTAAATATCCTTTGTCATATCCACGACGGACACCTTCATTGACAGCTTCTGTCAGATCACCGCCTGCCAGATGTACATCCTGTCCGATCTCCAGAAATACACAGGCCATTCCTGTATCCTGACAGATGGGAACACATTCTTTATCTGCTATTTCAAAGTTTTCAATAATGTTATCCAGAACACCTTTTGCAATCTCTCCGTCTTCACATGCACGGCAGTTTCTAATTGCACACTTTACATCTTCCGGAAGATGCTCATTTGCTGCAATACAGAGTCTTTCCACCACATCTGTGATCTGGCTTACTTCTATCTCACGCATTGGTAACTGCACTCCTTTCTTAAACACTTATGTTATTCTATCATAAACATCCAGTATCTTCCATGTATTTTTTGAGCAAAAAGTTACTGTTCACATACGTTCCAGCAACACCAAAAAACATCCGCCTTTGGATAAATTTCCAAAAACGGATGTTCTTACCTACATTGCTTTTCGATAAATCTCAGCAATCTCTTCCTGTGTAAATACTACCGGATTATTTGCTACAGAAGCAGCGGATACTTTCATACAGTTCTCTGCCATCCATGGGATATCCTCTTCCAGAAGTCCCAGATCAGACAAAGTTACAGCCAGATCGATCTTTTCCAGCAATGCCCTGATCTGATCTGCGCAATCAGCAGCGCTGCTGCCGCCAAGAAGTTTGGAAATGCACTCAAATTTTGCTTCATTTCCTTTCCAGGATGCCTCTACGATCACAGGTGTAAGTGCTGCCAGACCATTTCCATGTACAATATCTTTCAGCCCTGATGCCGGATGTTCCATGCCATGAGCCAGAGTAACACCAGCCTGATTGATCACCATACCACCAATGGTACTTGCAATAGTAATATCCTCCCATTTTTTCAAATCTGTGGAACCATTGTACAAATCTACCAGGCTGTCTGCAATTTTTTCAATTGCATAGAGTGCCAATGCATCAGTGAAAGGCTGAGAAATTTTTGATGTATAAGCCTCCATGCTATGGCAAAGCGCATCAAATCCAACGGATGCCAGTACCTTTTTCGGCATAGTCATCATGCATTCCGGATCCACAATGGAAGCTTTCGCAATAATGGCATTGCAGCGCAGGGATTTTTTATCTCCATTTTCCGGATTGGTCAGAACCGCAAATCCATTTCCCTCTGATCCTGTTCCACATGTTGTTGGAATCAAAATCAGTGGCAATGCGTCATCGCTTTTTTTGCGATTAAAAATATAATCGTTGATATCGCCCTCATTCACAGAAAGAAAGGCAATGGCTTTTGCACAGTCCATGATGCTTCCGCCTCCAATGGCAACCACTACATCACAGCCATTCTCTTTTGCAAACTCTGCACCTTCTTCAGCAGTTGTTGTCAGAGGATTCTGAGTTACTTTATCAAACAGAACACTTTCCAATCCTGCGGCCTTCAAACTGTCATTGACACGATCATAAAGGCCTGATTTCTTTGCACTTGACCGACCTGTTACGATCAATGCCTTTTTACCATATTTTTTTGCAATTTCTCCTGTTTCTTTTACTTTTCCACAGCCGAATACAACATTTACCGGCAAATAATACTGAAAAGTCATTTTTCAATTCCTCCTAACTCAATACAGACTATTCCTATGACAGTGCTTCTACTGCCTCGCGGATGATCTCTACTGCTTTATCACAGTCTTCTTTTGTAATGATCAGTGGCGGAATCATACGAATAATATGTTCTCCAATGGCAGTAATCAAGAGTTTTCTACAAATACACTCATGTTTTACTTCCACACCGGAAATCGTATCATCAAATTCCACACCTACCAGAAGCCCCTGTCCTCTGACTTCTTTCACATGCGGCAGTGTTTTCAGTTTTTCCATAAAATAGGCACCCACTTCTTTTGCATTGGATGCAAGATCACGGTCAAGAAGTTCATTTACCTCTGCCAGAGCTGCTGCACAGCTTACCGGATGCCCGCCAAAGGTTGTACCATGGGATCCTGGTGTAAATGCTTTTGCAACTTCCTCTGTTGCACAGATTGCACCGATTGGCATACCTCCACCAAGAGCTTTTGCCATGGAAACAATATCCGGTTTGATTCCGTAATTCATATAAGACATGACTGCACCGGTTCTGCACCATCCAGTCTGCACTTCATCAATCAGAAGCAGCATTCCATTTTCATCACAGAATTCTCTAAGACCTTTCATAAATTCCATAGTCGCCGGATGTACTCCGCCTTCTCCCTGAACAGGCTCAATCATGATAGCAATAGTATTTTCTGTACATGCATCCTTAAATGCCTGAAGATCATTGTACGGTGCATAAGAAAAACCATAAGTCATTGGTCCAAATCCAACCTGGCATCCATTTCCTGGCTGTCCTGTTGCAGACATTGCTCCAAAGGTTCTTCCATGGAATCCCATCTTCGCAGTTACAATATGATATTTATTCGGACCGTATTTTTCAATTCCATATTTACGCGCCATCTTGATCATAGCTTCGTTTGCTTCTGTTCCTGAATTCTGAAAAAAGATTTTGTCCATACCAATGGTAGTACATACTTTTTCTGCCAGAAGTGCCTGTGGGATGGTATATGGATAGTTGAATGTATGCATAATATCGGCAACCTGATCCTGAACTGCCTTTACCACTTTCTCATTACAGTTTCCCGCGGAGTTCACTGCAATACCTGCATAAAAATCCAGATATGCTTCTCCGTTTTCATCATAAATATACTGGTCTTTTGCAGTTTCTGCAAGGAAATCAAAACGTTCATAAGTTTCAATCATATATTTATTTACTTTATCTTTAATATCCTGTGCTGTAAGTCCGGTATCTTTTAATCTCATACTCTTATCCTCCTTTTATACACTATGAGGAGCATGCTTTGCATGCTTCTCAAGTTATCGTGGCATTCGTCAAGGTCTCGTGCAAGCACGGACTTTTTCTCATTGCTCGCGTAAAACAGAAAAAGACGTCACATAGACTCTATGGCCTGTATGACGTCTTCGTCTCTTAATCTGTACATTATTTTGAACGCATTTAATATATCATAGCTGGTTCATATTGTCAATGTCGATTTTTCCGAAGATAATTATTTAAAAAACGAATTAATATTTACCAAGTCTATTCCAGGAATACCAGATGCTTTTTATTTTGTTCATTATATTGAACTTCCTGTGCATTTTGCTACTGCTTTTTCAAAAATATCCAGCCCTGCTTCAAGCTGCTCATCTGTCATTACAAGAGGTGCCAGGAAACGGATTACATTATTCCAGGTTCCTGCCCCTTCTACCAGAAGTCCATTTACTGCACATTCATTAATAATCGCTGATGTCAATGCTGCATCCGGCTCTTTTGATTCTTTATCCTTTACAAATTCTATTCCAATCATTCCTCCAAGGCCGCGCACATCACCAATGCATTCATATTTCTCTTTCATTTCCAGATACCGCTTTGTCACTTTAGAACCGATCTCAAGAGAACGCCCTGCCAGATCATCTCTTTCCATGATCTCAATGGTTTTCAATGCAGCTGCACATGCCAGGGCATTTCCGCCAAAAGTTCCTCCAATGGTTCCAGGTGCCGGAGCATCCATGATTTCATCTCTGGCAATAATAGCAGAAAGAGGAACACCTGCAGCAATAGATTTTGCTGTTGCAATAATATCCGGGCAAACACCTGCCTCTTTCCAATACTGGGTAGCAAACATTCTGCCTGTTCTGCAAAAACCTGTCTGGACTTCATCTGCTACCAGAAGGATTCCATGACGGTCACACAATTCTCTTACTGCCTTGACCCATTCGATAGGAGCCGGAATAAATCCACCTTCACCCTGAAGTGGTTCCACTACGATAGCTGCAATGGTATTTGCCGGTGCGCACTGTTCAAAAACGGCTTCAATGGATTCCAGATAGTATTCACATGCCTTTTCCTGGGGCATTCCTGCCGGTTTTCTGTAATAATATGGGAATTGTGCACGGAACACACCATCTGGAAATGGTCCCATTCCTACTGCATATGCCTTTTTAGAAGTCATCGACATGGTCAGCAGTGTTCTTCCATGAAATGCGCCGGAAAATACAATAATATTAGGTCTTCCTGTAAATGCCTTTGCAAGTTTCACTGCATTCTCATCTGCTTCCGCTCCACTGTTCGTAAAATATGCTTTTGCGTGATCTCCTTTTACAGGTGCAATGGATGCCAGCTTTTCTGCCAATTCTACATATCCTTCATGTGTAACCACATTAAACATTCCATGAAAATAACGATCTGCCTGATTCTTCACTGCTTCAACAACTTCCGGATGGCAATGACCTATATTCAGTACTCCTACTCCTCCAATCCAGTCCAGGAATCTGTTTCCATCTACATCCTCGATCATGGCACCCTCTGCATGATCTATCACAACAGGATATCCACATCTGATGGCTTTGGGAGTGGCTTTTTCCCTTCTTTTTATAATTTCACTTGCCTTTGGACCTGGCAAAGTCTCCGTAATAATTTCAGGTAATTTATCTCTTAACATCATCAATATATCCTCCTTCATCTATCGTAAGTAGCTGATAAAACACGCTTCGTGAGTTTTATCAGCTGATTAGCGGTCGTCAAATGCAATTGTGCAAGCACATTGCATTTTCCTCGTCGCCATAACAAAAAAGACGTGAGCTTTCTTTTTGAAAGTTCTGACGTCTTTGTCTTTTCTGTTGAAAATAATATATCAATTTGTCTTTTTTGACAACGTTGTCCCCGCACAATCTTTTCATAAGGGATTGTGCATTATGCACAGTCTGTGATACAATCAAATGAGTCATTATAGAGATAAAAATATCTGTACCTGAAAGGAGAAAAATATGGCTATTTTTCTGTCCGATATTTACAATGAAACAAAAAAGAAATACGAACTTCGGTTGATTGCCGGAAAAGACGGCCTGAATCGCGAGCTGAACTGGGTCTATGTGGCAGAAGATCAGACAAATTCCAGCTTTCTTCGGGCAAACGAACTGATCATCTCAACAGGCGCCCTTTATGACCATACAGAAAAATGGCTGATTCATTTTATCCAAACCCTTATAGAAAAACAGACATGTGGCTTAATCCTAAACATCGGTAAACACATCTCGCAGAATGAAATCACCTCTGGAGTAATCTCATTGTGCGAGCAGCATCAGTTTCCTTTATTTGTGATGCCCTGGCATATTCATATTTACGATATTACACGAGATTATTACAATAGAATTTTCCTGGAAATGCAATCTGAAAACTGTATTGATTTCTATCAGATCTTGGAAAATGTATCCAATTCGTCTATTCTTGACCGCTTTGTTGAAAAGAAACTTGCCCCTGTGCTTGAATATGACAAGAAACACAACAGCAATTTTGCTGAGACTCTGTTTTTGTACCTAAAATACTGGGGAAGCATCCAGGATATCGCAGAGCAAAGCTACTGCCACCGTAATACTATTACAAATCGGCTCCGTATTCTGCAGGAACAGCTTGGAATCAATCTGAAGGATCCTTCTGAGCGTTTTGAATTGATGGCAGCTTATATGATACGGAATTTCAATAAACTACAAAAAAAGACATAAAACTTAGCTGAGTAGTTTCTTCATTGAAATATGTGTGTGGCTGGTCGGACTCAAAACGGAAAAACTGGTCACATTCCACCACATGAATTCCATCCTCCAAACGAAGGGAAAGTTTTCCTTCCAGCATAGCAATGTATTCCTTTGTCCTTTCTCCATGCCCACCACTCTCATATATCCCGCCTGGTTCAATATCAATCCGATATATTTCCACTGTGCGATTATCCGCAATAGGAAAGCAGGTCCAGACTTTATACTGTCCCGGTACTTCCTTCGTGGGGGAAAGCTTTTTTATATCTACGAGATAAGAATCATCCTGGGGAGGCTGCGTCAGATCCTGTAGGTCTATGCGTAAACCACTGATAATCTTTCCCAGGACTCCAATTGAGGGATTGGCATCTCCTTTTTCTATTGTGGAAAGCATACTTTTGCTCACACCAGTCTGTTCTGCAACTACATCAAGACTCATGCCTTTTGCTTTCCTGATTCGCTTCAAATTCATTGCGATATTATATGATAAATAATCCACGTTTGTCCTCCAAAATAGATATAATTTCTTATAACACAAAAAACCAGTCATTATCGACTGGCTTCTTTGTCTTATATCTTCAAAACCACACACAGAAATATTTCACATCTTACCCAGACTATTGGAAGTCCT
>JBJEMC010000135.1:0-9972 GCA_051879475.1 Muricoprocola sp. | reverse complement strand
GCAGAGCGGATTCCGAGTGACCGCGAATAAGCGAGGTTAACAGGTCGTTCTGTGAGCGAAGCGAACAGAACTTCCAATAGTCTGGGTAAGATGTAAAATATTTCTGTGTGTGGTTTTGAAGGTATAAGAAACAAGTAGCCAGTCAGTTGTGACTGGTTTTTTTGTTGTAGAAATCTAAAAAGTCCAGACTTTTGTTTTGCATCGGGAAATGTACGGCACGTTCAAGCCGATGCCAATAATCTGACATAGCAGATATGTTAGACATCGAGAATAGAGTAGACATGTAAATCGATGCTAATGCTTCAGTATAATGGGTCTGCCAAGCATCGAGAAATAAATCGATTGCCAGTTCCGATGTTTGTAGCTTGCTAAAAGAGAAATTTTATCAAACGTTGAATATACACTTATTCATGGAGTGCGCGAAAAGCTCGCCTTGATGTATTGGTTAAGGTATAAAGAAAAGCCCATAGCGTTTGCCATGGACTTTGTCTACAGTCTAAACCAGTCAATAGGGATAGCTTTTTATTGTATCCGGCTCTCATAGCACAAATAATGCTCACCATACATATCCACTTCTCCTGCAAAATGAAAGCCAAGTGCACGATATGAGCGGACAGCACACATATTTTTATCTGCCACCAGATAATGAACGCCATGGAAACCTTCTTTTTTCAGTTCCTTCATACTTTGACGTATCAGGATTCTTGCCATGCCCTGGTTTTTATAGGAATTTGAAACAACCAGTCTGGCAAGTTCTGCAACAGGAGACAGTTCTTTATTCCAGAAGGGTAGAGCATCTACATCATCATCCCGGTCTCTGGCAATGGCTGCGATAATTTGCCCATCATCATTTTTAATTCCAAATAAGGCATTGGCTCTGATATCTTCTAATAAAATTTCTCTGGTAGGATATTCTTCTGTCCAGACACATCCAGGAGTACCCAGCGCACTTCGATATAGAGCAACGATTTCATCAATCTCGGTTTCATTCAGATGCTCAAGCATAGGATATTCTTTTGTAACCTTTATCTGACAGGATCCGTTTTGAGAAAAACTTTCTATTGCGTATGTAAAAGTATTATTTTTATAGAATGTATGACAGAAACCTGATATGAAATCAGAAGATTCTGTATAGGAAAACCATCCCTGCTCAGGCAAAAGAATATTTTGCAATTTGATTTCCGGATATTCTTTTTTGGCAGATTCAAGATCTGGTGCAGTATGACCTTTCAGACCAATGACATATTCTATTTTGTTTTCAGTCCGGTTAAATAAAAGTCCACGTAGATTTTCCATACCATATTTTGCAGAAAAATAATTTCGATACTTTGTGATATTTTCATACTGTGCATCATTTGCTGTAGAAAATTGCATGCTCAATCCAATAAAATACATATATTTACTCCATTCATGTTTTATTTTCAGTATAGCATACTGTGAAATAAGAGTGTATAATATGATAGGATAAAAAATAAAAACTTGCAGGAGGAAAACAATCCATGACGATAAAAGATATGGATATTGGTACGTCTGCGATTGTAAAAGTAGTAGGCGGAGAAGGGTCTCTCAGGCAGCACTTTCTTGATATGGGAGTGATTCCGGGAACGGAGGTTACATTGGTAAAATATGCCCCAATGGGAGATCCGATGGAATTAAGACTCCATGGATATGAACTTACTCTTCGATTAGAAGATGCAAAGAAAATAGAAGTAGAGCCAATTACAAAAAAGAATCAGGAAAGTACAAAAGAGAGCAGGAAAACTCTGGCAAAAAAAGTGGAGCATCCGGGTCTTGGCGAAACGGGTAAGTTTCATGAAAAATCAGAGGAGCATCCCCTTCCGGATAGCACAACACTTACATTTGCACTGGCAGGAAATCAAAACTGTGGCAAAACCACATTATTTAATCAGTTAACGGGTTCTAATCAACATGTAGGAAACTTTCCGGGAGTAACCGTTGACCGAAAAACTGGCGCAATCAAAGGATATGCTAATACAGAGATTACTGATTTACCAGGAATCTATTCTATGTCTCCTTATAGCCAGGAAGAAATTGTTACCAGACAGTTTATTATTAATGATAAACCAACGGCAATTATCAATATTGTAGATGCTACAAATATCGAAAGAAATCTGTATCTGACCATGCAGCTGATGGATCTTGGGATTCCTATGGTATTGGCTCTCAATATGATGGATGAGATGAGAGGAAATGGTGGACACATCCGCATCAATGAGATGGAAGAAAGGCTGGGAATCCCAGTGGTGCCGATTTCTGCAATGAAAAATGAAGGAATCGATGAGCTCATCAGGCATGCTGTACATATTGCAAAGTATCAGGAAAAGCCTGAAAGAATGGACTGTTGTGATGAGAATGAACATGGGGGAGCTGTACACAGGTGTCTTCATGGTATCATGCATCTGATTCAGGATCATGCAGAAAAAGCCGGGATTCCAGTGCGGTTTGCGGCAACAAAGCTGATAGAAGGTGACCAGAGAATTCTGGAAGCATTGGAATTAAGCGATAATGAGAAAGAAATGCTGGAACATATTATCTGTCAGTTGGAGGAAGAACGTGGTCTTGACCGCGCAGCAGCCATTGCGGATATGAGGTATGATTTCATTCTGAAACTGGTTAAAGAAACGGTGGTAAAGCCCCAGGAAAGTAAGGAACATGCCAGAAGTCGGAAAATGGATACGGTTTTAACTGGAAAATATACAGCGATTCCAATGTTTGTTGGAATTATGGGACTTATTTTCTGGCTGACCTTTAATGTAATAGGAGCATTTTTTCAGGGACTTATGGAAACGGGAATTGACTGGCTGACTCAGATGACAGATGGGCTTTTGACGTCCTGGGGGGTAAATGGGACGATCCATTCGCTGATCATAGACGGTATTTTTGTCGGAGTTGGAAGCGTGTTAAGTTTCCTTCCAATCATTGTAACGCTGTTTTTCTTCTTATCTTTGCTGGAAGATACCGGTTATATGGCCAGAGTAGCATTTTTTATGGATAAGCTACTGCGAAAAATCGGCTTGTCCGGAAGAAGCATTGTACCGATGCTGATTGGATTTGGATGTACAGTTCCAGGGGTTATGGCCAGCAGAACGCTTCCTTCTGACAGAGACCGTAAGATGACGATTATGCTGACACCATTTATGAGCTGCTCAGCAAAGCTGCCAATTTATGGATTCCTGACGATGGCGTTTTTCCCGAAGTATAGCGGTCTGATCATGGTAGGTCTGTATTTCCTGGGAATTATCGTGGGTATATTGGTAGCGCTGATCTGCAAAGGAAGTATGTTTAAGGGGGAAGCGGTTCCTTTTGTTATGGAATTGCCGAACTATCGTATGCCAAGTGCCAGAAATGTAATTCAGCTTTTATGGGAGAAGGCAAAAGACTTTTTACAGAGAGCATTTTCTGTTATTTTTATTGCAACGATTGTGATCTGGTTCCTGCAGACCTTTAATTTGCATCTTAGCGTGGTAAGCGATTCCAGAGAAAGTATTCTGGCAATGATTGCGGGAGTAATCGCTCCGATTTTTGCACCATTAGGATTTGGGGACTGGCGAGTATCAACAGCACTGATTACTGGATTTATGGCAAAGGAAAGCGTTGTTTCTACACTTACCGTTTTGTTTGCTGGTTCAGCAATCACAGATGTACTCTCACCGGTGGCAGCAGCATCCTTATTGGTATTCTGTCTGTTATATACACCTTGTGTGGCAGCGGTGGCATCTGTAAAAAGAGAGTTAGGAAGCAAATGGGCTTTTGGAATGGTCATATTCCAGTGCGTTGTTGCCTGGATCTGTGCATTTCTGGTACATTTGGTCGGCATACTTTTTTAAATTATAAAAGGATCAGGATTTGCGCCTGATCCTTTTTTCAAGCCAGTGGCTGTATCGAAAATAAAAGAAGTAAAAGATGGCTGTGATTCCCCAGGTAACTACATAGCTGAACATAACAGTATTGACAGTGTGATAGACTGGAACCACAAACATGAGCCATAAGACACGAATCAGGCAGATCCCAATCACAGAAGCAATGGTGGGAACGAGGACATCTCCACAGCCTCTGAGGATTCCGGGAAGGATTTCAACAAGGACATATAAGAAATAGGTAGGTGCCAGAAATCTCAGCATACCGCTTCCTATCTGGACGACTTCCGGATCGTATGTAAAAAGTCCAAACAGTGTCGGAGCCGTGCCATAGAAGATAATTACTAAGACAAAGAGAAAGCCGGTGAGAATAGCTGCGCCTGTGACAGCACATTTTCGTATACGAGCATAATTCCCGGCTCCAAAATTTTGTCCGGCAAAGGAAGTAACAGCGATTCCCATACTGGACATGGTCATCCAGCACACACAGTCAATTTTTCCATAGATGGCCCAGGAAGCTATTACAGCAGTTCCGAAACTGTTGATGGAAATCTGAATCAGGATATTGGAAAAGGAATACATCACACTTTCCAGAGCAGTTGGAAGACCAATTTTAAAGATACTTCCATATATATTTTGCTGACCGGTCTGCTTTTTCCAGAGATCAGGGAATTGCCTGTGCAATAAATATAAAACCATCAGTGCACTGATGAGCTGGGAGAGACCCGTAGCCAGAGCAACACCAAAGACACCCCACTCAAAAAGAAGTACAAAGACAAGATCCAGAATGATATTCACAATTGAAGCAACAATCAGAATATAAAGCGGTCTCTTTGAATCACCCATGCCTCTGAGAATGGCATTGCCGAAATTATAGATAAGATTCGGTATCAGGGCACAGAAATATATTTTCAGATAGATGACAGCATCGGCTGTGATTTCCTCTGGAGTCTGCAGCAGATAAACAAAATATTCTGATCCAAGTACACATATTATGGTGGAAAGAATTCCTGTGATACCGGCAATAAAAAGGCTGTTTCTGATATCTGTCTTAACCTGATGAAGTTTTCCTGCACCATAATGCTGGGAAATAAGCACTCCGGCACCGCTGGCAATTCCGTTACAGATTCCAATCACGAACTGTACTGCGATAGAAACACTTCCTACGGCAGCAATTGCATTCGTGCCAACGAAATTTCCTACGATCAGAGTATCTACGGTATTATATAATTGCTGAAAAAGCATTCCCAGCCAGCAGGGAATAAAAAAGGAAATTAATGCCTGTGAAATTTTTCCTGTTAAAATCTGATTTTCATTCATGTTCATCACCTCATGTTTTCCCAGTATAGCATAAATAACAGAAACTGTCATAATAAAAAAGTAATGTTTGATTTTTTTTGTATTTGGTTAGTTTTTTGATTGAAACAGGAGTTTTCCTTGATTATACTGAAAAATTAACGAAAAAACAAAACTTGACTGGTATACCAGTATACGATATAATGAAAATAATGATGAAAGAGGGAGGAGATTACTATGAGAATAGCTGTAATTGGTGCAGGCGCCATGGGGTCTATTTATGGTGGGCATCTGTCATTATGCAACGAAGTGTATCTGGTTGATACAAATCAGGCAGTGGTAGATCATATTCAGCAGAATGGGCTTGTTCTTCAGGAAAATGATGTTGACAACAAGTATACGCCACATGCCGTTACATCCACAGCTGATATGGAACCGGTGGATCTTATCATTTTGTTTGTTAAGGCTCTGTTCAGTAAAGCTGCATTAGCAGGAAACAAGAATCTGATCGGAGAAAACACTTATGTGATGACACTTCAGAACGGTTCCGGACATGAAGACATCCTTGCTGAATTTGTAAAAGAAGACCATATCATTATCGGAACAACAGAAGATAATGGTGCTGTGTTAGGAACAGGATATGTTCGTCATGGAGGAAAAGGACGTACCAATGTAGGTATGCTTTGTGAGGATAAAGAAGGGTTTCTGCCGAAGTTAAAAGAAGCATTTGATGCCTGCGGATTTGACGTACTGATTCATGAGAATATCCAGCAGCTAATCTGGGACAAGCTGTTTACCAATGTATCCTTAAGTGCGTTGACAGGTGTTCTTCAGGTTAAGATGGGATTTATCGCTTCTAATGAACACGCATGGAAGATGGCAAAGACACTGATCCATGAAGCAGTTCAGGTGGCAGCGGCCATGGGACTTACCTTTGATGAAGAGTATGTGATCGAAAAAGTAAGAAGGACTTCAGAAGGATCACCGGAAGGTGTTACTTCTATTTGTGCTGACCTGGGAAAAGGCAGAAAGACAGAAGTAGATACCATCAGTGGATCTGTAGTTCGTGCAGCAAGAAAATACAATGTTCCGGTTCCTACACATGAATTTGTTGTTGAGATGATTCATGCAATGGAAGAAAAAGATAACTAGTTACTGGAACGCATGTGAACAGTAATGATAACTAAACAAATATAACAAAAAATAATTGCACATTTTTGTGTTTTATTGTACAATTAGTATATGATGGTGGAAAAAATAAACAACCATTTTTGAGATAAAAGGAGATAGAGATAATGATTTCTTCATCTATTTTTACGAAAGATGTGATACATACATATCCAAAGGCGATTCAGATTGCCCTTGAATATCTTAAGGCAAATGATTTTACAAAGATGGAAACAGGCGTTTATGAGATCCAGGGGAAGGACATTTATGCTCAGGTTATAGATTGTGTAACTGTACCTGTGGAACAGGGAAGACCTGAAGTACATGAGAAGTATGTGGATGTTCAGTTTGTAGTCTCTGGGAAAGAAAAACTTGGTTTTACACCAGATACCGGAAATTACGAGGTAGATGAACGTTTTGATGAGCGTGACCTTATTTTTTATAAGTCCGTTGAGAATGAAGGATATATTGAAGCAAGACCAGGAAGCTACAATATTTTCTTTCCAACAGATGTACATAAGCCAGGATTGATCAGTGGGGAATCCATGACTGTCCGAAAAGTAGTAGTAAAGGTCAGTGTAGCTTTATTATAATTTATTTATGAACTCAGCAGCGCAGCTGTGAGAATAACTTACCATTATCTAAGGAGGATAATCACATGAACAAGAAAATTTTTAGTGCAGCCGTAGCAGGAGCAATGCTTGCAACTGTTTGTGGAGTGGGAGCATCAGCAGCAGATCTTAACCTGATCGTTGCACACAACCAGACATCTCTGGAGAATCCATATGCGTATGGTATCATCAAATTTAAAGAAGTTGTAGAAGAACTTTCCGGTGGATCCATTGAAGTTACTCTGCATCATGGAACACTTGGAGAAAACGAATCCGAGCTGATCGAAAAACTGGAAATGGGAGCAGCCAGCATGGTAGTAGCTTCTCCGGGATTTATGACATCTATCGGTGTTCCGGAAGTAGATATGTTCTCACTGGAATATCTGTTTGACAGCTTTGATCACTGGACAACCTGCGTAGATGGCGAATTCGGTGACGCTATGAAAGAAGTAATCAACACAAAGACAGGTAATGCATTCAGAGTAATGGGTTACTGGTCATCATCTGTTCGTGATGTATATGCAAAGCAGGCTGTTACATGTCCAGATGACCTGAAAGGTCTTAAGATTCGTACACAGTCTTCACAGGTACAGCAGGAATTCTTCCAGGATTGTGGAGCAATTCCTACATCTGTAGCATGGGGCGAATTGTATCAGGGACTTCAGCAGGGGGTTGTAGACGGTGCTGAAAACGACTATACAAACCTGATGCTCAAAGACCATCATAAGACAGATAATGGTAAATATATCTCCGAAACACATCACGACTACACAACACGTCTTCTGCTTATGAATGGTTCATTCTACGATAAACTGACAGATGAGCAGAAAGGATGGATCGAAGAAGCTGTTGCAGCTGCTACAGAAGAAGAACGTGCAGTTACAATGAAGATGTTCGAAGAATCCAAACAGAAATGTATTGATGACGGAGCTATCATTACAGAATATGATGATATTGATATCGCAGCATTCAAAGCTATTGCCGAACCTATCCAGGATAAATTCGCTGAAGAAAATAATATGACAGAATACCTTGATATGGTACGTGCAGCAGCTAACTAAGATAAAATATGGAATTTTTCATCGTTACTGGAACGTACGTGAACAGTAATGAATGAAGCAAGGAGAGGCCGTTCGTACTGCGGACGGCCTCTTTGATGAAAATGAGAGGTTATTACTATGAAAAAGTTTTTGGAAAAGATGGAAAAGGTTCAGATTGCGATTGCAGCTGTATTTCTTTTCATTTTCCTGTGTGCAGTAGTGATCCAGATTACTACCAGATACTTAGGAATTGCAGCTACATGGACAGAAGATGTTGCTATGTATTCCTTTATCTGGGCAGTATTCATGGGTGCAGCTACACAGGTATATGAGAAAAAGCATTTTGCATTTACAAGTATTGCAGATGCACTTAAGAGCGAGAAGGCAAAATCAATATTAAATATTATTATTGCAGCACTGATGCTGTTTTTCTCTATCCTTATGGTATATTATGGATGGCTTGTAACAAAGCAGTTCTGGAACTATACATGGGTGAATATTCCGCAGTTTAAGAGAGGTCCTACATGGCTGTGCCTTCCACTTTGCGGACTGACCTCTTCAATTTATCTGGTTTGCCAGATTATTGAAGAAATTCAGAATTTTGGTAAAGGAGGAAAGAGATAATGGCAGCTTTGCTTGTAATTATGTTCATTGTATTCGTAGTCATCGGCGTGCCGATCTGCTTTGCTCTTGGTATTGTATCCTTTGTTGGTATGGCATCTATGCCAATGGTACCTAATACAGTAGTATTTTCCAAGATGTTTAATGGTCTGAACAGTTTCACACTTCTTGCTGTACCGCTGTTTATTCTTGCAGCTAACCTTATGAATGAAGGTGAGATTACAGAAAAACTGATCGACTGCTGTAACGCACTGGTAGGCCGTTTCCGTGGAGGTCTGGCATACTCCAATATTCTGGTTTCTATGATCTTTGCCGGTATTTCCGGTTCTTCACAGGCTGATACAGCCGGTGTAGGTAAGATCTTTATCCCGGCAATGGAGAAGAGAGGATATGATAAAGGTACTTCAGTTGGTGTAACCGCTGCTTCCTCTACTCTGGGATCCATTATTCCTCCAAGTATCACCATGGTTGTATACTCGGGTATTGCTAACGTTGGTACCGGAGCGTTGTTCATGACAGGTCTTGTTCCTGGTATTCTTCTTGGTCTGGCAATGATGCTGGTTGTTAAGATGTATTCCAAGAAAAAGAATTTCCCAAAAGAAGAGCCTACTCCTCTTCGTGACGCTATGAAACTGGTGCTGAAGTCTCTTCCGGCTCTGCTTACTCCGATCATTTTGATTGGTGGTATCGTATCTGGTCTCTTCACACCAACAGAATCTGCAGCATTTGCCTGCATCTATGCTCTGCTGGTTGGTATTCTGTATTATCATACCATTAAAATTAAGAATCTTCCAAGAATCCTTGTTGAAACAATGAAGATGTCTTCCTTGTCCCTGTTTGCACTTGCTACAGCAAATGCGCTTGGAGAACTGCTTAGCTACTATCAGCTGAATGTTCTTGTTCAGGGATTGTTTGCAAACCTGGCAGGTGGAAAAACAGTATTCCTTATTGTAGTAGTTCTGTTCTTCATGTTTGTTGGTACTTTCATGGATGCAGTTCCGGCGATGATTCTGTTTGTTCCAATTATTCTGCCGACAGCTACAACTTTAGGAATCAGCCCAATCATCATGGGTTTGATCATCGTTGTTACTCTGGCCCTTGGTCTGGTAACACCGCCGTATGGTCTGTGTCTGCTTCTGGCATCCTCTATCAGTGGTATTACCATTGAAGATGCATTTAAGGGAACACTTCCGTATTTCCTGTCATCTCTGGTTGTATTATTGCTGTTGATTTTTCTGCCTGACTTATGGCTGGCAATTCCGGCAACACTCTTCCCAGGATTGTTCTAATATAGGTAATCAAAAATGGGCGTGTGAAAAAATGAGAAATCATTTTGGAGCACGCTCCTTTTTATGCCAA
>JBJEMC010000134.1:0-10048 GCA_051879475.1 Muricoprocola sp. | reverse complement strand
ATACTGTAAATGATTTCTGCCTGTTGATAGCGCAAATACTGTCGACGTAATTTTCTAAGCTGCTCTGGTACTTCCTTCATACGTGTAATTGATTTATAACTTTTATCCATGATGTTTTCCTCCAAAATTAGATTTACTGTTTTACAGAAGCTGACTGCCGAGATATAACTTTCCAGGGACGAAAAAAGCACCTCTTAGATTAACTCTAAGAAGTGCTCTTACTTCATTGCCAAACCAGTGTCCTTTCACCTGAAATTCGTCATGCTTCATAACGATTCATCATTATTCCAAATTTTGTTGTCAAATTGTTGTCAAATGCGGTCTGACATCATGGTTTTAGACATTTTATATTTAATTTTAGTACAGCTTCGCACCAGCCGGGATGTGGTCATCCACCATCAGAAGATGAAGTTTTTCTTCTCCTTCTTCTTCGTGAACCGCACTGATCAGCATACCGCAGGATTCAATACCCATCATCGGTCTCGGAGGAAGATTGGTAATAGCAATACAGGTCTTTCCAATCAGTTCTTCCGGCTCGTAGTATGCGTGAATACCGCTTAAAATGGTGCGGTCTATGCCTGTTCCGTCATCCAGAGTGAACTGTAACAGCTTCTTGGACTTCGGTACTGCAACGCAATCTTTCACCTTTACAGCTCTGAAATCAGACTTGCTGAAAGTATCGAAATCAACAAATTCCTCGAATAAAGGCTCTACCTTTACCTTGGAGAAATCAATTTTCTCAACTGGTTTTTCAGCCTCTGCCGGTGCTGCTGCGGAAGACTTATTTGCCTTCTTATCAGCGTCCAGGGACTTCATTGTCGGGAAGAGCAATACATCACGAATCGCCTGGCTGTCTGTGAGGAGCATTACCAGACGGTCAATACCGTATCCGATACCACCTGTTGGAGGCATACCGATTTCCAGTGCGTTGAGGAAGTCTTCGTCTGTGTGCTGTGCTTCTTCATCGCCTGCTGCAGCGTTCTTATCCTGCTGTGCAAAACGTTCTCTCTGATCGATTGGATCGTTGAGCTCAGAGTAAGCGTTACACATCTCCCAGGTATTGATAAAGAGCTCGAAACGTTCTACCTTCTCAGGATCGGATGGTTTCTTCTTTGTCAATGGAGAAATCGCCAGCGGATGATCCATAATGAAAGTTGGCTGGATCAGTTCTTTTTCGCAGTATTCTTCGAAGAAGAGGTTGATGATATCGCCCTTGGTATGACGTTCTTCAAATTCGATATGTCTTTCTTTTGCCAGAGCTTTTGCTTCTTCATCTGTCTTAACTTCATCAAAGTCAATACCGGCATACTGTTTGATGGCATCGTTCATGGTCATACGTGCGAATGGTTTGCCAAAATCGATTTCAATTCCGTTGTATACAAATTTGGTACTTCCCAGTACTTTTTCAGCAAGGTAACGGAACATGCTTTCTGTCAGTTCCATCATTCCTTCGTAGTCTGTGTATGCCTGATATAATTCCATCAGGGTAAACTCTGGATTATGGCGTGTGTCAACACCCTCGTTACGGTATACACGTCCGATTTCATACACTCTTTCCAGGCCACCAACAATCAATCTCTTTAAGTATAATTCCAGGGAAATACGAAGCTTTACATCCTCATCCAGTGCGTTGTAATGGGTCTCAAATGGTCTTGCAGCTGCACCACCTGCATTTGCTACCAATGTAGGTGTCTCTACTTCAATAAAGTCTCTTTCTGCAAGGAAATTACGGATTTCTCTGATAATCTGGGAACGTTTGATAAATGTATCCTTAACCTCCGGATTCATGATCAGGTCTACGTATCTCTGACGGTAACGCATATCTGTATCTGTGATTCCATGATATTTTTCCGGAAGGATCTGAAGGCTCTTGGTCAGCAGTGTGAGTTTTTCTGCGTGAATGGAAATTTCTCCTGTCTTTGTACGGAATGCATAACCTTCAATACCATAGATATCACCAATATCAGATTTCTTGAAATCTGCATAGTCATCTGTTCCAATTGCATCTCTGGCAACATATACCTGAATATCTCCGCTGAGATCACGGATATTACAGAAGGATGCCTTACCCATAACACGTTTGAACATCATTCTTCCTGCTACCGTTACATGAATCGGAGATGCATCCATGATAGCTCTTCTCTCATTATAATCTGCATTCAATACTTCTTTTGCCTGTGCTTCATCCAGTCCCTCTACTTCTGGCTCTTTTCTTCCTGCAAGAAGTTCTGCCTCATGGGCATTGTAAAGCTCTTTTACATCTGCAGCATGATGTGTCTGGTTAAACTTTGTAATCTGAAATGGATCTTTTCCCTTTGCCTGCAGTTCAGCCAGCTTATCACGACGGACTTTGCGCAGCTGATTCACATCTATTTCCTGGTTCTGGTTCTTATTCTTATTCTCCTGAGCCAACTTTTGTTCCTCCCAATCTATCTTCTATTATGATCTTTCAATTCCTAACACTTTATATGTGCAGATTCCTACCTGTGTTTCTACTTCTACTGTCTGACCAACTGTTGCCCCGATCAGAGCCTTTCCTACCGGAGATTCATTGGAAATCTTGCCCTGCAGGCTGCTTGCCTCTGTAGAACCTACGATCTTATATTCTACTTCTTCTTCAAATTCTTCATCAAACAGTCTGACTGTACAGCCGATATTAACTTTTCCGGAATCTACTTCTTCGTCTACAACCACTTCAGCATTCTTCAGGATCTTTTCGATTTCTTCGATTCTTGCTTCAATATCGCGCTGTTCATCTTTTGCTGCATCATATTCCGCATTTTCAGATAAGTCGCCCTGTTCTCTGGCTTCTTTGATCTTCTGTGATACTTCTTTTCTTCTGTTTACTTTCAGATCATGAAGTTCATCTTCCAATGTTTTTAAACCTGTATAAGTTAATAAATTCTTTTTTGCTTCCATAATGATACACCTTCCATTTCTTAAATACCAGTAGCTCGTTTCTCACCAACATGGTCAAAATATTATATATCGCGCAACTTTTTATGTCAAGTATTACTCCCAATCAAATCCTGTGTTATGATAAAAAAGACCATGATTCTTACAAAAAGAAAGGAAAACATACTATGCCGGGCTATATTCTCCATCTGACCGAAGCCAAACTGATCTGCTGTGAACTGGAAAAACAGGAATATCTTCTCTCGGAACAATGGAAAAATGAATTCTATCTTGGATGTCTTCTGCCTGATACGAAACAGAAAAAAGAAAAGGTCACCTCTCATTTCTGGAATCCAGACACGCTTGACAGGATGGCAATTGCCCCTGACCTGCATCTGTTTCTGGGAAAATATGCTTCTTGGCTGACAACACCTGTAATGTATGGCTACTGGACACATCTTCTCCTTGATACTTTATTTGTGGAAAAATACTGGGCGGATCACTTTTGCTTTTACGATAAAGATCGAATCCCTGCCGTTTTAGAAAGAGAAATAGAAACCGTATACCTGCCTCATTTGCAAGAGGAAATTCCTCTGAAAAAGTTTTTTTCTTCTGAATATTATTACGGTGATTATAATAGAATGAATGCCTATATCGCAGGCAAATATAAGATTGATGTTCCGGTTTATGAACCAAACTTATCCTGTCCTGTTACAGAAGTATCCGTGACGGATCTGCAGAATGTTCTTTCTGAACTGAAGAAGCTTTCAATGGAATTTACGGATGCAGGCATCCCTGACCTGAAGGTATTTGATTTGCAGGATCTGGAGCAGTTTATCCAGGATACCGCCCGGATAACTGCTGATCAGATTCTGCATCATCATTATTCTATTCCCGGGAAAACAATTCCAAACTGAGCACGGATCTGATCCATCCAGTTCATCATTTTCAGGGTTTCTGCATGAGGCATTTCCGGGCACTCAATTCTGCCCTCTTCTAATGCCTTCTTGCAGGCAAGTACTTCGTATTCATATCCCGTGATCTGCTCTGGTACTTTATATTCCGCAATCACGTTTCTGCAGGAACGATTTGCATCCCAGACACGAATAACTTCCGGATTGTTAATATTCTGTACTTCGATATATCCGTTTCTTCCGTAAATATAACCGCTGCGGTCTGTAAGGGAATAAATGGTGGTAAACATCGTGGCCATTTTTCCGTCCTTATAAGTCAACATTACAGTATCCATGCCATCTACCCCTGTTTCTGTCTTTACACAGGAAGCATCAATTTTGGCAATGTCATCTCCCAGTACCATACTGGCAAAGTTTAAAGGATAAACTGTCAGATCCAGAAGTGCACCGCCAGCTAATTCAGGACGTACGATACGTTCCTTTGCATCAATCTGATATCCCAGATTTGCAGAAACGCTGGTTACTTCTCCAATAACGCCACTGTCTATGATATCCAGGATCATCTGTCTGGATGGCATATATCTGGTCCAGATGGCTTCTGTCAAAAGAAGATTCTTGCTTCTTGCAAGATCAATCATCTCTTTTGCCTGCTTTTCATTTACTGCAAAGGATTTTTCACAAAGCACATTTTTCCCTGCTTCCAATGCTGCTTTTGTCCATTGGCAATGGTGAGAATGCGGCACTGCAATATAAACCAGATCAATCTCCGGATCTGCCAGCATTTCCTCATAAGAACCATACGCCTTTTCAAATCCATACTCTTTTGCAAAACTTTCTGCACGGTCATAATCTCTGGCCGCCACCGCTTTCTTGCAGATTTCTTTCATCGGTACCACTGTACTTGCCATTGTGTGGGCAATTCCCCCGGCTCCTAAAATTGCAAAATTCATCTTTATTCCCCTCCCATAATAATATTATCTTTGATTTGTCAGACATTCCAGCATTTCCTCCAACTGTTCAAATGTCTCAATCTCATTTACTCGTCTTCTGATGGCTGCACTATGAGGATATCCTGCCGTATACCAGGCCACATGCTTTCGCATTTCCCGGATTCCCGTATACTCTCCCTTATATTTCAGTTGCAGTTGTCCGTGTCGAAGAATCATTTCTTTTAATTCTGACAGACTCGCCTTTTCCGGAACTGTTCCCGTTCTGTCGTATTCCACCAGATCTCGGAATATCCAGGGATTGCCTCTGCTCGCCCGGCCAATCATGACACCGTCACATCCCGTCTCTTCCATCATTTTGTGGGCACTGACAGGATCTGTCACGTCCCCATTTCCAATCACAGGAATCTGCACCGCTTCCTTCACCTGCCGGATGATATCCCAGTCTGCTTTTCCTGAATAATACTGTTCCCGGGTTCTTCCATGTACTGCTATGGCAGCCGCACCTGCTGCTTCCAGACGTTTTGCCATTTCCACGGCATTCACATTTGCATCATCAAATCCCTTACGGATCTTTACCGTCAAAGGCTTCTTGATTGCTCTGGCTGTCTTATATACAATCTCCTGCGCAAGCTTCGGATTCTTCATAAGGGCTGACCCTTCTCCGTTATTTACCACCTTGGGAACGGGACATCCCATATTCAGATCCAGGATATCAAAGGGTCTCTCTTCAATCTGACTGGCTATCTCTGCGATCAGATCCGGGTTGCTTCCAAAAAGCTGCATGGAAACGGGTCTTTCTTCGGGCAGAATCTCCATGAGTTTTTCCGTATTTTTATTATGAAAAGAAATAGCCTTTGCACTGATCATTTCCATGCAGATAAGGCCTGCCCCCATCTCTTTACATAATAAACGAAAGGGCAAATCTGTTACCCCTGCCATGGGTGCCAGAATATAAGGATTCTCTAACGTGACATTCCCAATCTGTAAATATTTAGTTTCTTTATTATTCATGTTTCTCTCCGAAGAAAACTTTATAATACATCTCCAGCGATTCTAAAAGATCCTCTTTTTCTCTCTGGATTTGGCGAATCTTTAACACGCTTCCTATCTCATCATAGGAAAAATCATCTTCCGCTGCCTCTGTACGGAACTGAAGCGTTCCTTCTTCATCAAATTCCAGAGTCAGGATGCCGCCTACATCATTCGTGTAAAGTACGCATAAAATTTTTAATTCATCTTTTATGCTCTCCGGCAATGAACTGAACTCTTCATTCAAATAAAACTTCTCTGTATATGCACTGGCACCGCAAAGCACCACATTTTCCTTATCCATTTATGCTCCTCATCTTTCCTCGTTGTTTAGCCAAAAACCGCAGCCATCACGTATAGGAATAAATTCCTCTCACAGATACTTCTCCGGCATAAACTTTTTCCACTGTGCCATCTTCTTTTTCCACCAGAAGCTGACCCAGTTCATCGATTCCTCTGGCAATACCTGTATATTCATTCTCCGGCTGCAGCACCCTTACTTCTTTATCCATATTGACCAGAAGCTTTGCATAGTCTTCTTTCAGCAGTTCCATGTTTCCACATTCCAGGAACTTCTCATAATACTCTTCAAAAGCTTTCAGATAAGAACAGATGATTGCTGCCCGGTCTACCCTGCTTCCAGTCTGCAATCTCAGGGACGTAGCAATCCCCTGGATCTCTTCCGGAAATTCTGTCATATTCGCATTGATTCCGGTTCCAATCACCACATAGTGGATGGCTCCCATTTCCATGCTCATCTCTGTAAGCGTACCGGAAATCTTCTTTCCATCTACTACCACATCATTGGGCCATTTGATTCCCGCTTCCAGACCGGTTACTTCTCTGACGCTTTTCGCTACAGCAAGTCCTGCCACCAGCGTAAGCATAGAAGCTTTATTTGGTGCAAGTTCCGGCCTGAGCAGAGTACTTAACGCAATCGCACTTCCCTTAGGTGTCACCCAGGCCCGTCCTCGTCTGCCTTTTCCCCCCGTCTGATAATCTGCCACAACGGTACATCCATTTTGCTGGCCATTTTCAGCGAGGCGTTTCACCTCATTATTGGTAGAGTCGATCTCATCCAGACAGATCAAAGGTCTTCCTACCCATTTTGTCTCCAGACGGCTTTCCAGTTCTATCTGGGAAATACTGTCCGGATATCCGCAGAGGCGGTATCCCTTATTCGGTACCGCCTCAATTTCATACCCTTCTTTTTTTAACTGATTAATACCCTTCCAGATCGCAGTTCTGCTCACTCCGTACTGTTCACAGAGTTCCTGTCCAGAAACATATTCTTCAGAATTTCTCAATGCATTTAAAATCTTACTCTTCATATCTGACTCCTGACATACAGGTCATAACAAATTTTACTCGTTTGCAGGATCTCCCAGAGTGGCAACCATAACTGCCTTGATAGTGTGCATTCTGTTCTCTGCTTCATCAAATACCTTAGACTGGGAAGATTCAAATACTTCGTCAGTCACTTCCATCTCGGTCAGACCAAAACGATCATAGATATCCTTGCCGATCTTTGTCTTCAGATCATGGAAGGCTGGCAGGCAGTGAAGGAAGATTGCCTTTTCTCCGGCATTTTCCATTACTTCTTTTGTCACACGGTATGGAGTCAGATCATGGATTCTTTCTGCCCATACTTCATCCGGCTCACCCATGGATACCCATACATCTGTATAAATAACGTCTGCGTTCTTTGTACCTTCTTTTACATCCTCTGTAAGTGTGATCGTTGCTCCGGACTGTGCTGCGTATTCCTGGCAGGTCTTAACCAACTCTGCATCCGGGAAATATTTTTCTGTAGTGCAAGCTACAAAATCAAGTCCTAATTTTGCACATGCGATCATCAGAGAGTTACCCATATTGTATCTGGCATCTCCCATATATACCAGCTTGCGTCCTTTCAGATCTCCAAAATGTTCTCTGATCGTCAGCATATCTGCCAGCATCTGAGTAGGATGATATTCATTGGTCAGTCCGTTCCATACAGGAACACCTGCATATCTGGCCAGTTCTTCTACGATTTCCTGTCCATAGCCACGGTATTCAATACCTTCAAACATTCTTCCCAAAACCCTTGCGGTATCTGCAATACTTTCCTTTTTGCCGATCTGAGATCCGGTTGGATCCAGATAAGTCACACCCATTCCAAGATCATGCCCAGCAACTTCAAAAGAACATCTGGTTCTTGTACTGGTCTTTTCAAAAATAAGCGCAATGTTTTTTCCTTTATAATAATCTGTCGGGATTCCTTTTTTCTTTTTATCTTTTAAATCTGCCGCCAGATCCAGCATGTACAGGATTTCATCCGGTGTAAAATCCTTTAAAGTAAGAAAGTTACGTCCTTTTAAATTTGCCATAATTAACACTCCTCATTTTTTACTGATATCATGATTACAGTGTCAAAAGTACAAATCCATGACATGCTTACATGTCCGTGGATACAGGACTTTATGACACGACCCACGATGAGGATGAATTGGGGTAAAGCCCCATGAAAATCCGAATCGTGGGAAGGATTGTGAGAGCTGCTTGCAGCGAAACAATCCGTAATCACCTTTGGCACCCTAATCATATCATGCATTATATCACTCCATGAATCATCATGTAAAGGAAAAAGAGCAATTGCATTCTATGCAACTGCCCTTATGATAGATTTAGTAAAACTGATGATCTCCAATCTGGATTCCCTGTCCGGATCCGCCGTTGAAGTAAAGCGCATTTCCTACGGTTCCTGCTCCATTCATTGCTGCCACTGCTGCATCATAGCAGTCACTTGGCGCACTTCCGATGACAGAATCTAACCATCCGGAACTTGCCGGTGTGAACTGTCCGCTCTCATAGATTACCCCTGAAATGCTGTTTGCGAAGGAGCTGCTGGCTACACGGTTCATGACAACCTGTCCAACTGCGATTTTTCCTTCTTCTGGCTGATTGCCGGCTTCACAGTAGATTAATGCAGCCAGAAGATCTACATCACTGCCGCTGTAATTATTGGACGGCGCAGATGTAGTTGTATCCTCCACAGCCGGATCTACATACTCCTCTCCTGTAATACCGTCATTCCATTCCGTTTCGTCAACATATGTATCTTCCTCGTCATATGTTTCGGAATATTCACTGTCACCCTGATAGGAATCATCATAATCATCATTATAAGTATTTTCTGTTTCCGTTACGTAAGCTTCTTCACTGATGTATTCCTGCTCCGGGTACTCTTTATAGTACCATTCTTCTTCTCCGATGTACTCTTCCTGGACATAGTCGTAATTTTCCGGAACATACTCGTCTTCTTCTGAAACGTACTCATACTCTTCCGGAACATATTCTTCCGCAGTTTCATAATTCTCTGCTGCATATCCATCTGTAACTACTGCCGTATCCAGAACCAAAGTGGTGTCCACATCTTCTGCCGGAACGTAAGCTATTCTGCCATTTCCCAGCTGAATCTCAACCCAGTCCAATGTACTTCCCAGCACTTCATATCCTTCACCGGCATTCAGTGTCCCTATGATGCTGGAAGTATCCTCGTAATCTGCAAATATCTTCACATCATCCCAGGATGCTACCGCACCTGGAACTCCGTAAATGTTTTTTAATTCTTCAGCCTTGTCGCCAAATGCCAGATAATCGGTCTTAACATAACCTGTCGTATTGCCCACACGAACTTCCGTCCATTCTTCGCCAATCCTTTTTACCTGTACGCCGCCTGCACCTGGAATATACCCAACTACTTCGCTGCCTTCATCTGCTGATGCCCGGACAAGAAGTGAATCGCTTACATTCGCCACGGCTACATCCTGCCCTCCACATTTCAGTTCACTAGCTGCTGCAACGGATGAAAGCGCCATAGCTGCAGTCATTACCGACATGGCTGTACATAAAACTGCTCTCGTCTGTCTTTTCATGATATCCCTCCCAGATATGTCCTGCACAGATATTTCGACCTTATAGCCTTAATATCTTTGTTACTGATCTGTTCACGTGCGTTCCAGTAACGATGAAAAAGCCATGCAAAATCACCTTCGGTAATGGCTTTTTCATTGCAGACCTCGGGTTTTGCTTCACAAAACACCTCGCGGAACAATGACACCTGAACTGTAACCTTTTTTTGACATATTATTACGTTTTTGTTAAGATATGTTACGCAATGATTTTATATTATTTAAGTTATCTTGTCAACCTTTAAAAAAAGGCACAGCGATAAAACACGCTTCGCGAGTTTTATCAGCTGATTAGCGGTCGTCAAAT
>JBJEMC010000133.1:0-10071 GCA_051879475.1 Muricoprocola sp. | reverse complement strand
CTCCCGGGTGCCGTTATGGAATATGGACGAGGCCCCAGGTTTCCTGCTGCACAGATAACAATCAGCCCCAGATCCCAGAGTTTTTCTACTGCATCCATCAGTTCGTGATCTAATTTATCATCTCTTCTTACCGTTCCCACAGATATATTCACGATGCGTATGTGATACCTTTTATAATTCTGAAGGATCCATTTCAATGCTTCTGTCACGGTTGCCCGCTTTCCATTTCCATATCTGTCCAGAACTTTCAGCGACACGATTTTTACCTGCGGTGCGATTCCCTGATACCTCCCATCCACTACTCCGGAACCGGCCAGTATCCCCGTCACATGCGTACCATGTCCAAAATCATCATACATTTCTTGCTTCCTGTTTACAAAATCTTTAAACACCCTTATTTTCTCATACAGATCCGGATGCTGCGTGATCCCTGTATCCAGGACTGCAACTGTCACCCCTTCTCCGTAAAGCCTTTTTTCCCTGGCTTTCATAAGATTGATCTTTTCTGCTGCCCGATTCATATTCTCTCCTCATTTTTTTCATTCTGCTTCATATATTCAAACAAAAAAGGATTTTTTATGCCCAATACCACTATGCAGGAAATGGTCTTATCTAATAATTATGCAGATTTCATTCTTCCTGTTCTATCTTCCACAGCTTCCTTTCTGGAAAATTATCAGGAATTTGGTGCTCAAATTTTCGGTGGGCGCTTAGGTATGATCCACGTTCCCCGTACCTCCCTCCTTTTTTCCAACGAAGCTTCTTATTCACAGATTCCCAAACTGTTTACACTTCTGGACACCACCAGTCTTGAGGATGCAGGAATTATTAAAGTGCAGGAGCAGCCAGGCCTTTCTTATACAGGAAAAGATGTGATTCTTGGCTTCATTGATACCGGAATCGACTATACTTTGGACATCTTTAGAAAACGAAATGGAGAAACCCGAATTCTGGGAATCTGGGATCAGACGATCCCCGGAGAAAATCCCCCTGCTGATCTGGGCTACGGCACAATCTATACGGCAGAGGATGTCAATCTTGCACTTTCCTCTGATAATCCCTATGACATTGTGCCCTCTTATGACGAGAACGGTCATGGCACTTTTCTGGCCGGATGTGCTGCAGGAAACAAGAAAGAATCTGAAGGCTTTACCGGAGCTGCACCGGATGCCGATCTTGTCGTGGTAAAGCTAAAACCTGCCAAACAATATCTGAAGGACTTTTTTCTCATTCAGGGAGATGCTCCCTGCTACCAGGAAACAGATATCATGATGGCCATCAAATATATGGTCATCCAGTCTGTCCTCACAGAAAAGCCTCTCGTCCTGTGTCTGGGGCTTGGTACCAATCAGGGAGACCATAACGGCAATTCTCCTCTGGAACGACTTTTGACTTTCTATATCAATTATATTAATCTGTTCAGTGTCACCGCTGCAGGAAATGAAGCGGGAAGAGCTCACCATTTTTTCAGTTCCGCCAGAACAGATACCAATTCTGTCACAGCACAGATATCCGTTGATTCTGCGGATCAGGGCTTTGTATTTGAAATCTGGGGAAACTCTCCCGGACTGTATGGAGTCTCTATTACTTCCCCTTTGGGAGAGACCATTCCAAGAATCCCTCCCCGCCAGGAAACCACCAGTTCTTTTCGTTTTCTTGCAGAACGCAGTTCTGTAGAAGTGACTTATGAAATCTCTGAATACGGTTCCGGTTCCCAGTTGATTTTCATCCGTCTTTTATATCCAACTCCGGGCATCTGGAATATTACGGTATCTACCACCTCCCATTCCATAGGTTCCTTCCACATATGGCTTCCCGTTACAGGTTTCATCTCCCCGGATACCATTTTTTTAAATCCTTCTCCGGATGTGACCCTGACGGCTCCCTCCTCTGCGGAAGCCACCATTACCACCGGCTGTTATAATGCTTATGACGGCAGCCTTTACATCCATTCCAGCCGGGGATTTAACAGAAATGGAACGGTCAAACCGGATTTGTGTGCCCCGGGAGTCAATGTGTATGGCCCTGACATCTCTTCCCTTACTCTGCAGGATGGGAAAGTAGTCTCCTTTCGGCCTCCCCTGAAAGCCTTTCGCCGGGATACCGGCGCCAGTGTATCTGCCGCCATCACCGCAGGTGCCGTAGCCCTTCTGATCAACTGGAGTCTGGACCGTACCTACCAGGGATCTCCTGCCATTACCAACCGCCTGGCCAATAACTATCTGATCCGCGGTGCAAAAAGACAGAATCATCTGATTTATCCCAATACGCAGTGGGGATATGGAAAGTTAAATTTATTTGGAATTTTTGAAAATCTGATGTAACCATTTCTGCCTTTTCGCATACTTTGAAGTGTAAAGCAAATTCCTGGAGGAATAAATATGAGTGATTTAACAGCAACAAACTGCAATTGTGATTCTGGATGTAACCAAGGATGTAATTCCGGTCTCTTCAATATGAACGGAAATGGATGTTGCTCTATTCTCTGGATCATCCTGCTCTTATGTTTCTGCGGCAACAATAATAACTGTGGCTGTGAAAACGGAAACAACTTCTTCTGGATCATCCTGATCTTGCTCTTCTGCAACTGCAATAATGACTGGGGTGGATGCTGCTAACAGCTGATTAGCGGTCGTCAAATGCAATTGTGCGAGCACATTGCATTTTCCTCGTCGCCGTAACAAAAAACGGCTGCCAGAAATGGCAGCTGCTTTTATTTTTTTCTGTCTCGTTTTTCTTCTCTTCTGTTTTTCCACTTTTGGGATCCATTTTCTTTTTTCCCTTCTTTTCGCTTCAGACATTCCTCATCTATTTCGTAAAATTCTCGTCCCTCTTTAATAATTAAATTTCCCGCCATCTTTCTCCTTTTTCATTACTGTTCACGTACCTTCCAGTAACAATGATTTTCTTATATCCAATATATGATATCAGAGGCAAAATCGCCTATATGAGGAAACAATTTCCCTTTCTCTGCATATACATAGTTAAAAATAATTGAGGTTTGATCCTATGAATGAAGACCATTCTACACAGCGTACCGCCATAGACCAGATTGCGGACGGCGACGGGCTGCAGATGTACAAAGCAGCTGTTCCCTATTTGCCGGTTCCGTTCCAGAAATATGTTTCCCTGTTTATTAAAATCCAGGAAATGCAAAATCTTCTCTCTTTCTTCCAGGCTCCGGTTCACGCTTCTTCTGTGAATGCTGAAACGGCCACGAATCCTGAAGCTATCCTGGAAGAACTTTGTTCTTATGGCAATGAAGAACAAAAAGCCGCTATTGAACAGGCTTTATCTATCATGAATACATTAAAAATGTATCAAAACTGTAAAGATCTTATCTGACAGAAAGGGTTCTCTATATGGATGATAAACTACTGAATCACCCGGATCTGAATAGCATTAATCCTGAAAAGCTAAAGATGCTTCTGTCCTTTGCCGATCAGGCTCAGGGAAAAAAACAAAATGAATTACTTCCATTTCTTATGGCTGCTGCATCTGCCACGAAAAAAAAAGGGAATGGATTCAGTAAGGAGGAAACAGACCTGATTATACAGGTATTAAAACAGGGAAAATCAAAAGAAGAAGTGAGCAAAATCGACAGACTTTGCGCACTCCTTCAATCCATGAAACGTTGATCGTTACTGTTCACATGCGTTCCAGTAACGATGAAAAAGCCATGCAAAATCACCTTCGGTGATGGCTTTTTCATTGCAGACCTCGGGTTTTGCCAGGCAAAACACCTCGCGGAACAGTGACACCTGAACTGTAACCATTAATCTTATTTTATGACTGCATGGTCAGAACCTGTTTGTTCTTCCAGATATAATCTATCAGAGAAACAATTGTCAGGATCAGTGCAATCCACATAAATACTTTTTCCAGAACAGCAAACATACCACCAAGGTTTGCGATCAGCAGGATAATCATGATCATCTGTGATACTGTCTTGAATTTTCCCCACCATCCGGCGGCAATTACGATTCCATTGTCTGCTGCGATCAAGCGGAAGCCGCTGATTGCAAACTCCCTGCTGATAATGATGATGACCACCCATGCAGGCAGTCTTCCAATGGATGTCAGACAGATCATGGCTGCACTGACCAGCAATTTATCTGCCAGAGGATCCATAAATTTTCCAAAGTTTGTTATAAGATGATTCTTTCTGGCAATGTAGCCATCCAGAAAATCTGTGAAACTTGCGATCACAAAAATTGCCAGGGCAGCAAAACGTCCATTTCCCATAGGGTCGATCATCATCAGGATAACAAAAGGAATGATCAGAATCATTCTTACTGTTGTAAGTATATTAGGCAAATTCATCTTCTATCTCTCCTATCAAATCATATTCCAGGGCGCCGGTAATCTTTACCTTCACAAAATCACCAGACATCAGAGTTTCTGAAGTATTGATAAACAAATACCCGTCAATTCCGGGAGCGTCTCCATATGTCCTTGCCACATAGACATTCTCATCTGTAAGATACCCTTCCACCATGGCGAGAACGGTGGTTCCCACTTTGGCATCATTTTTATCCATGGAAACCTCCTGCTGAAGTTCCATTAATTCTTCCTGCCTGTCAAGCTTGGTTTCTTCCTCAATCTGATCTTCCATGACAGCAGCCGGTGTATCTTCTTCCTGGGAATAGGTGAAAACACCTAACCTGTCAAATTCCATCTCATCTACAAACTCCATCAGTTCTTCATGGTCTTCCTGGGTTTCTCCCGGGAATCCTGTGATCAGAGTTGTACGAAGAATGATATCCGGAATCTCTTTTCTCAGTTTGGCAACGATTTCCTCTAACTGTTTTCTGGTGGTTCTTCTTCCCATTCTCTTCAGTATCCGATCACTGGCATGCTGAATCGGCAGATCAAGATAATGACAGATTTTCTTCTCATCCCTGATGGTTTCAATGAGTTCATCGTAGATTTCTTCCGGATAACAGTACAGGATCCTGATCCATCTGATTCCCTGGATCTTACAAAGTTCCTTTAACAGGATATGAAGGCTCTTCTTTCCATACAGATCTTTTCCGTACAGGGTCGTTTCCTGAGCAACCAGAATCAGTTCTTTTACCCCCTGGTCTGCCAGTTCCCGGGCTTCTGCCAGAAGTTCTTCCATGGGAACACTTCTGAAATTTCCTCTGATCTTGGGAATAATGCAGTATGTGCAATGCTTATCGCATCCTTCTGCAATTTTTAAATGTGCATAATGTCCGCCTGTGGTAACAATTCTTTTTGCCTTCACCACCGGAAGACGATTAATGTCCTGAAAACTCAGTACCTTCTGCCCTTTCAGGATTTCTTCCACTGTATCTACTATTTCATCATAGGATGCCGTTCCAAGAACCGCATCTACTTCCGGAATCTCTTCTACGATCTCTTTCTGGTATCTCTGAGCAAGGCATCCTGTGACCACAAGGGCTTTGCAGCTTCCGTTTTTCCGATATTCACTCATGGCCAGAATGTTTTCGATACTCTCTTCCTTTGCATCATGGATAAAACAGCAGGTATTGATTACGATAATGTCAGCCTGAGCTTCATCATCCGTGATTTCATATCCCTTTTCGGTCAATAAACCAATCATTCGCTCGGAATCTACAAGATTCTTATCGCATCCGAGGGAGATAAACAGGATCTTCATACATTTTTTTCCTCGTTTTCTTCCATATCCTCCAGGACATCTTCCTGAATGTCAGCCTCATCTGCAATCTCTTCTTCCGGTGCATCTTCACCGACAATTTTCAGAAGCCCTTTATTTAACTCATCTACTGCGATACTTAATGGCTTGTCAACCTTTGGCATAGACATAGGTTCTTTTCCATCAATAATCTGGCGTGCTCTCTTAGCTGTAGCCAGTACCAGAGAATAACGGCTGTTGATTACCGGTGTATCACTGTTTTCTGCTTCACTGTTGATTACTTTGATTAATTCTGTGTAAGATGGATGTAACATTCTTTTTCCTCCATAAAATTCATATAATTATAATTTAAATTTATCTAAACCATCTCTAAGGTTCTGAATAAATTCCTGATTTTTCTGTACCGCATAATGCTCACTCTGAATGATGGCGTGAATTCTTTCTGCTGCTTCTTCAGCGATATCATTTACAATGATATAATCGTACTGGCTGATTGCTTCGCTTTCTTCTACTGCGCGGCTTAATCTCTTTCTGACAATGTCATCCGGTTCCGTACCTCTTCCCCGGAGACGGGCTTCCAGCGTATCTGCATCTGGCGGTGTCACAAACAGTAACAGGGTATCCGGGAACTGCTCCTTGATCTTTAATGCTCCCTGGATTTCTATCTCAAGGATAACATCCTTTCCTGCCTCTAACTGCTTCTGCACATATTCTTTTGGGGTTCCATAATAATGATCCACATACTTTGCGTATTCATACAACATATCTTTTTCGATCATTTCAAGGAATTCTTCTTCTGTTTTATAAAAATAATGAACTCCCTCTATCTCGCCTTCCCGGGGCTTCCTGGTGGTAGCTGAAACAGACACTGCATAGTTGTCATACTTCTCCACAAGCATCCTGACCAGTGTGCCCTTTCCGGCTCCTGCAAATCCTGAGATTACAAATAATACTCCCTTACGCTTCATCCATATCTCCTTTCAGTTCCTCCGGATTAAAATGAAATCGCTTTACGATTGTCTCCGGCTGTAATGCTGATAAAATCACATGATCTTCTTCTGTGATGATCACAGCCTTTGTCCTTCTCCCCTGAGTTGCATCAATGACCTTCCCCATCTGTCTTGCATTCTGAACAATTCTCTTGATCGGTGCCGCCTCCGGACTTACCACAGCCACGATCTTTGACGTATTCACAACATTACCAAAACCGATATTCATTAATCTAGCCAAAGTTCCTGCTCCTTTTTATATTTGCTCCATGATTGTGGATTGTTTCGCTGCAAACAGCTTCCACAATTCTCCCCACAATTCGAATTCTCATGTGGCTTCGCCCCACTTATCCTCATTGTGGAAGCGTGTCATAAAGTCCCTCATCCATTAACATGCAAGCATGTCATGGATTTGTACTTTTGACACTGTAATCATTCAATGTTTTGTATCTGTTCTCTTACTTTTTCAATCTCTGTCTTTAAATTAATAGCAAGATTGGAAGTGTCCAGATCATTTGCCTTTGAAAGAATGGTATTTGCCTCTCTGTTCATCTCCTGTGCAATAAAATCCAGCTTTCTGCCGACGCTTCCCCCTGCCAGGAGTTCTTTTTTCATGCTTTCGATATGGCTTCTCAATCTCACTGTCTCTTCATCCGTACAGATCTTATCTGCAAAGAGAACGACTTCAGCAGCAATCCTGCTGTCATCCATCTGCGTATCTGCAAGAAGCTCTCCTACCTTGGCTGTAAGTTTTTCCCTGTATGCCTTGATGATCTCCGGAGAACGTTTTTCCACAGCACTTACATCCGCAAGCATGCCGTCCAGTTTATCGCAGATATCATTTTTCAGGTTTTCCCCCTCCTGAATTCTTGATTCCACAAACTTTTCACATGCCCCTCTCAGTGTCGTTTCCAGAATTGTCCACAGCTCTTCTTCATCTACTGTCTGCTCTTCCATAGTGAAAACTTCCGGGCAGCGTCCCAGCAGCCCAACACTTACGTCATCCTTTAATCCAAACGTCTCGGACATCTGATGAAAATAATTCAGATACTTTTGTGCAATGCTTTCATTATATTTTAAAGCCACTGTCTCTTCTGCGTAATCTTCGTAAGTAATAAATACATCCACTTTTCCTCTGCTGATGTATTCTTTTAATACATTACGAATGGCAGCTTCAAAAAAACTCAGCTTCTTTGGCATCTTGATTCCAACATCAAAATAACGATGGTTTACAGCTTTCATCTCCACCGTAAATTTCTTATCGTTCTGCAGGTTTTCACAACGTCCAAACCCTGTCATACTTTTTATCATATTTTATCCACACCCTTTTTCCTGCTGCTTTTTCGTTACTGTTCACATTATTCCAGTAACACCTTTTCACCCCTGACTTTCGCAAAGGCATCCACATTAAACTTCATTATAAATCAATTGAATTTTAGAGTCAATCTTATTTGTAAAAGACTTATTAACAAACTGTAAATTTTCTGGTATACTAGGCTAGGTGTCAAAGATGATTACGGATTTATGTTTTTGACACTGTAATCAATAAAAAAGGTGGTAGAACAAATGGCATTTGATGGAATTGTAGTTGCCGCGATGGTAAAAGAACTTAATAACTGCATTATAAACGGACGTATCAGTAAAATTGCACAGCCTGAATCTGACGAACTGATCCTGACGATCAAAAGTGAAGCCCGGTCTCAGTACAGATTATTGCTTTCCGCCAGTGCCAGCCTCCCACTGATCTATTTTACAGGAACGAATAAACCTGCACCCCTTACTGCCCCGAATTTCTGTATGCTGCTGAGAAAACACATCGGCGGCGGCAAGATCACAAAGATCTGGCAGCCTGGGCTGGAGCGAATCATTCATTTTGAGATCGAACATCTGAATGAAATGGGGGATCTCTGCCACAAGGTTCTGACCATAGAATTAATGGGTAAGCACAGTAATATCATCTTCTGCAATGAAGAAAACAAGATCATAGACAGTATCAAACATATTTCTTCTCAGGTCAGTTCCGTCCGGGAAGTGCTCCCGGGACGAGATTACTTTATTCCGGAAACCATGTCAAAGAAGGATCCTCTTACTGTGACAACAGAGGAATTTATCCAGGCCATATCCCAGAAGCCCATGCCTCTGGCAAAGGCAGTGTATACCTCCTTTACGGGAATCAGTCCTTTGATTGCAGAGGAGCTTTGCCATCTTGCCTCTCTGGAGTCAGCAAGAAGTGCCAACAGCTTTGATGACAATGAATATCTTCATCTGGCACGGCGTTTTGCCCTCATGATGGAAACGGTAAAAGAGGGAAATTTCAGGCCAAATATTATTTTTGACGGCAGGACTCCTGTGGATTTTTCTGTTCTTCCTCTTACCCAATATGCCGATATGGAAGAGCAGGATTATGATACTGTTTCTGCCATGTTAGAGTCCTATTATGCTGCCAAAGATGTAGTGACCAGAATCCGTCAGAAGTCTTCTGACCTTCGCCGGGTAGTCCAGACTGCCCTGGAGCGAAATCAGAAGAAATATGATATTCAGTCAAAGCAGTTAAAAGATACGGAAAAACGGGAAAAATTCAAAATCTACGGAGAATTGTTAAATGTATATGGCTATTCCCTGGAAGAGGGAGCGAAAAGCCTTACAGCACTGAATTATTATGATAATACAGAAATCACGATTCCTCTGGATCCTACCAAAACTGCTCAGGAAAATGCACAGCACTATTTTGAAAAATACAATAAACTGAAAAGAACCTATGATGCCACGATTGAGCTTCTTGAGACAACCCAGGAAGAGATCCGTCATCTGGAATCCATCAGTACCTCTCTGGATATCGCCCTGTCTGAAGCAGACCTTGTTCAGATTCGGGAAGAGCTATGTGAATACGGCTATATCAAATCTCACCATAATGGTCAGAAAAAAGCAAAGATCACCTCAAAGCCTCTTCACTACCTCTCTTCCGACGGTTATCATATCTACGTAGGTAAGAATAATTATCAGAACGAATATCTGACCTTTAAAATGGCCACAGGAAATGACTGGTGGTTCCACGCCAAAGGTGCCCCCGGTTCCCACGTAATCGTAAAATCCAATAATGAGGAACTCCCGGATCGTACTTTTGAAGAAGCAGGAAGGCTTGCCGCCTACTACTCCAAGAACCGCAATTCACCCAAAGTGGAGATTGATTACATCCAGAAGAAACACATCAAAAAAGTAACCGGAGCAGCACCTGGATTTGTAATTTATCACACGAATTACTCCATGCTCATTGAGTCTGATATTACAGGCATAGAATTCATAAAGGATTAGCCTGGTTTTGGGCTAATCCCCTTTTGCAATCTGCGGATCCAATCCGCAGACTGCTCCTTTATATCCGTTTCCAGGATCCAGTTCCTTCATATACCAGGTTCTCTCATCTACCTTCTGTTTTACAGATAC
>JBJEMC010000132.1:0-10173 GCA_051879475.1 Muricoprocola sp. | reverse complement strand
GTGGGTTCGAATCCCGTCGCATCGACTCCTTGGCAGGGGCGAAAAGCTATAAAATAAGGGTTCTGAGGTATTCAGAGCCTTTATTTTTTTGCAACCAATCAGAAAACAATCAAAGGTGATTGGTGAGTATTGAAGAAAGGAGAGTCTTTTGTATATATGTCAAATAATGAGAATTTTGTGGTGTTTGCAGCAGCATTTTTTTAATTTTGATGGGAAATTGTAGAGTCCGGGGGGATATTAAAATTATAGAGTAATAATTGTTTTACAAAAAAGACAAGAGCAGGTTGATCAATGTACATACGTTACAGTTCAGGTACCCCTGTTCCGCGAGGTGTTTTGCTTGGCAAAACCCGAGGTCTGCAATGAAAAAGCCATCACCGAAGGTGATTTTGCATGGCTTTTCCATCGTTACTGGAACGCACGTGAACAGTAATGTACATACTTGAAAAATTAATTTATGAAAAATGAATACTTTACAAGGTATTTGGAATATGCTATTATTGCCATAGGCAAAAAAGATACAAAAATCCAAAGATGAACACAACAAAAACCCCCAGGAGGACCAGTCCTGAGGGTCTTTTGTTATTTTACGGATAACGGACCGTGGGTTAGTTGTCGCAGCTGCCATCGTCTAACCACTTGCAAATGTAGTAGGCAACTACAGATGCCATGACGGACAGTAAAAAAGATACAAAAATTTCTTTCAAAGATGAGCACCCCCTTTCTGTTACCAGATTGGGAAGCGGCAACGATGAAATTATGTCATAGTATCGATTATGTGAAAATACGAAAGATGTTTAAATGATTGAGGAATTGGAAATGAGTTGTGATATAATGATATCATCTTATAGCAGGAAGGAGGATGCTGTATGCAGGAAAATTCCAAAATCTATGCTGCAATCGACCTGAAGAGTTTCTATGCTTCTGTGGAATGCCGGGAGCGGGGACTGGATCCTATGAAGACGAACCTTGTCGTAGCGGATTTAAGCCGAACAGAAAAGACGATATGTCTTGCCGTGTCCCCTTCTCTGAAAGCGTATGGGATACCTGGACGTGCCAGGCTGTTTGAGGTCATACAGAAAGTGGACAGGGTAAACAGGGAACGTCTGGCCTCTAATCATGGCAGGGAGTTTTCCGGGAGCTCTTATGACATGGGAGAGCTGGCGCAGCATCCGGAGTACAAGCTGGATTATATCGTTGCTCCTCCAAGAATGGCGTTATATGTAGAGTATAGTACTCGAATCTACGATGTGTACCTGAAATATGTAGCACCAGAAGACATCCATGTTTACAGCATTGATGAGGTCATGATGGACCTGACACCGTACCTGAATACCTATTCCCTTACAGCAGAGGAGTTGGTCAAGACGATGATCCGTGACGTATACCATACGGTTGGGATCACAGCAACAGCTGGCATCGGGACGAACCTGTACCTTTGTAAGGTAGCCATGGACATCCTGGCCAAGCATGCGGAACCGGATGAAGACGGAGTCCGGGTTGCATACCTGGATGAAATGTCTTACCGGAAGAAATTGTGGAACCATATCCCAATTACGGATTTCTGGCGGGTAGGGTCGGGGTACGCCAAAAAGCTGGCTTCCTATGGGATGCATACCATGGGGGACGTTGCAAGGTGCTCTGCTGGCAGGGCAGACAGCTATATGAATGAGGAGGTTCTGTATAAGCTGTTTGGAAAGAATGCAGAGCTTTTGATCGATCATGCCTGGGGATGGGAGCCATGTACGATCTCTGATGTCAAGGCGTACAAGCCGGATGCGAAAAGCATATGTTCGGGGCAGGTCCTGCATCAGCCGTATTCCTTTGAGAAAGCCAGGATCGTTGTCATGGAGATGGCGGAAGCACTTGCCTTGGATCTTCTGTCCAAAAAGCTGCTCACAGACCAGCTGGTGCTTACGGTAGGTTATGACAGCAGCAGCCTGGATGATCCGAAAATTTTGTATACTGGGAAGATCAAGACTGACCGGTACGGGAAGAAAGTTCCTGAGCATGCCCATGGAACAACCAATCTGTCTGAGCAGACTTCTTCATCAGGATTGATCCGTGATGCAGTCATGGTCTTGTATGACCGAATCGTAAATAAAGAACTTCTGATACGCAGGATCAATCTGACCGCCAACAGGCTTATGGACGAAGCCGAAGTCAAGAAGGAAACTTATCAACAGATGGATATTTTTTCCTTCCTGGAGGAAACTGCAGAGCAGAAGGAAGAGGAAAAGAAGGATCTGGAGAAGGAACGGAAGCTGCAGGAGGCCATGTTGAAGATAAAAGGGAAGTATGGGAAGAATGCATTGCTGAAAGGGACTGACCTGACCGAAGGGGCGACTGCTATTGAAAGGAATTCTCAGATCGGAGGGCATCGGAAATGAAAAAAGACATGTATGAAGATATCCTGTATATGGAACATCATGTTTCAACCCGCCATCCGCAGATGTCGATGAGGGACCGGGCTGCTCAGTTTGCACCGTTTTCTGCTTTAACCGGGTATGGTGAAGCAATTGCGGAAACAGCCAGAGTCACGGAAGAGAGGATAGAACTGGACGATTACGAGAAGGAACGGATCAATGAGATGATATCCTATTTACAGTGCCATGTATCAGAAAGACCTCGTATCAAGGTAGTATATTTCTGTCCAGATGGACGGAAAGAAGGCGGGGGATACAAAGCCTGCGAAGGGGAAGTGCAGAGGATATTAGAGACGGAGCGACAGATCGTATTAGATGCTGGGACGGTGCAGATAGAGGATATTATTGATATTTTACTGGAAGAATAGGATAATCAAAAGAAGGGATGACAAAAGAAATACTGGTTCAAGCAAAGTGGCAAAAAAAATTAAATGATTGAAATGAGAGAAAAAGAATGAGATAATAAAGGCAGAAATGATTCGAAAAAAAGGAGCAGGCTATGGCAAGGACGGTTGCAATTGGTATGCAGAGTTTTGAAGATATCATAGTAAATGACTGCTTTTATGTTGATAAAACCACTTTTATCAAAGAATGGTGGGAAAACAGGAACATGGTCACACTGATTACACGGCCGCGTCGTTTCGGGAAAACGCTGAACATGAGCATGGTGGAACAATTCTTTTCGGTTGCACAAGGGACCTGTTCAATGCAATGTTTAAAACAAACCCATGGATGGAGCGGGCAATCATGACAGGAATCACATGGGTAAGTAGGGAGTCTATTTTCTCAGATCTGAACAATTTGAATGTGGTCACTACCACTTCCGATGAATATGCAGATTACAACGATTTCATAAAAGCGTTACTGGCTGGGGACGAAAAAGCCAGTAACTCCGTCCCGCTGGTCCGAAAGGAGAAAAAGAAAAATGGTGAAGATGGATGAGCAGAAATTAGATTTCTGCCTGGAACAAAAATTTAAAGAATTGAAGGTATCAGGTGTATCAGTGGCTATCCGGGGACCGGAAGGCTATACCTTTGAACGCGGCTACGGCTATCGGGATTTAAATCGCAGCATCAAGCCGGATGGAGAGACGGTATTTGGTATTGCATCTATGGGAAAATCCATGGCGGCGTTGTGCATTGCAATCCTGGCAGTGGAAGGAAAGCTTAGTCTTGATGATCCTGTATCAAAGTATATTCCTTCATTCAGGGTACCTGGTAATCCGCCGGAGAGCGTGACAATCAGACATCTTGTCATGCATACGACAGGAATCCCTCCCATGGAACCTTTGGAATGGTCTATTGCCATGAATACTCCGCAAAGGGATTCGGAATGGGACAAAAAGATTCAGGCAACAGCACCGAATAAGATGAGTACCATTCAGCAGATTATTGATTACATTGCAGATTGTCCGTATCCGACCCTTGGGGAATCGGGGCAGTACATGAGCTATTCCAATGAAGGGTATGCTGTACTGTGTTATATTGTGGATGCAGCGGCAGGTATTTTGCTGGAAGACTTCCTGGATGAGCGCGTGTTCGGACCGATTGGTATGACCAGAAGCACTTTGGATGTGGATGCATCCCGTGCAAGAGCCATTGCTTCGGACGGCAATATCACGGCGCTTTTTGAACAGAATGAGAACGGAGAACTGGAAGGTGACGAAAACTGGTCCATTTTGCCTCCATTCCGGGCATGTGCCTGTGTAAAGAGCACTGCACATGATATGGCGAGATATTATCAGTGCCTGTCAAACGGCGGAATCATTGACGGCAGACAGGTATTGCCGGCAAAGGCAGTGGAATACATGATTGGTGCAGGTTTCCCGGAACTGGAGAAACCGACCTATTGCCTGGGACTCAATAAGCGTGTGGAAGATTCTCATGTCTATTGTGAACATTCCGGCGGGCTTCACGGTGTATCCTCTGAGGGTGGTTTCCTGAAGGGGGAAAATTACGGTTTTGCAGTCCTTTGCAACGAAGGGAATGTAGATGTCACAGAGCTGTTGTGGATTCTTTACAATGCTGTGCTTGGATATCCTTTAGACAGACCTCATCGATGGCTGTTTCCTACAGGAACAGAATTTGCGGAACCTGAAATGCTGCTTGGCAGCTATATCTGTCACGAAGGTGTTCCTGTGATTGCCAGAATCTATTTGGATAATGGAAAGCTGATGGCAGAAAAGGATGGAACAGTGACATCACTGCGCTATTGCGGTGAAACCTGGTTCCAGATGATTGATGAAAAAGGTGATGTAGACGGCCGGATGCGTTTCTGGGTGAAGAACGGACAAGCCTGGGGTGTGCAGATTTACACTCGCATTTATGTTAGGGTATAACTGAACTGGCGGGACGAGCTAAAAGCTTCGTCCCGCTGTTTCTATCATTTTTACTAATAAAAAGTGCCAGTTATCTTTTTCTATATGATGATTTCAGAGGATTTTTGCTGCTTTTATATGAACATATTTAATTTGATTTTAAATATTGAAAGTTTTAAAAATGCTGCATAATAAATCGATAATCCGTCGGAGTCATCTGGAAATTATTATAAAAAACCTGATTAAAATACTTCGTGGAAGTGTATCCAACTTTTTCGGATATATCGGATATTTTCATAGTCGTGTGAATCAGCAGATCCTTTGCTGCTTCCAGTCGTCGTTCTGTCAGAAGCTGGGAAAATCCCATCGAAAGTTCCTTCTTTAATAAACGCGAAATATAAGAACTGTTACGGTTGATATATTCTGCAGCATCATTCAGACTTATTTGTTTATCATAGTTTTTGTTTATGAATTCGATAACAGCATTCACAATCATACCTGTATTTCGAGTGGAAGCACCGGAAAGTTCCTGTATGATATTCTTGATACAGTTGGAAAATACTGTCTTGCTATGCTCGCTGCATGGTTCCTCTATACAGTTCCTTGCAATGGGGTGAGTAAGATAATTGCTGTCTGACGGGTTATCAAGAAAATTTTTCATCTGAATATGAAGATTCAGTTCTACAAGCTTTATGGCATCCTGTTGTGTCAACAGACTTTCATTTTTAATAAGCTCAAAAAAAACATCAACAGTTTTTAAAGCTTCCGGAAGATTTCTTGTCTGTATGGCATTTATAAGCGTGGAAATAATTTCGTTTATCTCAATAATACTGGAACTATAGTCATTGATTTCATTAAAAAACAGAATGTTATCATCTGGAAGAACAGCACCTGACGTACTATAGGAGAAACAATACTGAATCTGTTTATGAAGCTTGGAAAACTGCTGTATCGAAGTACTCGTTTCACTGATCCCAATGATAATAGAAGAAAAAAGTGTATCTTTGACATACTGAAGCAGGGTTTGAGCAAAATCAATGACCTGTTCTCTATCATTCTGACCGGAAACCGGCATCAGAGTGTATACAATGTTTCCAATATAACAGGATGCAATCGTTTCATAATCTTTATTTATTTTCTTTGATATAGAATAAGAAATATAATACTCCTGGCTCTGATGAATATTCATTCTGCTGCTTGTATTACATTTGATTCCGATAAGACAAAATCTTTCCGGATTCAGCCCTAAGGAAGTACATTCATGCAGAAGTTCAGGGGAAAAGCTGGAAACAGGGTTAAGCAGAAGTGTTTCCAGAAACTGTTTTTTTAGGAGCAGCCGGTTTTCTTTGAAAAATTTCTCCAGCATTTCTTTTTGCATCTGTGTATTTTCCCTGTCCTGAATAGTAGTAACAGCTTTTTTTAAACAGGAAATAAATGTGTCACGATTCAGGGGCTTTAAGAGATAATCAAAAGCTGCATATTTCAGAGCAACCTGAGCATAAGAAAACTCAGAATATCCTGAAACAAAAATCAAAAGCAGATTCAATTGCTCTTCGTATATTTTTTGCAGCAATGAAATTCCGTTTTCACAGGGCATCTGAATATCCGTAAAAACAATATCCGGATTTTCTTTCACGATAATCTGCCAGGCATCAGCTGTATTATCTGCAGTAAAAATAGAAAAATGGCTGTATTCTGACTGCTGGATCATATTTTCCATTGTTTTGAGTGCAATCTGTTCATCATCAACAAGTAATATCTTCATAATAACATCCTTTCACAATACTATATCTAATCTGGCTTTCCGTTTGATGACTGTAGAGGAATATATATGGTTACGCAAGCTCCATGGTTTTTATTATTCTGCAACTTCAGCCCATATTCGTTTCCATAATATAATTTCAGTCTTTTATCAATGTTGTAAAGTCCATAGGAAGTAGTCGGTTTCTGACTGGAATTTTGCGGAAAGGTCTGAAGAAATTCCTGTGTGAAGCCCGGTCCGTTATCCTTTACAAAGATCTGCAAATGTGTACCATCCGTGCTGCAGAGAACAGCAATGATACCTCTCCCCGAAATTTTTGAGGTTCCATGAACAACTGCATTCTCAATCAATGGTTGTATCACCAGTTTGGGAATGCAATAATGATGCAGACTTTGGGGAATATCAATCAAAATCGAGAGGTTTTCTCCAAAGCGAAGTTTCTGAATATAAGTATATTCATTTACATAAAACAAAGCTTCTTCTATCGTACTGAAAGGTTTTCCTTTCAGCGACATTCTTTCAAGATCAGCCAGTGCAGTCAAAGCATGATGACATTCTTCTTTTCTGTCCATATCTATCAGTCCGGAGATACAATTTAGTGTATTATATAAAAAATGCGGATTGATCTGTGACTGTAGGTTTTCGATTTCTATGTTTTTATTAAGAATTTCCTGCTCATGTATTTTTTCGGATAATGCATGTATACGGGAAAGTGTCTGATTATAAACATTTGACAATTCAGCAAATTCAATGGAAGTGTCCATATGAATAAAGGCATCATCTGTAATTTCTTTTGTTGCATTTAGTTTCTTCATGAAATAGTCAAATTCTTCCGCAATACTTCTGGATATAAAACTTGTTGCAGATATGATTGCAATAAGAGAGAGTACTGACGGAATTAAAAGCAGTATCATCATGGTTTTGGCATCCTTGTAGATCAGAGTTTCATTGACAAGGAGCAACAACTGAAGATTTTTTATGCTTACAGGTATGGAACTGATGGTATAGTTATATTGTCTAAGGAGGTAGAGATGTAATGCAGAGAAAAAAAACAATATCAAAAATCATGGTTACTTTATGTTGTATTCTTCTTGCATGTTTCTATATTTTTCCTATCCTTCTTCTGGTTCTTAATTCTTTTAAGTCACTGAAAGAGATTTATATCAGCGTGCTTCAATTTCCAAAAACATTGAATCTGGATAATTATATTTCTGCATTCAAGGAATTGGATTACCTGAGCGCAATTAAAAATTCTCTGATTGTGACATGTACAGTAACTGTTGCAAATGTTTTATTCTGTTCTATGGCTGCATGGGTTCTGGTTCGCTATAAGACCCGGGTAAGTACATTTATTTTTATGGTATTCTCAATTTCTGTACTGGTACCGTTTCAGTGCATTATGCTTCCCCTTCTGGCGGAAATGGGAAAACTGAATATGATCAATATGCCGGGACTTATGTTGGTAAATCTCGGTTTCAGTTCATCCATGTCCATCATTTTGTTCCATGGTTTTATAAAAAATGTACCAGTAGAGCTGGAAGAGGCCGCCGCCATAGATGGAGCAAGTCAGCCAAGGATTTTCTTTACCATCGTGCTTCCATTGATTAAGGGAATTTCGGTAACAGTTGCAATTCTGAACGTAATGGCACTTTGGAATGATTATCTGCTTCCGTCTCTGACAATCAATCGCAGAGGAACACAAACACTTCCGCTCAGAACATATCTTTTTTTTGGTGCATATACAAAGAAATGGAATTTGGGTTCTGCAGCACTTGTAATGGCCATGATCCCAATTGTAATCTTTTACGTTCTTTGCCAGAAATACATATTATCAAAGGTGTGACGGAAGGTGCTGTAAAAGGCTAAAACTGATGCGAACGTGATATATAATCATTTGTTGGAAAGCAGTTTTCAAACACGTTTTAGAAACTTTGAAAATGATTTTAAAGATAAAAATGAGGAAAGGTAAAATTATGTGCTGGAATGTAAAAGAAATTAAAAAAGATGTATGGTATATTGATGAGAGTGGCCTGGATGCCATGTACGTTATAAAAGGAACAGAGAGATCCGCTGTCATTGACACCGGAACAGGGATAGGAGATTTTAAAGGTTTAATAGAATCCCTGATAGATAATCCCTATGTAATAAGTATCACACATGGACATGTGGATCATGCAGGAGGCTGCGGCCAATTTGAAGAGGTTTATATCCATGAAAGAGATTACCGGGAGGCAATGGATATTACTGTAAACGATCGGGAAAATTATCTGAAAGACATGGAAAACGCAGGCGCAATTGTTCCCGGTACAATTCATATTGAAGATAAACTGAAAAATAACCGTAAGCCGAAATTTCATTTTATAAAAGAAGGGGATTTGATCGATCTCGGGAATAAACAGCTGCTTATTTATGATATGCCTGGACATACTGCAGGTTCGATTTGCATATTGGATGAAACGGATAAGATCTTATTTTCCGGAGACAGTATGAACGAAATTCAACTGATCTGCGCACCGGCAGAAGATCGGAAAGCCCTCTTGAAAAACTGGTATCAGACAGGCAAACGAATTTTTAAACAAAAAGAACTTTTTGATATCTGCGGAGGTGGACATGGTCTGATTCCACTAGAAAAAGCAGAGGAGACACTCATCTGTGGAAAGATGATTCTGGATGGAAAACTTCAGGCCACAGTACAAAAGATTCATTTCTTCCACGCGCCATTTTATAGTTATAAAGATATTGCTCTGTACAATGGTCCTTTCGAGGAACTGTTCGTATGATTCTATATGCTCTGCCTAAATTGACAGCAGAAATATGTCTGGTGCAGAACTGTAAAAAAGCCGAGTTGAATTTCCCGGCTTTTTTACAGTTTTGTTTGTGTCACAGTAAAAATAAATCCCCCTGCTATGCAGGGGAAGGGAAAATCTTTCGATATAAGTATGAGCTCCTGTGTTACTATAAAAGTGGGTCTGCAAAACCACCAATAAATAGCACAGGAGCTTTCCTATACCGAACTTTTGCATAGGAATAAATTTGTACGAATGGCGGAAGCTCATTTAAGAGAGAATAACTCGTTTCTCTACAACGACATGATACTGGACGAGAAACTGTTTCCGTATCTCAAGGAAATCGGAGAAACTGCAAATCGCAGAATGGAACAGCCGGAGGTCAAGCCAAAGGCTCCCGATCTTTCGGCACTGTTTGAAGCGGCAAAACGTACTGTGGAGGAAGATAAGCAAGCTCCTGAACCGGGCAAAAATCCTTCGTAGTCCAGTTGTAAAAAGACTTCGCACGTGGTATAATACTATTGCGGATAATTGCAGTAAACCGCAAAAATCTGCAATAGGAGGTGCGCTGCATGGAAATTAAAAGAGACCGTTACCTGAATCTGCTGATCAGCAAGAAGCATAACGGATTGATTAAAGTGATAACCGGCATGAGGAGATGCGGAAAATCTTATCTGCTATTCAATCTTTTCAAGGATTACCTGCTTTCAGAAGGAGTAGAGAAAAGCCACATCATTGAGATTGCATTTGATGCTTATGAAAACAAGCAGTACCGTGATCCCGATGTGCTCTATCCTTACCTGAAGGAGCAGATCCAAGACGATGGTATGTATTATGTGCTGCTTGACGAGGTGCAGCTGCTTGGGGAATTTGAGGCAATCC
>JBJEMC010000131.1:0-2072 GCA_051879475.1 Muricoprocola sp. | reverse complement strand
GTAACTGAAGCACCTTGACAATTCACATACGATTTAACTATTGCTGGCAGCTATTCATTGTTTTGGCTGTCGACCCGTCTCTGGATCTCGGCTTTCACAGTTTTCTTCCAGGGAGCGAGCTGTTCCAGTTCTTCATCCGTCATCTGATCGTTGGGCTGATGCTCGAACAGGAAGGTTAGATAGTGGTAAACATTTACCTTGTTTGCTTTGGCCATTTCTACCATTGTGTAGGCCATGGCACTTGCCTGGGCACCGGTCGGCGTATCACAGAACAGCCACCCTTTTCTTCCGACTACGAATGGCCGGATACAATTCTCGCTCAGGTTGTTCGAAAAACTGCAGCGTCCATCCTCCAGATATGTCATAAGATGATCTTTTCGGTTACGGATATAGGTCACTGCTTTGTCCAGACGGGAGTTTCGGACTGGATCCTGCTTTTCAAGCCACGACAAAAAGTCTTCAATGACTGGCTTTTCATGGGTGAGACGGGCCTCCTTGATGGCATCGAACGTTTTATATTTCTGATGGATCTTGTCCTCTTTGTCAAAAAGCTGGTTGATATACATGACCCCCTGTACCGAGGGCTGCGTATAATCCAGTTGTTTTCCTTTCGGGATCGCATCGATCAGATATCTGCGGATATGTGCCCAACAGGCAAGCCGTTTTGCTGCAGATACTTTATTGTATCCACTGTATCCATCACACATGCACTACTGGATTTCTTGGTGTTCCTTTTGAGGATACCTGCACCATCTGAATCGCAAGGAAATAAATCGTAGCCTGCAATCTTCTGTTACCCTGCTTAGTTGCTGCCTCCTTACCTTTCCCACTGGATGATAAATGAAGTGGTGCAATACCAGCAAACTGTACCAGTTTATTGGCATTGGCAAAGCGTTTGATATCACCGATTTCTGACAGAATCTTCACTGCTGTGATAACATTTACCCCTGTGGAACAACTATATTTCTCCATTAGCAAAAATGCCGATACTGTATGGCTTTCCAGCATTGTCTGAAAACTTTGTCCGACACTTTGGTCTAAATGCATTATTCAGAATATGCGGAGATACATCTCATTCCACTACCGCCAAAATGAAGAACATCTTCCTTGGGATTACCGCTTTTCTGACCAATTTCTGTGTCTGAAATACCGCCTTTTGAGATTAGTTTTCGACAGTCATACAGAAAACGCATCATCTTCACAGCACCAAGTACCATGAAAATAATGCGTTCTGCATCTTTGATGAAACAATGTTAAGTTTTGATTTCGGATGTTCTTATATACACCCAGATGGCAAATTTCGCCCCTTATGGACGTGTGACAATATATTCAGAAAACTTATTTTATTATCCCAATAGATGATATCCCTCTTCCACCAGTTTAACTAATGATTTGCTAACATATTCCTTTATAACTTTTCCGTTAGAAGACACTTCTACACATTGTAACTGTTTTTTTATCCAGCTAACTAATTCCCTATACCATTTATCAAGCAATTCACTTTTTTGTATTAAAATGCCACTTGCATCATAATATTTCATTTCAAGATACAATCTCCCTCTTTGAATTTCTTTTACATTTTCTCTTAACATGGTATCACGAAATTCAATCACAGGTGATACAGTTGTATCAATGTATCTTTTGCCATCCAAAATCTCTTTAAACTCAAGTCTACCAAATTCATCTTTAAATAAATATAATTTTAACCATAAATGGCTAGGGAAATCTAAAATTTCAACTGTACCCTCAAATCTTTTAGTTTCAAATATTCTTCCAGCATATCTTACATATTCGAAAAAAGCTTTTTTATCCATTTCATCCATTATGAATCTAAACTGTTTTCCCATAGTTTCTCCTTCCTACCTATCGTATGGATGATAGATAATTTTTGCTCCATTATACTCTACTGACGAACGTATATCACGTATTGCTTTTCGTTCTCTTGATACAGGAGCACCAGTTCTTTTTGTTGTTCTTCCAACTTGATGAATTTCCATAACTCTTCCTTTACTATCATATACTACCACATCAGCATATCTGCTATTTTTGTATCCACCTGTAGTATCATATTT
>JBJEMC010000130.1:0-10302 GCA_051879475.1 Muricoprocola sp. | reverse complement strand
GAAAACGAATTTACAGTAAAGAGTGAAGAAATGAAATAAAAAACGGAGAGGATGGAAGATGCTATGTATACAGGGGTAGTAGCTGGAACTGTGGTTTCCACAGTAAAAGATCCGGGATTAGAAGGGATTCCGCTTTTGATTGTTCAGAAGATTGAAAATGGGAAGGAAGGCGCATATGTTGTTGCTGCTGACCATACCAGACAGGCTGGACTGGGGGATCATGTTTATATGATCGGATTTAAAGAAGCCTCCCGTATTTTTCGGAATAAACCGGTTCCGGTTGATGTATCAATTGTTGGATTTATTGATGTTTATAATGAAATACTGTAAGAAGTAAGAAGGATTGTTTTATGAGAATGGCAAGGGTAGTTGGCAATGTAGTTTCTACAGTAAAAGATGAAGGATATAACGGGAAAAAACTGATGTTGGTTGAGTATTTTGACCCAGTCAGTCAGAATCCGGAAGAATCAAGGATGATTGCCATTGATTGTGCAGATGCAGGAATTGGGGATATTGTTTTGGTAAGTTGCAATGGCAGAGCAGGGAATATTCTGTTAGAGGATAATCATGTCATTGTAGACCTTGTGATTTGTGGAATCGTGGATAGTTATACAGTGTATGGAGAAACGACAGTGGTATAGGATACTGTTATGATACTATGATGAGGAGAAATATGAAAAATGGCGATTGAGAAAGTAAAAGAGTATTTCAGACAGTTTGGTATGGAAGAGAGAGTCATGGAAAAAGAACATTCCAGCGCGACAGTAGAACTGGCGGCAGAAGCTCTGGGAGTTGAGCCGGCAAGAATCGCGAAGACCCTCTCATTTAAAGTCAACGACCAGGCGGTTTTAATTGTGGCAGCAGGCGATGCGAAAGTAGATAACCGTAAGTTTAAGGACTTTTTTGGGACAAAGGCCAAAATGCTGACACCTGACGAGGTACTGGAGAGGGTGGGTCACGCTGTGGGGGGAGTATGTCCCTTTGCAATCCCGGAGAATGTGGCGGTATACCTGGATAAATCCTTGAAACGATTTGAAACAGTGTTTCCGGCCTGCGGAAGCAGCAACAGTATGATAGAATTAAATTTGGAAGAATTGGAAAAATACTCCAATAGCCTGCAATGGATAGATGTTTGTAAAGGATGGGAAAATAATTAAGCAAGACTTTTCCAGCAGTGTATACCCTGTTGGAGAAGTCTTTTGTAGTATAAGAACAAAGTTCTTATACTACAAAACCCTTCGGGTAGGATCGCACTGCGGCGGAGAGGTATTATGCCGCTTATGCGGCCCACCGCAGGCGGGGAATCCTGCAAAGCAGGATTCCATCTTGTATAAGAACTACTATATTTTCTTTAGGAAACATATTGGATAATAAATGCAAAAACAAGACACAGGAGGTAAAAAATGGCAGAGAACATGAATGACAAAGACAATATCATTGATGCTGATGAACTGGAAAAGAAAGAAAAAAAGAGACAGCATCAGAAAAAAGTAAAGAGACTATCTTTATACGCAGGTGCAGCTGTTGTGGCAGCTCTTGTAATAGGAACAGGATTAAGTGGGTCTTTTTATCAGATCGGTGAGCAGGAACAGGCAGTCATCATTACTTTAGGAAAACCAAAGGCTGTGACAGAGACAGGTCTTCATTTTAAGATCCCGGTGATACAGTCTGTTGAAAAAGTAAATACTACGATCCAGGGCTTTCCAATTGGTTATGATCCTGTTACGAATGAAAATATTGACAGTGAAAGCTGTATGATTACATCTGATTTTAATTTTATTAATATTGATTTCTTTGTGGAATATCGAATCTGTGATCCGGTAGAATATGTATATGCTTCGAAAGAACCGGAAGAGATTCTGAGAAACATAGCACAGAGTTCTATCAGGACAGTGGTGGGAAGTTACAGTGTAGATGATGTCCTGACCACGGGCAAGAGCGAGATCCAGGCAAAGATTAAAGATATGATCACACAGAAACTGGAAGAACATCAGATTGGTATCCAGCTTGTAAATATTACAATGCAGGATTCTGAACCGCCAACATCAGAAATCATCCAGGCATTTAAAGCTGTTGAAAATGCAAAACAGGGAAAAGATACAGCACTGAATAATGCCAATAAATACCGGAATGAGAAACTTCCGGAAGCAGAAGCCCAGGCAGACCAGATCATTCAGGAGGCAGAAGCACAGAAACAGACAAGAATTAACGAAGCAACTGCACAGGTAGCACGTTTTAATGCAATGTATGAAGAATATGTAAAGAATCCAATGGTAACAAAGCAGCGTATGTTCTATGAAACCATGGAAGAGGTGCTTCCAGGTATGAAAGTGATCATTGACAGCGGAGATGGCGTGGAAAAAATTCTTCCTTTAGATTCATTTACAGGTGATACACAGGAAACAGAAACAGCAGAGGGAGGCAGTGAAGATGAAAAATAAAAAACTTATCATTGGTGGGATTGCTGCGCTGGTAGTTGCTGCAGCAGCATGTATGTCCATTGTGATTACCAATAAGGATGAATATACCGTAGTGCGTCAGTTTGGAAAAATTGTAAAAATAGTAGAAGAACCGGGAATCAGCTTTAAGGTTCCAATCATTCAGGAAACCAGTGTACTGCCAAATAAAATCATGATTTATGACCTGGCGCCATCTGATGTCATCACAAAAGAAAAGAAGACCATGATCAGTGACAGTTATGTATTATGGAAAATTTCTGATCCGTTGAAATTTGCCCAGACACTGAACTCTTCCATGGTAAATGCAGAAAATCGAATCAATACGGTTGTGTATAATTCCACAAAAAATACCATCGGCAGGCTGACACAGGACGAATTGATCAGTGGAAGAGCAGGGGTTCTTTCCGATGCAGTGGTAGAAGGAATCGGGGACAACCTGGATCAGTATGGAATTGAGCTGCTGATGTTTGAAACCAAACAGTTAGACCTCCCAGATGATAATAAGGAATCTGTTTATGAAAGAATGATTTCTGAAAGAAATAATATTGCAGCTACATATACGGCAGAAGGTAATTCAGAAGCAAAAGTGATTCGTAATACCACAGATAAGGAAGTGGCAATTCAGATATCAGAAGCGAATAAACAGGCAGAGATTCTTGTGGCAGAAGGAGAAGCAGAATATATGAGAATTCTTGCCGAAGCATATTCTGATGAAGATAAAACAGATTTTTATTCTTATGTAAGAAGTCTGGATGCTTTAAAGAACTCCATGACGGGAGAACAGAAGACTCTGGTGCTGCCATCAGAGTCTCCGATTGCCCAGGCTTTTGTAGGAAACTAAAATATTGTTCCTTCAGCGCAAGACGGATGCATACCAAAAAAAACAAAAAAAATCATTTTTTCTTGGTGCAAAAATAGACAAATTCTTAAAACTATGTTAACATATAAGACATATGGGAATCTCTAGGTGGAGTCTGTCTGCCTGAGAGATTCTGACATATGGTAACATATGCTCTATAGTCCTATATGGACTGATAATATTAAGGAGGAATACAAAATGGCAAGAAAAATGAAAACCATGGATGGTAACCATGCTGCAGCTCATGCTTCTTATGCATATTCTGATGTAGCGGCTATCTTCCCAATTACTCCTTCATCTGTTATGGCTGAAGCAACAGATGAATGGGCAACTCAGGGCAGAAAGAATATTTTCGGTCAGGAAGTACAGGTAACAGAAATGCAGTCTGAAGCTGGTGCAGCAGGTGCTGTACACGGTTCCCTTACTGCAGGTGCTCTTACAACAACATACACAGCTTCTCAGGGTCTTTTACTGATGATCCCTAACCTGTATAAGATCGCAGGTGAGCAGCTCCCAGGTGTATTTAACGTATCTGCACGTGCTGTTGCAAGCCATGCACTTTCTATCTTTGGTGATCATTCTGACGTTTATGCATGCCGTCAGACTGGTGCAGCTATGCTGTGTGAATCTTCTGTACAGGAAGTTATGGACTTGACACCAGTTGCACATTGTGCAGCAATCAAAGGAAAAATTCCATTTATCAATTTCTTCGATGGTTTCCGTACATCTCACGAAATCCAGAAGATCGAAGTATGGGATTATGAAGATCTGAAAGATATGGTAGATATGGATGCAGTAGATGAATTCAGAAAAAATGCTCTGAATCCAAATCATCCTTCTCAGAAAGGTTCTGCTCAGAACCCGGATATCTTCTTCCAGGCAAGAGAAGCTTGTAACCCATATTACGATGCTATGCCGGGAATCGTTCAGGAATACATGGACAAAGTAAATGCTAAGATTGGTACAAATTACAAACTGTTCAACTACTATGGTGCAGCTGATGCTGAAAGAGTAATCGTTGCTATGGGTTCTGTTTGTGATACAATCGAAGAAACTATCGACTATTTGACAGCAGCAGGAGAAAAAGTTGGTGTTGTTAAGGTTCGTCTGTACAGACCTTTCAGCCAGGAAGCTCTCATCGCAGCTATTCCGGAGACTGTAAAACAGATTACAGTTCTTGACAGAACAAAAGAACCAGGTGCTATGGGTGAACCTCTGTTCCTGGATGTTGTTGCAGCTCTGAAAGGATCTAAATTCAATGATGTTCCTGTATTCACAGGCCGTTATGGTTTAGGTTCTAAAGATACTACACCTGAACAGATCGTAGCTATTTTCCATAATACAACAAAACAGAAATTCACAGTTGGTATCAAGGATGATGTAACAAATCTGTCTCTGGAAGTTGGTGCTCCACTGGTTACAACTCCAGAAGGAACAATCAACTGTAAATTCTGGGGTCTTGGTGCTGACGGTACTGTTGGTGCTAACAAGAACTCCATTAAGATCATTGGTGATAACACAGACATGTATGCTCAGGCTTACTTTGATTATGATTCAAAGAAATCCGGTGGTGTTACAATGTCCCATTTAAGATTTGGTAAATCCCCGATCAAATCTACATACCTGATCAAACAGGCTAACTTCGTAGCTTGTCATAATCCTTCTTATGTACGTAAGTACAACATGGTTCAGGAATTAGTAGATGGTGGTACATTCCTTTTGAACTGTCCATGGGATATGGAAGGCCTTGAAAAACACTTACCAGGACAGGTTAAGAGCTTTATCGCTAACCACAACATCAAATTCTATGTAATCGATGGTATCAAGATCGGTAAAGAAATCGGCCTTGGACAGCGTATTAACACTGTACTTCAGTCTGCATTCTTCAAACTTGCCAACATCATTCCTGAAGAAGAAGCAATCAGCCTTATGAAAGCAGCTGCTAAGGCTACATACGGACGTAAGGGTGATGCAATCGTTCAGATGAACTACGATGCTATTGATGCCGGTGCAAAACAGGTTGTAGAAATCAAGGTTCCAGAAAGCTGGAAGACAGCTGAGGCTGAAGATATCATTGCAAAAGATGAAACAGAAGGAAGAAAAGAAGCTCTTGACTTCGTTAACACAATTCAGCATGCTGTTAACGCTCAGGAAGGTAACAACCTGCCGGTATCTGCATTTAAGGATTACGTAAATGGTAATACACCATCTGGTACGGCTGCTTACGAAAAACGTGGTATTGCAGTAGATATCCCAGTTTGGAATCCAGAAAACTGTATCCAGTGTAACAGATGTTCTTATGTCTGCCCACATGCAGTTATTCGTCCAATCGCTATGACAGAAGCAGAAGCTGCTGCAGCACCAGAAGGAATGAAGAAACTTCCAATGACAGGTATGGCAGATTACAAGTTTGCTGTAGTTACATCTGCACTTGACTGTACAGGATGTGGTTCCTGTGTAAATGTTTGTCCAGGTAAGAAGGGTGCAAAAGCACTTTCTATGGAAAACATGGAAGCAAATGTTGGTCAGCAGAAATACTTTGATTATGGTGTATCTCTTCCAATCAAAGAAGATGTTGTTGCAAAATTCAAAGAAAATACAGTTAAAGGATCTCAGTTCAAACAGCCTCTGCTTGAGTTCTCAGGCGCATGTGCAGGATGTGGTGAGACACCTTACGCGAAATTAGTTACACAGCTGTTCGGTGATAGAATGTACATTGCTAATGCGACAGGATGTTCCTCTATCTGGGGTAACTCTTCACCATCTACACCTTACACAGTAAACGCTAAGGGACAGGGCCCTGCATGGTCTAACTCTCTGTTCGAAGATAACGCAGAGTTCGGTTATGGTATGTTCCTTGCTCAGAAAGCTATCCGTGATGGTCTGAAAGCTAAAGTAGAAGATATTGTTGCTAATGGTAACAATGCTGATGTTAAAGCTGCAGGTCAGGAATGGCTGGATACATTCTCTGTAGGTGCTACAAATGGCGCTGCAACAGATAAACTGATTGCTGCTCTTGAAGCTTGCGGATGTGACAAAGCAAAAGAAATTCTTGCTCAGAAGAACTTCCTTGCTAAGAAGTCCCAGTGGATCTTCGGTGGTGACGGATGGGCATACGATATCGGATTCGGTGGTGTAGACCATGTTCTTGCTTCCGGACAGGATATCAATGTACTGGTATTTGATACAGAAGTTTACTCTAACACAGGTGGACAGGCTTCTAAAGCTACACAGCCGGGTGCTATTGCACAGTTTGCTGCTGCTGGTAAAGAAGTTAAGAAGAAAGATATGGCTTCTATCGCTATGTCCTATGGATATGTTTACGTAGCACAGATCGCTATGGGTGCTGATTACAATCAGACTGTAAAAGCTCTTGCAGAAGCAGAAGCTTATCCAGGACCATCACTGATCATTGCTTACGCTCCATGTATCAACCATGGTATCAAGAAAGGTATGAGCAAAGCTCAGACAGAAGAAGAATTAGCAGTTAAGACAGGTTACTGGCATCTGTTCCGCTTCAACCCAGAAGCAGAGAACAAGTTCACTCTTGACAGCAAAGCTCCAGATTACACAGGATATGATGAATTCCTGAACGGAGAAGTTCGTTACAATTCTCTGAAACGTGCTAATCCGGAAAGAGCTGCTAAGCTGTTTGCTAAGAACCAGGCTTGCAACGAAGAAAGATATGCATATCTGAACAAACTCGTTGATCTTTATGCTAAGAAAGAAGACTAATCTCTCTTTAGTTATAAGATAAAATGTTACAGTTCAGGTGCCACTGTTCCGCGAGGTGTTTTGCATGGCAAAACCCGAGATCTGCAATGAAAAAGCCATCACCGAAGGTGATTTTGCATGGCTTTTTCATCGTTACTGGAACGCACGTGAACAGTAACGATAAAATAAATTTCCCCCGGAAGGAAACTTCCGGGGGTTTTTGCGTTGACAGGATTCGTGGAAAGACGTATATTATGAGTTAAGTATTTAAGACAAATGGAGGTTATGAATGTTTCGCAGTTTACCGGAATATAATGTAATTAAAACAGAAGAAATTGAAGATATCAAATCAACGGGAACCCTTCTTTGTCATAATAAGAGTGGTGCCCGTATTTTGCTGTTAGAAAATGAAGATACAAATAAAGTATTTAATATTGCTTTCCGTACCCCACCTTCTGACAGTACAGGAGTGGCACACATTTTGGAACACAGTGTATTATGCGGAAGTGAAAAATTCCCATCTAAGGATCCCTTTGTAGAATTGGCGAAGGGTTCACTGAATACATTTTTAAATGCCATGACCTATCCGGATAAGACCATGTATCCGATTGCAAGCTGTAATATGCAGGATTTCTGTAATCTGATGCATGTATATATGGATGCAGTTTTTTATCCGAATATTTACCACAAAGAAGAAATCTTCCGTCAGGAAGGGTGGAGTTATGTCCTGGAGAATCCGGAAGATGAACTGATCTATAACGGTGTTGTTTATAACGAAATGAAGGGAGCTTTTTCTTCAGCGGATGATTTGCTGGAAAGAGAAATTCTGAATTCTCTTTATCCGGACACACCTTATGGAATGGAATCCGGAGGAGATCCTAAAAATATTCCTGACTTGACATATGAAGATTTTCTGGCATTTCATAAGAAATACTATCATCCATCCAATTCTTATATTTATTTGTATGGTGATATGGACATGGAAGAACGCCTGAAGTGGCTGGACAAAGAATATTTAAGCCATTTTGACAAAATAGAAGTGAACTCCGAGATCGCATTACAAAAGCCTTTTGAGGAACTTAAAGTAGTAGAAAAGGCTTATTCCATTTCTAATTCAGATGAAGAAAAGGACAATACGTACCTTGCGTATAATGTTTCTGTGGGGGATGTACTGGATGTGAATTTGTCTGCAGCTATGTCCATCATTGAATATGTACTTTTAGAGGCTCCTGGGGCACCATTAAAGCAAAGGCTTCTCGATGAAGGAATCGGTAAGGACATTGATGGAGGATATGACAGCGGTGTCCGTCAGCCATATTTCTCCGTTGTGGCAAAGAACAGTAACCCGGAAGAGAAAGACAGATTCTTAGCTGTCATTACAGAAGTATTAACGGAACAGGCGGAAAAAGGTCTGGAAGAGAAAGCATTGCTGGCAGCAATCAATAATCTGGAATTTAAACTTCGTGAAGCAGATTTTGGAAATTTCCCAAAAGGGCTGATGTATGGAATAGATGTTTTTGACAGTTGGCTTTATGATGAAGAAGCACCTTTTGATTATCTTTATCAGATTCAGGGATGTCAGTTCTTAAAAGAACAGGTAGGAACCGGATATTATGAAAATCTGATCCGAAAATATCTTCTGGATAACACCCATGCCACGGTTATCATCATGAAACCGGAGAAAGGCCTGACTTCGAAGGAAGAAAAGAGAGTGAAAGAAAAGCTGGCTGCATACAAAGCCAGCTTGAGTGAGAAAGAAATTGCAGAACTGATAGAAAAGACAAAAAAACTGCGGCAGTTCCAGGAAACTCCTTCTACGAAGGAAGAACTGGAAGCAATTCCGCTGTTGAAATTATCAGATATCGAAAAAAAGGCACAGCCTCTTTCTAATACAGAGTATCAGATGGGAGAAGTGACTTTACTGCATCATTCCATTGATACCACAGGAATTGCATATTTTTCTGTGATGTTTGATGCATCTGATATCGAGGCAGACATGTTGCCATATATGGGACTGTTAAAAGCAATTCTTGGTTCTGTTGATACAAAAGAACATACGTATCATGAACTGAGCAATGAAATTAATATTCATTCGGGTGGTATTTACCCTGCTGTCAATATTTATCGTAATTTGAAGGATGCGGATAAATATTACAGTGCTTTTGAAATACAGGCAAAGGTACTGTATGGAGAGTTAGATTTTGCATTTCATATGATAGAAGAAATCCTGTTTACCTCTGTTCTGGAAGATGAAAAGAGGTTGTATGAGATCATTGCCCGTTTGAAATCCAGGCTGCAGATAAGGCTGACTTCTGCTGGACACACCACAGCAGCTACCAGAGCTATGGCATACTTTTCACCGGTTTCATCCTTTAATGACAGGGTGAGCGGAATTGATTTCTATAAGGTTGTGGAACATCTGGAAGAACATTTCCAGGAAGAAAAAGAGGAACTGATCTGCAAACTGAAAACTCTGATGAAGAAACTGTTCTGTAAAGAGAGAATGATGGTTAGCCTTACTTCGGAAGATCTGATCTTAGATCAGGTAAAAGAAAAGATCGCAGAACTGACAGAAAAGCTGGAATCCGGAAATAGGGCAGAGAAACTGCAAAATCTCCAGATCCCCTGCGAAAAAGAAGGCTTTTTGACAGCATCTCAGGTTCAGTATGTGGCTGTGGCAGGAAACTTCAGAGAAGCAGGATTTGAATATACCGGGGCACTCAGAATTCTAAGAACCATTATGGCATATGATTATCTCTGGGTGAATATTCGTGTACAGGGTGGTGCCTATGGATGTATGAGCGGATTTGGCAGAAGCGGAGATTCTTACTTTGTATCCTACAGAGATCCAAATCTTGGACGAACTGTGGATGTTTATAAAGGAATCTCAGATTATCTGAAGAATTTTGAAGTAGATGATCGGGATATGTGTAAATATATCATCGGAACCATCAGTGAGATGGACACTCCAATGAATCCTCTGGCAAAAGGAAACAGATCTTTGGCTGCATGGCTTGGTGATCTGGATCAGGAAATGATTCAGAAAGAAAGAGACGAAGTCCTTGGAGCTGATGCCGAAAAAATACGCGAGCTTAGTGCCATGATGGATGCAATCGTGAAAGAAGGATATCTTTGTGTCATAGGAAGTGAGGACAAGATTCAGGAAGAGAAGAGCCTGTTTACCCAGATAAAACCGTTGATTGGTTAGAAGAGGAGACCTATGAATATTAATTTAGAAGAATTAAGAAATACACCACAGACAAAATCGGG
>JBJEMC010000129.1:0-2114 GCA_051879475.1 Muricoprocola sp. | reverse complement strand
AATGGTTATAATGGATTTAAAAGAAAGAGCAAGAAAATTAAAAACAGATATTCCTGCTGTCAGCCTTCGTATGATTTGGTTCATACGGAGGTTTTCTTTTTTTGAAAATTTTTTTAGGTTGATTTAAAGTAAAGCCGGTATAGTGATACCCATGAAAGAGATGAAAGGAGCAGAGAAAATGGCATACCAGATGACGTTTAAGCGTTATGAACTCAAATATTTGATGGACAGCCAGCAGAAAGCAAATATTCTGCAAAGTATGAATGCGAACTAACGTCTGTGAAACAGTGAAGGGTATAAGAAACAAACCTCCCCATTTTTTTCGTGGGCAGACTTGGAAAATGGTAATCGGTATGGTATAATCGGCTACAGCAATCTAATCTTATGCTGTAGCAACCGCAGGTTGGTTAAGGGGCCGATCCTTTGTCTGGCGAGACTTCGGGGGACGACCTCTTCTTTTCACAGTTTCCTGCTTTGGAGTTGTCGGCTCGGCGTCAGGTTTAGGTTGCTTTTTCTTTTGGGCCTTCGCCTTTTCGCCAGGTTCTGCGTCCTTTCTGCCCTCTGTATCTCCGGTGCACTGTGATTCAACCATATGGATAGTTTCTGCATCGACTCCATGCTCCCCAAGGAATTCGATGATATTTTTCAGGTTCAGCTCTCTTGTGTTGTGTTTACGGGTTACGATCTGCTCGTAATCAACCGGCTGGAAGTCTTCGTCTTCCTTGATCATATGGTAGATTGATACAAGCATTTTCCTGGCAATGGCGATGATTGCCTTTTTGTGGCCGCGACGTTTTTTCAGGGTCACATATTTGCAGTAAAAATATGGCTGTTTTTTTGTACTTTTGATAGCAGCAAGCGCACACTGCACCAGAAGAGGCTTCAGGTAATGGCCGCCATGGCCGATTCTGGTGGATTTTTTCTTCCTGGCGCTTTCATTATTTGCCGGAGAAAGCCCTGCCCAGGAAGCAAGGGAATCACTGTCACGCCATACGGACATATTGGTGCCAATTTCCCCGAGGATATAGAGTGCGGCTTCCTCAGATACGCCGACCATGGACACCAGATGATGGATGACCCTGCTGTATTTCTGGAGATAATGTTCGAGCTTGGTGTCGATCATGGAAATACATTTGTTCAGATCATCCATGTGCGTTTTGATGACCTGGAGTTTGTCCCGCTGGACACCGATAAACTCATAGCCATGTATGCTGTCCAGGATCTCTTCAGAGGAAGCCTTGACGCCTTGTCGCACAAAGCTGAGGATCTTATCGTCACTGACATCATCCGGGTCAGTGCTGATCAGGTAGGACATGATGTCACTTGCAGACTTACCAAAGGGATCGGTAAAAACAGAATCAAGCCGTATCTTTGAGACAGTCATGGAATTCTGGAACCTGTTTTTTTCAGAAGTCCTGATGTATGTGAGCTTCAGCCGGTAACGGCACAGCTCCCGCAGATCGCGGATGTCAGCCGGTGGGATGAAGGATGCCACGACCAGATCCATACGGAACAGGTTTGCGATGTGGATCGCGTCACGGAAGTCGGTCTTCTTGCCCTTTGCCTGCTTCACGTACTTTGGATGTGTCAGGACAGGTTTCAGGCCATTCTGCTCCAGTATATCATAGACCGGGATCCAGTATTTGCCTGTTGATTCCATACAGACATCCAGGACACTGTAGGAAGAGAACCATTCCGCCATGCATCGGATATCACTGTTGGAGGATGTGAACTGCCTCACGTAAAAAACGGCTTTTAAGGTTTTCGGGTCTGTCACACAGACAGCTGCCATAAGGACAGACTTGTGGACATCAATACCTGCGCAGACAGGACGTTTGATGTCAGTTACAGGTGATGTGACAACGCGTGTTCCGTCATCCAGCTTTACGTTTTTTAACTCATCTGTGGTGTATTTGCCATTGTTGGTAAAACCACGCATTGTACCATTGTTAAAAGATGCCATAAAATACCTCCTCTCATGTTGGGAGCAGAGCTGAAGGAGATACCGGCATTGACTGCCATTCCTGCGGGGATCCATACATAGACGTTGGATTTATTCATAAGTATCCGGGCTTAATAGCACCAATCGTTTGTGCAAAAGGGATGGCTGCAAC
>JBJEMC010000128.1:0-10458 GCA_051879475.1 Muricoprocola sp. | reverse complement strand
ATACCTTCGATTTTCATTGTTTTTTCCATTTGTTTTGTCTCCTTTTCATTTTGTTTGTGTTCAGTGATATTTATCTGAACGGGGTTTTTGAGTTTTCTGTCTTTCGCTGCATCATACATGCGGAAAAGATTCAGGCGCAGTGCGTTACTTACCACGCAGAAACTGGAAAGGCTCATGGCTGCTGCTCCAAACATGGGATTTAGTTTCCAACCAAGAATCGGATACATGAGTCCTGCTGCCAGAGGAATTCCAATCATATTATAGAAAAATGCCCAGAACAGATTCTCATGAATATTTTTCAGAGTCGCACGACTGAGCCTGATAGCCGCCGGAACATCCAGAAGACGACTCTTCATAAGAACCACATCTGCCGCATCTATGGCAATATCTGTTCCTGCACCAATGGCAATACCGATATCTGCTCTGGTAAGAGCCGGTGCATCATTGATGCCATCTCCCACCATGGCTACCTTCCCTTTTTCTTTCAAGGTACGGATTACCGCTTCCTTTCCATCTGGAAGAACTCCGGCAATCACTTCATCTACTCCTGCCTGCTTTCCGATTGCTCTGGCAGTCTTCTCATTATCTCCCGTGAGCATCACGACATGGATTCCCATATTCTGCAGTTCCTTGATTGCCTGAGGACTGTCCTCTTTGATCACATCTGCTACGGCAATGATTCCCATGAATTTTCCATTTTCAGCAAAGAACAATAGTGTCTTTCCTTCCATGGCTAAGGCTTCTGCTTTCTTTTCCATCTCCTCTGGAATCTTTCCCTGGCTGCTGATGAAATTACGGTTACCACCAGCAAGCTTCTTTCCTCCGCAAAATCCTGTCAAGCCGTTTCCCGCAACGGCTGTAAACTCTTCTATTTCTTCTTTTTCCAGGCCTTTCTCCTCTCCTGCCAGGATAATTGCCTTTGCAAGAGGATGTTCACTCTTCTGTTCCAGGGCATATGCTGCTCTTAAGAGTTCTTCTTCCGTATATCCCGGTGCTGCTGCAAGATCTGTCACCTGGGGTTCGCCTTTTGTAATTGTACCGGTCTTATCCAGTGCCACAATCTGTGTCTTTCCTGCTTCTTCCAGAGAAACAGCGGTCTTAAACATAATTCCATGCTTTGCTCCCATTCCGTTTCCCACCATGATTGCCACGGGGGTAGCAAGGCCCAGAGCACAGGGACAGCTGATGACCAGTACAGAGATTCCCCTTGCCAGGGCAAAACCGATGTCTTTTCCTGCCAGAAGCCAAATCAGAATCGTTACTGCTGCTATGGTCATTACAACGGGAACAAATACTGCGGATACCCGATCTGCTACTTTGGCGATCGGTGCCTTTGTTGCCGCTGCATCACTTACCATCTGTATAATCTGAGAAAGGGTGGTATCTTCTCCTACCCTCACAGCTTCACATTTTAAGAATCCAGACTGGTTTACCGTAGCAGCGGATACCTGATCTCCCACAGTTTTATCTACCGGAATACTCTCTCCTGTCAATGCAGATTCATTGACTGCACTGCTTCCTTCTACCACAATACCATCCACGGGTATATGTTCCCCAGGTCTGACTGCAAAATGATCTCCGATACGCACCTGTTCAATACCTACTTCTGTTTCTTCACCATCTCTGATTATCCGGGCAGTCTTGGGTGCCAGCTTCATGAGACTTTTCAGAGCATCTGTGGTTTTTCCCTTGGATCTGGCTTCCAGCATCTTGCCAACAGTAATCAAAGCCAGAATCATTGCGGCTGATTCAAAGTAAAATTCATGCATATAAGACATGACTGCTTCGGTATCTCCCTGCACCTGTGCATGGCTCATGGCAAACAAGGCATATACGCTGTACAGAAAAGATGCTCCGGATCCCAGCGCCACCAGGGTATCCATATTTGGGGATTTATGGACAAGCCCCTTCCAGCCGTTGATAAAAAACTTTTGATTTACTACCATGACTGCCACAGCAAGAAGGAGCTGAATCAGCCCCATGGAGACATGATCCCCTTCCAGCCAGGACGGCAGTGGCCAGCCCCACATCATATGCCCCATGGACACATACATTAAGGGAGCCAGCAGACATAAAGATGCAATCAGCCGACGTTTCATCTTTGGTGTCTCTGTATCTTTCAGCATTTCATCATAATCGGGGGTCTGCGCCTTATGGCTGTCTTTTTTCGCAGCCCCATATCCGGCATTTTGCACTGCTGCAATAATCTCGCCTGGGTCAGCATTTCCCTCTACTCCCATGGAATTTGTCAGCAGGCTGACCGAGCAGCCGGTCACCCCCGGGACCTGGTTCACCGCCTTTTCAACTCTGGCGGCACAGGCGGCACAGCTCATACCTGTTACGTTATATTGTTCCATCTGCAAGTCTCCTTTTATCCTAATCTTAAGTTTAAAACCCATACTTATGAACAGGCTCATGTGGGTGAATGCCCTTTTTCCCCTGGTATCATTATATTATTTCATAAGTTTTGGTAAGATATTTACCAGTTCCTCAATGACTTCATCATTTCCCTGACGTATATTATCTGCAACACAGGTCTGAATATGATTTGCCAACAGCTTTTTATTAAAACTGTTTAATGCCGCATTCACTGCAGATACCTGCACTAAGATATCAATGCAGTAGGCATTCCTCTCCAACATTCCCTGAAGTCCACGAACCTGCCCTTCTATCCGTTTCAGGCGATTCATCAGGTCGCAGTACTCTTTCTCGCTTCGCTCCTTATGCTTTTCCTGCTGTCCGCAGCAACATTTTTTCTCTTCCATAGTATTCCTCGCTTTATGACTGTTTGCTATTTATCAATATATACCCCTATGGGGTATTTGTCAACTATGAGAAGCATGCTTTGCGAGCTTCTCAAGTTATCGCAGCATTCGTCAGGATCTCGTGCGAGCACGGACTTTTCTTCATTGCTCCCGTAAAGTATAAAAAATCAGAAAGATTTATGATAAATCTTTCTGATTTTAACTAAGCCACCGGGGACACTAAAAAAGCCAAAAAACTCCGTTCCCATGGTTAAATTCCTTTGAATGTGAAGGTTAACTCCATTTTCTGTGAGGTATCCAGAAGATATTCTTCATGGGTTCTTGAGCCCCAGCTGTCGTCTCCTGCGATTCCCATCTGATTTCCAACACGTACTACGGTATAATGGATCTGTGGAAGTTCATAAGGATGTGCTGCATTTTCCAGCTCGTGTGGAGTATATGGGCTTACGCATACATCTGCTCCGTTGCACTCAAAAAGCATGCCTCTTCCTTTCTGATCCAGAAGTTTCATCCATCTGACCTCTGTGTGATTTCCACTTTCCTGAGGTACCAGATAGTGTGCCACGTTGTCCTGGACATTCTTCTGATAGATTCCAATCTTAGCGCCGCGTTTTCTGTCTGCATAGCAGTCATCCGGGCCCATGCCGTACCACTGCATCTGCTGATAATCAGCATTCAGCTTAAACATCACGCTGAATTCCGGCATATCCTGAAGTTCTTTCACCGGATCATAAGTTAGTGTGGTCTTTATCCTGCCATCTTCCTGTACCAGGTAACTCAGTTCGCAGGAAGCTGCAGGAGTGGTAGGAAGATAATAGGTGTATGTTACTTTTACTGTACCTGGAAGGATCTCCACCTTTGGATTTTCCAGACGGGCTGTTTTCTCCGGAGCTGATGGATCACGATGGTCTGCATACAGGCTGGCGATCTTCCACTGAGCATACCGAAATGGCATCATGTTTCCGCAGTCATTATCTACCGGTGCTCTCCAGAAGTTCGGCTTTGGAATCGCCTCAATCATCTCCCGGCCGGCATATTTATAGGAAACCAGACCTCCGTTTAATCTGGAGAACAATACTTCAAAGTGCTCTCCCTGCACTCCGATATTGTAGGTTCCAAGAACCACATCCAGGCCATTTTCCAAATGACAGGTTTCTCCAAACAGAACATCGGAAGCTGTCACGATCCGTCCTTCTGCTGCCTCTTCTGCTTCATCCTCAGCCTCTTTTTCTTCCACGACATAGCAGCCCTGGCCAAATGCCACCTCATGTCCCATCGGTGCCCAGACTTCTGCTTTCTTTAAACGGAAGGATACGGTAATGACATACTCGCCCGGATAAATAATTTCTTCAAATGGCATCTGGTATGTTTCCCGGGAAAGAGGAGCAACACAGGTAGAAACCACTGCTTCTTTTAGCTTTTCTCCATTTCTTTCCAGAAGCACAACACAGTCATACTGATCTGTATTTGTAAAAAGATTCTTATTGATAACCGTAAATTGCTCTGTTTCCACTTCAACAGAAATATTCTGATAATTAAACTTCACTTCCTGCATTTTCGGAGAAATGCGGCGTTCTCCATCCACAATTCCATTTCCGCTGAAATTGTAATCGGTAGGACGTTCATAATGGTCTCCGCCATATGCCTGGAATTCTTTTCCATATCTGTCTTTTTTGCGAAGAGACTGATCTACATAATCCCAGATGAATCCCCCCTGATACAGCGGTTCCCGATCTGTCAGATCCGTATATTTATGCATTGCTCCACAGGAATTTCCCATGGCATGGGTGTATTCACAGCAGATAAAGGGCTTGTCTCTGTGCTCTGCAAGAAATGCCTCAATGGAAGCAACCGGCGGATACATCTGACTCTCCATATCGCTGGTATCATTGTATCTGCGGTCATGGCAGACTCCTTCATAATGAACCAGTCTGGAAGGATCCAGTTTCTTAAATTCCTGAGACATCTCATGAATCACTGAGCCGCCAAAGGACTCATTTCCACAGGACCAGATCAGGATACATGGATGGTTCTTATCTCTTTCGTACATGGAATGTACCCTGTCCAGAAGCATCTCGCGATACTCCTGATGATCCCCCGGAATCGCAGCCTCTATCGGCCAGAGTTTTCTTTCTATCAAATCCCAGGCTCCATGGCTTTCCATGTTACATTCATCGATCAGATAAAAGCCAAGCTCATCCGCCAGAGCATACAGCCTGGAATCATTGGGATAATGGGACGTACGGATGGCATTGATATTATTCTGCTTCATAGTATACAGATCCTGAATCAGAGCATCCATTCTGGTCACACGTCCCGTATCGCAGTTAAACTCATGACGGTTTACACCTTTCAATACAATGCGCTGGCCATTGAGCTTCATGATATTTCCATCCATTTCAAAACGACGCAGCCCAATCTTTACCTCAAAATATTCTTCCAGGTTATCCTCCGTATCCAGTACCTTGATTTTTGCTGTATAAAGCGCAGGATTTTCCGCACTCCAAAGCTTCGGTTCCGAAATGTCAAAACAAAGGCGTGCTTCCTTTTCAGAAGCCACACTCTGTTCCATCACAGGATATCCTTCCGGATCAGACAGTTTTGCCTGGATCTTTCCCCCCTCACTGCTTCGCAGCTGGAGCACGGCTTTTCCCTGATGGTAATTCTCTGTCAGTTCTGTCTCCACTTTCACATCCCATACATGATGCTCAGGGGCAGTATACAGATATACATCTCTGAAAATTCCTGAAAAACGGAAGAAATCCTGATCTTCCAGCCAGCTGGATGCGCCCCATTTGAAAACCTGAAGTGCCAGCTTATTTTCTCCGTCTTTTACATGCTCAGTCAATTCGAACTCAGAAGGAGTAAAGGTATCGCTGGAATATCCTATGTATTCTCCATTTAGCCACAATGCAAAACAACTCTCCACACCCTGGAAAGAAATATAAAGCCTTTCGCCTTTCATTCTTTCCGGCACCTGAAAATACTTCACATAACTGGCAACAGGATTGAACTTTTCCGGAATCTCTCCCGGTTTGATGCCATCATGGCCATCCCAGGGATACTGGGTATTCGCATACTGAGGTGCATCATACCCTTCCATCTGAATATGCGCCGGAACATAAATATCCTCCCAGCCTTTTGCACAGTATTCTTCCTTTTCAAAACCAGGAATTGCTGATGGATAATTCGGTGCATAATGAAATTTCCAAAGTCCATTCAGGCTCTCACGGAAGCTGCTCTTCTTTTCTATCGCAGCCTCCTCTTCATTTCTGTATGCAATATGATCTGAATGGGCTGCCATACGGTTTTCCTGAAAAAATTCAGGGTCTTTTACTCTTTCATAATTAAACATACTCATGTTCCAATCTGTTAGTCGTTATAACCATTCGGGTTCTGGCTCTGCCATCTCCAGGAATCTTCGCACATTTCCTCAATGCCGTATTCTGCTTCCCAGCCAAGCTCTTCCTTTGCCTTAGCAGGATTGCAGTAGCAGGTAGCAATATCACCGGCGCGGCGTGGTTTGATTTCATATGGAAGGTCTTTGCCGCAGGCTTTGCTGAAGGCTTTTATAACCTGAAGTACACTATAGCCATGTCCGGTACCGAGATTGTAGATACGTACAGTCTTCTCTTCTTTCAATTTCTCCAGTGCTTTTACGTGTCCCCTTGCCAGGTCTACTACATGGATATAGTCTCTTACTCCGGTTCCGTCTGGTGTATCGTAATCATTTCCAAATACACCGATGGATGGAAGTTTGCCAATGGCTACCTGGGCAACGTAAGGAAGCAGATTGTTTGGGATTCCCTTTGGATCTTCTCCGATGAGTCCGGACTTATGCGCTCCGATTGGGTTGAAATAACGAAGCAGGATGACATTCCATTCAGGATCTGCTTTCTGGATATCCATCAGAACCTGCTCCAGCATGGTCTTTGTCTGGCCGTATGGGTTAGTCGGGGACTGCTTTGGACAATTTTCTGTAATCGGAATCTCCAGCGGATCGCCATATACAGTTGCAGAGGAACTGAAAATGATGTTCTTCACACCATGGCGGCGCATGCTGTCACAGAGCAGGAATGTTCCTGTCATGTTGTTATGATAATATTCGATTGGTTTTGCCACAGACTCGCCAACTGCCTTATATCCTGCGAAATGGATGACTGCATCGATCTGTTCTGTTTCAAAAATCTTGTCGATGGCAGGTTGATCCAGGATATCTGCTTCATAAAACTTCAGATCTTTTCCTGTAATCTGTCTGATCCTGTCAATTGCTTTTTTATTGGAATTATAAAGGTTGTCTACTACTACTACTTCATACCCTTCATTTAACAGCTCTACACATGTATGGCTGCCGATATAACCGGCACCTCCGGTAACTAAAATTTTCATCTTAAAACCCTCCTGTATTCGCACAAAATCATGGCTCCGACCATGTCTGTTTTTAGTATACCTAATAACACATATGGTGTCCATAAACAAAATTGTCGTTATAAGCTGATTTGTTTTTTCGTATGTACATGTATGGATTTGTATGTTATACTTAAACTATAATAGAAAAGATCTGGCCCTGATAATTCACCAAGTAAGGATGTGTTACCATGAAACCAAAACGTTTATATACTTGCGATGACATTATGAAACTGCCCGATTTTATCCGTCTGGAACTAATTGACGGTATAATCTATACAGACGACTGGACTGATTTGATAATTGATGAAGATGTCTTTGAAAATCCACCATCTGAAGAACATCATGTTACGTATCGGCTTTCTGTTGTAAAAGAATAAGCATTGTGAAAATTTCTGTTTTCCCTTGAAAACTGTGTAACACAATCCAACAAGGGCAACAATGAATATTCCAATCTGAATCAAATCAGAGTATGTAACATACATTGGCAACGCCCTCCTTTCTTTCGTCTGGAGGGTTAGCCCCTCCGCAACAGAGGGTAAGCCGCTCATACTCATTTTGATGAACTGAGCTATGAAGAAGCAAAGGAACTGGCAGAAGAACTCTATTTGTTACTGTTCACGTACGTTCCAGTAACAATGAAAAAGCCATGCAAAACACCTCGCGGAACAGTGGCACCTGAACTGTAACCTCTATTTTTCCAAAGTCGGACATTTTTCGGACAAAAAAGAGAGGCTTTTTACCTCTCTTGATTGCTTAAAATGCATTTACAATTTTCATCATTTCATTTGCTTTTGTATCTGGCAGAACGTGACTATACAAATCCCAATATCTCTTTTGTGCTTCCAGTAATTCCAAAATATCTACTGTCATGGGGATATCTCTTTTTGATGTCCTGGTTTTGGGTGTATCTTCTAAATATCCTTTTCCCTCAATATATTTTAAAGTTCTCTGCACATGAAGCACATTCTTTTTCTTATCAATATCTGTATATTTCAGCCCCCATATTTCACCGCTTCTCATACCGGTGCGGAGCATAACCGCAAATAGATTGTACAGGTAACTTTCTTTTGCGTATTCCATAAATAAAGCCTGCTGCTCCCTTGTCATAGCCTGCCTTTCTTTTCGTTCTTCCTGTCTGGGTAATTCTGCCAGCTTTACCGGATTGCGCTCTATCAAGCCATTTCTCAACGCCTGCTGCATACACCCATTAAGTACGGCTGAAATGATCTTAATACTTGATAGAACATATTCTTCCGCTGATAAATCATTATAAAATTTCCGGATATGCTCACCTCTAATATCTGCAACATATTTACTTCCCAACCTGTCTTTAATAGTGCAATCATAGTATTTCCTATAGCTTGTATAGGTCCCAATTTTCACTCTGTTTTTCTTGTATTGCTCCAACAATCCAGGAGAAATGAAATTGTTTCTTGGAAAAACATCTGTACGATCTGTAAATGTCTGAATTGCCAGATTGGGGATATTGTTGAATACTTTCCAGAAGAAGATTCATGACCTTTGTTCTTGATCCGCAAATTTTAAAGCCAGAAATAAAGCGATCCAGACTTACACAACGGATTTTTTAACGGATAAATGCAGCAGAATACTACAGCAAACAAAAGACATTATAAATATTTCTATTTTCTCTTGCCGCCTGCTGCCAGATGTGCTATATTGAGACTAGAAAAGGGAAAGCCAGAAAAGCGGCCCACCCCGAACACTAAAGCATCAACCTTTTACAAGGTCAGCCGTCATTATTCGCAGTAATGGCGGCTATTTTCGTTTTCCCTTGAAAACTGTGTAACACAATCCAACAAGGGCAACAATGAATATTCCAATCTGAATCAAATCAGAGTATGTAACATACATTGGCAACGCCCTCCTTTCTTTCGTCTGGAGGGTTAGCCCCTCCGCAACAGAGGGTAAGCCGCCCGGCTTTCTGGTTTCCCATGTCCAAAAGTATAACACACGTTTTCGTGTCCGACAATCATAATAATAGCTTTTATTACAACACTTGTATTATTGTTGTGCTGCAAGCGTCCTATTCTCAAAAGCTTCCTCTAATGCTTCTGCCATCATTTCTTGAATCACTCTGGAAATCTCTTTCTTTTTCGCCTTGATACTTGAAACAATATCACCGCTCTCACCGTCTGCATTAACAGAAATCGTAACACCGCCTACATTTACGCTGATTGTATTTCCTGCCGATGAACCACCGCCAGATTTACTGCTTAAACCAGATGAAGGAAGCATTCCCACTGAGAGGACCAACCAGCAATAAGTGTTAAAGTCTTGTTCAATGCTTTCCCACTTCTGACTTCAAATTCTTCATTTAATCGCTCCATGCAATTCCCTCCGTTAGTTTATTATGTTCCTTTATGATTCTTTATGAACATCTATGTACATATTGTAACAATGTGGTATAATATATTCAAATATTATATATACATATTAATTTTATATATTTATTCTTGAAAGGAATATTTTATGATGAATGAGAATTTTGATATTTTAAAAAAGAATATTAAGTATTTAATGGATAGTCATAAGCCCCAACCTTTAACACAAGCTGAACTCGGATCAATAATCGGTATATCACAACCAAATATTAGTAAATATATTTCCCCTCAATATAAAGGTCCAGGTTTCGCACTTGAACATGTACTTCGTATAGCTGATTATTTTAATGTTTCTATAGATTTTTTGCTTGGCAGAGAAATCAAAGATAATACGCATGTAACCAACATTGGAGATTGCTGTGCAAATATTGTAAAAATGTTTGAGGGAAATTTTAATGCCAAATTTGAACTAATTGATATTTCAGAACAAGATATGACAACTTGGGATGAATACCCAAACCCTATTGATCGTAAATACTATGCAATATATTTTTCTGAGCAAAAAAGAGAGTCCGCTGATCAAATTGACCTTAATTCATATAATGCTTACAGCATAAACAAATTCATAAAGCGGTTTATTAATATTAGGTCGATGAAACAAAGAGGAGATTTAGACGAAGAAGATTATAATACCCTTCTTGAAAAATACATTAAAGATTCCCAAAATGAAACACTTTCTGGTATTTTAGATGAAAAACCATTTGAAAAAGATTAAAGCTTTTTCCAAAGTCGGACATTTTTGGGACAAAGCTTGATTTTCAACATTGCATGTGTTATACTCAACCCCGATGCAAAGCCCATAAAAATAAGGTCTAACAGGGGCTTGCCGGCGGTCACCGCCGTAAAATGTGCCGAGTGTTCGAGACCTTCCACTCGTAAAA
>JBJEMC010000127.1:0-10516 GCA_051879475.1 Muricoprocola sp. | reverse complement strand
GGACAGCACCAGATGTGGGCAGCTCAGTATTATAAATATAAGGAGCCACATACATTACTGACTTCCGGTGGCCTTGGTACTATGGGTTACGGCCTTGGAGCTGCAATTGGTGCCAAGATCGGAAGACCTGAGAAGACCGTTGTCAATGTGGCCGGTGATGGCTGTTTCCGTATGAACATGAACGAATTGGCTACAGCTGCACGTTATAATATTCCGATTATCGAAGTTGTTATTAACAACCATGTTCTGGGGATGGTTCGTCAGTGGCAGACTTTATTCTACGATTCAAGATACTCTGCTACGGTTCTGAATGATTCTGTAGATTTTGTGAAACTTGCAGAAGCACTGGGCGCAGTAGGTATCAGAGTTACTACAAGGGAAGAGATGAAGGAGGCAATGGCAACTGCAATGTCTCTGGGAAGACCGGTTGTGATTGACTGCCAGATCGAAAAAGATGATAAAGTATTCCCAATGGTTCCTGCGGGAGCACCGATTGAGGAAGTATTCGATCAGGACGACCTTTAAGATGGCAGAGGCGTGCAGATGAAATATGTCAGCAAAGCTGACGCACGCCTCGCCGCAAGTGCGTAAAAACGCACTTGAAATAATAATTTGACGTCTAAACGTCATGAGGAGGATGATTATGAAACGCGTTTACAATTTTTCTGCAGGTCCTGCAGTATTGCCGGAAGAAGTATTGAAAGAAGTACAGGATGAGATGCTTGATTACAAGGGCAGCGGCATGTCTGTGATGGAAATGAGCCATCGTTCAAAGGAATTTGACGAGATTATTAAAGAAGCAGAACAGGATCTTCGCGACTTAATGAACATTCCTGATAATTATAAAGTATTATTTTTACAGGGTGGAGCACATATGCAGTTTGCTCAGATTCCTATGAATCTGATGAAGAACAAGGTCGCTGATTACATTGTAACGGGTCAGTGGGCAAAGCGTGCTTACGAAGAAGCAAAAAAATATGGTACAGTAAATAAGATTGCCTCATCAGAAGATAAGACATTTTCATATATTCCGGATTGTTCTGATCTTCCAATCAGTGAAGATGCAGACTATGTATATATCTGTGAGAATAATACCATTTATGGAACAAAGTTCAAAGAATTACCAAATACCAAGGGAAAAACTCTGGTTGCTGATGTATCTTCCTGTTTCCTTTCTGAGCCGGTGGATGTTACAAAGTATGGTATCATCTATGGTGGAGTACAGAAAAACGTCGGACCTGCTGGTATGGTAATTGCAATTATCAGAGAAGACCTGATTACAGATGATGTACTTCCGGGTACACCAACGATGTTAAAATACAAAACTCAGGCTGATGCAGATTCTCTTTACAATACTCCAAACTGTTTCTGTATCTATGTATGTGGCAAAGTCTTCAAATGGCTGAAGAAACAGGGTGGCCTTGCTGCAATGAAAGAACGCAATGAAAAGAAAGCTGCCATTTTGTATGATTATTTGGATCAGAGCAAGTTATTCAAGGGAACAGTTGAGAAAAAAGACCGTTCTCTTATGAATGCACCTTTCGTAACAGGAGATAAGGAGCTGGATGCGAAGTTTATCAAAGAAGCGACAGAGGCTGGATTCGTAAATTTAAAAGGACATCGTTCCGTTGGCGGTATGCGTGCCAGCATGTATAATGCCATGCCAATCGAAGGTGTCGAAGCATTAGTAGAATTTATGAAGAAGTTTGAGGAGGAAAATCTGTAATGTTTCATTATCATTGCTTAAATGCTATTTCAAAGATAGGAACAGATAAGTTTTCAAGTCAGTATATCCAGACAGACAAGATGGAAGAAGCGGATGCTGTACTGGTTCGCAGTGCAGCAATGCATGATATGGAACTTCCGGAGAATTTGCTTGCCATTGCCAGAGCAGGTGCCGGAGTAAATAATATTCCACTGGACAAATGTGCAGAGGCTGGTATCGTTGTATTTAACACACCAGGGGCAAATGCAAATGGTGTAAAAGAAGCTGTGATAGCAGGAATGCTCCTGGCTGCCAGAGATATTGTGGGTGGTATCAATTGGGTACAGTCTGAACGTCAGAATGAAATGATCGCAAAGGTAGCAGAAAAAGAGAAGAAAAACTTTGCCGGAAGCGAACTGAAAGGAAAGAAGCTTGGTATTATCGGTCTGGGTGCAATTGGGGTACTTGTTGCGAATACAGCAATTGCTCTTGGTATGGAAGTATATGGATATGACCCTTATATTTCCATTGATGCGGCATGGAATCTTTCCAGAGAAATCAAGCATATCAGTGATGTAGATCAGATTTACCGTGAGTGCGATTACATTACGATTCATGTACCTCTTCTGGAAAGCACAAAGAAAATGATCAATCAGGAAGCTCTGGATAAAATGAAAGACGGCGTAGTGCTTCTGAATTTTGCAAGAGATCTTCTGGTTGATGAAGAAGCAGTAGTCCAGATGCTCAAAACTGGAAAAGTGAAACGTTATGTCAGTGATTTCCCAAATACGATCACAGCAGGACAGAAAAACTGTATTGTTACGCCTCATCTTGGTGCTTCCACATCAGAATCTGAGGATAACTGTGCAGTGATGGCGGTAAAGGAACTCATGGATTATCTGGAAAATGGTAATATCAAGAACTCTGTGAACTATCCAAACTGTAATCTGGGTCCAAGAATGGGAATCTGCCGTGTCGTGATCAATCATAAGAACATCAAGAACATGATCGGTCAGTTTGCCTCTGTCCTTGGTGAAGCAGATATCAATATTGCCAATATGGCAAATCAGAGCCGCGGGGAATATGCGTATACCATGTTTGACCTGGATAATGTGATCCATCCTGATCTTGTGGAAAGACTTCAGTCTATTAATGGTGTATCTAAGGTACGTGTTCTGTAAAGGAATAAAAAGATGGCACAAATAAAGGCATTTCAGGCGTATAGACCGAGAAAGGATCTGACCAGCAGGATTGCGGCACTTCCCTATGACGTCTACAATCGCCGGGAAGCAAAAGTTGAAGTAGAAAAAGAACCATATAGTTTTTTGAAAATAGACAGGGCTGAGACTCAGTTTGATGATGATACGGATATCTATGCACCAGAGGTTTACCAGAAGGCGCATGATCTTTTATGGAGCATGATTGAGCAGGGTGAATTTCAGAAGGATACACAGGAGAGCTTTTACGTATACGAACTGACCATGCAGGGCAGAAAACAGACTGGTCTTGTGGCACTGGCTTCTGTAGATGATTATTTAAATGGCGTGATCATGAAACACGAAAACACCAGAGTAGATAAGGAGTCAGACAGGATCAGACATGTGGATATCTGTAATGCTCAGACGGGTCCTATCTTTCTGGCGTATCGTAAAAACGAAACCATTAAGAATATCATTGCAGCAGCAAAGCAAAAGGAACCGATTTTTGATTTTACAGCCTCAGATGGCATTTCCCATCGGGGATGGATGATTTCTTCTCCGGAAGATGTGGCAGATATTCAGAGGGAATTTTCCGAGATCTCAAAGATTTATATTGCAGACGGACATCACAGGGCAGCCTCTGCTGTAAAAGTATCTTTAAAAAGAAGAGAAGAAGCAAAGAAGCGGAGAAATCAGTCAGATAGAGAACACGAATATGATTTTTTCCTCTCTGTCCTGTTTGCAGACGAAGAGTTATATATCATGGATTACAACAGAGTTGTCAGGGACTTAAACGGAGAAACACCGGAAAGCTTTCTTGAAAAAATCTCTGGAGTCTGTGATGTAGAAAAAATCGACGGACATGCAGAGTATCATCCTTTAGCCAAGGGAAATGCAGGAATGTATCTCGCAGGAAACTGGTATCATCTTACCTTTAAACAAGAGTTTTTATCAGATGATCCTGTGGATGGCCTGGATGTATCGATTCTGCAAAATGAGATCCTTTCTCCTGTACTTGGAATCCGGGATCCCAAGATGGATGAGCGAATTTCCTTTGTGGGAGGAATCAGAGGTTTAAAAGAACTGGAAAATATGGTGGATGAATGCTCTGGGGTAGCCTTTGCCATGTATCCTACCTCTATGAATGAATTATTTGCAGTGGCAGATGCGGGAAGGCTGATGCCGCCAAAATCCACCTGGTTTGAGCCGAAACTTCGAAGTGGATTGTTTATACATACTTTAGATGAGGTGCTAGTGTAATGATGTTACACTAGCCTTCTGTTATGATACAGAAATGGGGAAAGTTTGGAAGGGAATTTCCAAATCTACCATTATTGACGCAGCAAGTGCGTCATGAAAGGGGAAAATATGGAAATCACTCCGGTAGCAACAATAAGAACTGATTTTCCGGCCAAATTTGGCTTGCCCAGACAAAGTATGCTGGTACCCTCTTTGCCGGGAAGAATCGTATTTGAAAAAGATTACAGACGCAGTGAGATGCTTCGGGGCTTAGAAGGGTTTTCTCATATCTGGGTAATCTGGGGATTTTCAGAACATGAGCAGGGAAAGTGGTCTCCCACTGTGAAGCCTCCAAGACTGGGAGGAAAAGTCCACATGGGAGTATGGGGGACAAGATCTCCTTTCCGTCCCAATCAGATAGGGCTTTCCTGCCTGAAAATAGAGGAGATCATCTGGGAATCAGAAGAGGGACCAATGATCCTCGTGTCAGGCATTGATATGGTGGATGGAACACCCATCTACGATATCAAACCTTATCTGCCCTACGCAGATGCACATCCGGAGGCGAAACAGGGATTCACATCTGAAGTTAGGAACTATGAACTGGATGTGGTTTTCCCAGAAGAATATCTGGAAAAACTGCCAAAGGAAAAACGGCAGGGAGCTTTGGATCTGTTAAGACAGGATCCAAGACCTCCATATCATAATCATCCGGATCAGATTTATAAGATTGCATACGCCGGATGGGATATCCATTTTACGGTAAAAGAGAAAAGGTTGAATGTAACAGGGGTTGTTGAGTATAAAAATTAGGAGGGGAAAATGGCTGAAAGAGCACGAAGGAGAAGACAGATAGAAGAAGAGAAAAAATCCAGTTCTTCTAAACGGACTTTTAGAAAAGTACTTATTGCAATTGAAATAGTGGTTGTATGTCTTTTAGTGGCTGTTGGTGGCTATTGTGCATATGACCGTATCATGGACAGCAAAACCATGGGCTGTAAGATTTCTGTATTTGGGGAGAATGTGTCATGGATGACCGCAGAAGATGCAGCCGATAAGATTATTGAGAAATTTCAGAAATGTGTCGTAACTCTTCAGGAAAATGGCACAGAAGAAATGAAAGTGACCTTAAAAGATGCGGGATATTCACTGAATCGTGAGGCACTGATTGCAGAACTGCAGAATTTAAGATCTAAACTTGATCCATGTAAGGTATTATTTGAAAAAGAAAAACATTTTACGGTGAAATATCAGGTTACAAGTGATGTTACAGTTGCCAGCCAGGTATTTGATCCTGCGAATTTTAAAGATACAGAAGGGCGAATCAAATCAGAAGATGCCTATATTGTCTTTGATGAAGAGGCAGACAAATATAAAGCTGTAGATTCTGTACTTGGAACAGTGATCGATAAAGAGAAGCTTCTTGATACGGTACAGGAAAAATTGTCAGAGGCATTTCCGAAAAATCCGCTGGTTTCAGAAGTTACCATTGATCTTGATAAGTCCATCTATCAGGAAGCTGCTGTGACAGAAAACAGCAAAAAACTGAAGAAGCAGCTGAAAAATTTAAATAATACGCTGGAAGGATATTTAAATGCAACGGTAACTTATGAGTTTGGAGATGTGGAGGAAGTCATTGATTCTGAAATGATCCGTTCCTGGCTGGACATTGAGGACGATTCTGTGACCTTAATGGAAGAACCGATAGAAGACTACGTATATAATCTGGGGCTGAATTATAACACCCAGTATGTACCAAGATATTTTGAAACCTCCACAGGAGATGTTCAGGAAATTTCCAACAATGAATACGGATACTGGATCGATGAAACTGCAGAGTACGAACAGCTCCTGGCAGATTTACAGGGAGGAGAACCCGTAAGCCGAGAACCCATCTATACCAGCAGAGGAATGCAGAGAAACGGAAATGATGACCTCTGCGGCAGTTATGTAGAAGTAAGCCTGGAACAGCAGCATCTGTGGCTGTATGTAGATGGAGAACTGATCACAGAGACAGATGTGGTAACAGGAAGACCACAGGGGCTGAATAAAAAAACCGGTGAAATGGAAGACTGGTCTACTTATAAGGGCTCTTATCCCATTGCCTACAAAGAACATCCTTCTGTCCTTTCCAGCGACATCTACGGCTATGAAGTAGAAGTTCAGTACTGGATGCCATTTGTGTATGGACAGGGATTACATGATATGAGCAGAGATGCATATGGCGGAGAAATCTACAAGACCAACGGAAGCCACGGATGCATCAATCTCCCGCCAGAACAGGCAGCGATCATCTATGAATACGTAGATGCAAACTTCCCGATTATTATCTATTAAGATTATTGGCTTACAAAAAAGACATATAGCATTTGCTATATGTCTTTTTTAAAAGCTTCTAGCCGGATTCGAACCGGCGACCTACGCATTACGAATGCGGCGCTCTACCAGCTGAGCCATAGAAGCTTATGTGACTCTTTCACACGCAATATATTATATATAATTTCTTTTCTTTTTTCAAGCTTTTTCTGGACTAATTTAAAAAATTCGTTTAAAATATAGATTAGTGTTCAGTGTACGACTCAAAATGTTTGACTCTGAACAATAATAAAATGGAAGATATAGAGAATCGAGGATGAATAGTTATGAGTAAAGTTAGAACACGTTTCGCACCAAGCCCAACAGGAAGAATGCATGTTGGAAATTTGCGTACTGCTTTATATGCATATTTGATTGCAAAACATGAAGGCGGAGATTTCCTTCTTCGTATCGAGGATACAGACCAGGAGAGATTTGTGGAGGGAGCTCTTGACATTATTTACCGTACCCTGGATCATGCCGGACTGAAGCATGATGAAGGACCGGATAAGGATAAGGGTTATGGTCCATACGTACAGAGTGAAAGACAGGCTCAGGGAATTTATCTGGAATATGCGAAACAGCTGATTGAGAAAGGAGAGGCATATTATTGCTTCTGCGATAAGGAAAGACTGGAATCTCTGAAGCAGGTAGTTGCCGGTAAGGAGATCACCGTATATGATAAGCATTGCCTGCATCTTTCCAAAGAAGAAATAGAGGAAAAACTTGCAGCAGGCGTTCCTTATGTTATCCGTCAGAATGTTCCACAGGAAGGAACTACAAAGTTTGAAGATGAAATCTACGGAACCATTGAAGTGCCAAATTCTGAGCTGGATGATATGATCCTGATCAAATCAGATGGTTTCCCTACTTACAATTTTGCAAACGTAGTAGATGATCATCTGATGGGAATTACTCATGTAGTAAGAGGAAATGAATATCTTTCTTCTGCTCCGAAGTACAACCGTCTGTATCAGGCTTTTGGCTGGGAAGTACCGGTATATGTACACTGCCCTCTGATTACAGATGAAAATCATAAGAAACTGAGCAAACGATGTGGACATTCTTCTTATGAAGATCTGTTAGAGCAGGGATTTATTTCGGAAGCAATCGTAAACTATGTAGCACTTCTGGGATGGTGCCCGACAGAAAACAGAGAAATCTACTCTCTGGAAGAACTGGTAAAAGTATTTGACTACCACCATATGAGCAAATCCCCGGCTGTATTTGACATCAATAAATTAAAATGGATGAACGGTGAATATATGAAGGCCATGGATTTTGACCGTTTCTATGAGATGGCACTTCCATATATTAAGAAGGTCATTAAGAAAGACCTCGATTTCAAGAAAATTGCTGAAATGGTAAAGACCCGTATCGAAGTCTTCCCTGATATTGAAGGACTGATTGATTTCTTTGAAGAAGTACCGGAATATGACACATCCATGTATATTCATAAGAAAATGAAAACAAACGAGGAAAGCTCTCTGAAAGTATTAAAAGAGATTCTTCCGGTTCTGGAAGCTCAGGAAGATTACAGTAACGATGCACTGTATGAACTTCTTGTGAACTTTGCAAAAGAACATGAATACAAGAACGGTTATGTTATGTGGCCGATCAGAACTGCAGTATCCGGAAAACAGATGACTCCTGCCGGAGCTACAGAGATCATGGAAGTTCTTGGAAAAGAAGAGAGTATTGCACGAATCAAAAAAGCGATTGAAAAACTGGAGAAATAATCTATGTCTTTATCATCGTCACAAAAAGAAGCAATTATGCATTTTAAGGGGCCTGCCATGGTTTTGGCAGGCCCTGGTTCTGGAAAGACAACCGTAATTACATATCGGACAAAATACCTGATTGAGCATTATCATGTGGAGCCGATCCATATTCTGGTTGTGACCTTTACAAGAGCCGCTGCGAATGAGATGAAAAGCCGTTTTCTCTCCCTGCGAAAGGAAAACAGAACGGCTGTCAGATTTGGCACCTTTCATTCTGTATTTTTTGAGATCCTGAAACTGGCATATCACCTGACAGCAGAAAATATTCTGGGAGAAGAGAAAAAATATCAGATTTTAAAAGAGATGATCCAGAAAATGGATCTGGATATCGATGATGAAAGCGAATTTCTGAAAAGTATTATTCAGGAAATAGGTCTTGTAAAATCAGAAAGAGTACAGATCAACCATTATTATTCCACTACGATTTCTGATGATGTTTTCCGGGAAATCTATCAGAATTATCAGAAGAAGTTAGAAGAGATGAATCTCCTGGATTATGATGATATTCTGATCTATACCTGGGAACTTCTGAAGGAACGGCCGGATATCCTGGCCGGATGGCAGAAACGTTATCAGTATATTCTGATTGATGAGTTTCAGGACATTAATCCCATTCAGTACGACATCGTAAAAATGTTGGCGGCACCGGAAAATAATCTTTTTGTGGTGGGGGATGATGATCAGTCCATTTACCGTTTCCGTGGTGCAAAACCAGAACTGATGCTGCATTTTCCTGATGTATATCCGGAGGCAAAAAAGATCCTTCTGGATTATAATTTCAGATGTCCCGACACTGTGGTAAAAATGGCTGCAAAAGTCATTGACAGAAATATTGTTCGTTATGATAAACAGATCCGGGAAGTAAAAACAGGCGGAGAGCCGGTGGAAATTAAGCTGTTTCAGAATCAACATCAGGAAAGTCTGGCAATTATCAACGTGGTGAGGGATTATCTGGAAAAAGGGCATAATTATGATGAGATTGCCGTACTGTATCGCAGCAACATGGATGCCAGAATTATTTCTCAGAGGTTTATGGAATACAATATTCCCATTCAGATGAGAGATGTGGTACCGAATCTCTATGAACACTGGATTGCAAAAAATATCATCTGTTATCTGAAAGCTGCATCAGGATGCATGGACAGATCTGTGATCCTTCCCATCATTAACCGACCCAAGAGATATATCAGCAGAGAATGTCTGGATCAGAAAACGGTAGATTTAAACAGGCTTCGCATGTATTATGAAGATAAGTACTGGGTGATTGAACGAATTGATAAGTTTGAATCGGATCTTCGCATGATCAGACGGATGGATCCTTATACAGCTATGAATTATATCCGCCACGCCGTAGGATATGAGGAGTATCTGGAAGAGTATGCCCAGTACCGGAAAATGAAACCGGAGGAACTCTATGAGATCATGGATCAGCTACAGGAAAGTGCCAAAGGTTCTAAAACAGCACAGGAGTGGTTTGATAAGATCGATCAGTATTCAGAGTTGTTAAAAGAACAGAAACAGTCTGTCTCATCCGGTCCTGCCGTAACCTTTTCCACTCTTCACAGTTCCAAAGGACTGGAATTTCCTCTGGTATTTATCATAGATATCAATGAAGGAATCATACCTCACAAAAAAGCTTCCCTGCAGTCAGATATAGAAGAAGAACGGCGTATGTTTTATGTGGGAATGACAAGAGCATCTGAGAAATTGTATCTCTGCTCTATCAAAGAAAAGAACGGCAAAAGCATTAATCCTTCACCGTTCCTCATGGGGCTTAAATAAATTTAGTTTTCGGAATCAACGATATCATCGATATCTAAAGAATCCATATATTCATCGAAAGCATCGGCTGCGATTTCATATTCGTCATCGTCTTCGATGTTTTCGAGGGTTGGTCCCCCGTCTACTTCCTTGTATCTGTAAACAAATACTTCGCCATCTTCGTTTTGGCCATTTTCATCCAGAGGAAGAAGGGCAATATACTGATTATCACCTGCAGGATAAATAGTCAGGATCGCACATTCCAACACTTCACCACTATCAAGAGTTAATGTTACAGTCGCCTGATCTGTATTGCAGTCACTTCCGCAGCTTGAACAATCACCATCACATTTTGCATTCATATCCTGATCGCTCATTTTTACACCTCGTTTCTTCGTAATGTCTATACAAGTTCAACTTTATCAGAAACTTCTGCTAAATGCAAGGAAAAATATATCAATTCGAATTTACGTATG
>JBJEMC010000126.1:0-10531 GCA_051879475.1 Muricoprocola sp. | reverse complement strand
CTCTGACGGAACGATTGCCGGGTCTGCAACAAACCTGTATGATTGTATGCGTAATGTAGTGAGCATAGGGGTTCCAGAAGAAGATGCGATATTTGCAGCCACCAGAAATCCGGCAAAAAGCATCGGAATATATGAAGAAACCGGCTCCCTGACACCGGGAAAAAGAGCAGATATTGTTTTGGCGGATGAAGAACTGAATCTTGTGAGAGTTTTGTAAAATAAAAAGATTTTTTCGCATTAAGTTCCCATGGTTTTTCCATGGGAATTTTGAAGTTCATGTTATATTTTGAAAATTATTTAAAAAAAACATGTTATATAACGTGATATTTTTATAAAAATCCGTTGATTTTTACATGAATACTTGTTAGACTATATTCAGTACCTTTAAGGAGGGCGGATTATGTATAGAAAGATCAGGGAATTCTTAAAAGCGTGGAAAGAAAGCGAACACCGCAAACCTCTCATTTTGCAGGGGGCAAGACAGGTAGGAAAAACCTACTCTATTTTGGAATTCGGGCGCACTCATTATGAGAATGTGGCATATTTCAATTTTGAAACCAATCCGAAGCTGAATAAAACCTTTGAAGAAAACATTAGTCCCGATTATCTGATACCGATTTTATCCCATATTGCGGGGCAGACTATCGTAAAGGAAAAAACACTGATTGTATTTGATGAGGTGCAGTTATGCGAAAGAGCCTTGACTTCGCTGAAATATTTTTGTGAAGATGCTCCAGACTACCATATTATTGTGGCAGGCAGTTTACTTGGTGTTGCTGTTAATAGAGTAAAATTTTCATTTCCTGTCGGCAAAGTAGATATGAAAACCTTATATCCTATGGATATGGAGGAATTTATGCTTGCTATGGGTGAAGATATACTTGTAGATCAGATCAAAAAATGTTTTAAAACAAATTCTCTGATGCCTTCTGCTCTCCATGACGCGGCCATGCAGCTCTACCGTCAGTACCTGGTTGTAGGCGGTATGCCGGAATGTGTAGTGCAATTTGCAGAAACGAAAGATTATATTCTTGTCCGTCATACGCAGGATACCATTCTTGCCAGTTATCTCAACGATATGAGCAAGTACAATAACTTAAACGAAATCAAGAAAACCAGACTTGCTTATGACAATATTACTGTTCAGCTCTCAAAGAAAAATACTCGTTTCCAGTATAAGCTGATTAAGAAAGGTGGACGGGCTTCTGAATTTGAAAATGCGATTGAATGGCTCTGCTTGTCCGGTATTGTATCACAGGTTTACAAGGTGGAACAAATCAAAAAGCCTTTGGAAAACTATCGCGATATTGATGCATTCAAGATTTATGTATCAGATTTAGGCTTGCTTTGTGCTAAGAAAGATTTAGCTGCAAAAGATATTCTTTATATGGTTCCTGAAATCGATGATTTTAAGGGTGGTATGGCTGAAAATTATGTCAATGTACAGCTTACCATTAACGGATATAATACCTATTATTGGGAATCACAGCGTGGTGCTGAAATAGATTTTGTCATTCAGCGTGACGGTCAGCTTATTCCAATCGAGGTCAAATCTGCTGACAATACCAGAGCCAAGAGTCTGAAGGTCTATATGGACACCTACAAGCCTGCCTATGCAATCAAGCTATCTGCAAAAAATTTTGCAATTGAGGACAACAAAAAGGTAGTTCCTCTCTATGCGGCATTTTGTATTTAAACGTTACTGTCCAGGTGTCACTATACTGGAACGCACGTGAACAGTAACATTTAAATAATTGCACAGATGACTGTTCCCGTGCTATACTGAAACGCAAGGAAAAAACAAAAGGGATGAGTTTTAACATGAAACGAATTGATTTCGAAAACGGAACAGTAACGGGAAATATCCTAGGAGCAACCCTTCCTATGCTGGTTGCCCAGATTTTAAATTTGCTATATAACATCGTAGACCGCATCTATATTGCCCGTATCCCGGAAATGGGAACGGCAGCACTGGGTGCGGTTGGTCTGTGTTTCCCACTGATTGTTATTATCAGTGCCTTTGCGAATCTCTTTGGAAGTGGTGGAGCACCGCTGTTTTCTATTTACAGAGGGAAAAAGCAGGAACAGGATGCAGCACGTATCATGAATACTTCTTTTTCCATGCTCGTGCTTAGTGCTGTCGTACTTATGTTGACTGGTCTTATGTTTGCACGGCCACTTTTGGTATTATTCGGGGCTTCTCAGGAGGCACTGGTTTATGCCCGCCCTTATATGATGATCTATCTGATCGGCACGCTGCCCTCCATGATTGCGGTTGGTATGAATCCATTTATCAATGCTCAGGGCTATGCTACAGTGGGGATGCTTTCTGTTACCATTGGAGCAGTATCGAATCTTTTGCTGGATCCGCTGTTTATTTTTGCCCTGGGATTTGGTGTGCGCGGGGCAGCCATTGCCACAGTGATTTCCCAGAGCATGTCTGCTTTGTTTGTCCTGTTTTTTCTGACCAGAAGATCGGAACTGAAAGTCCGCTTTCTTCGGAAAAATGAAGTTTCGCAGTGTATTGGGTGTGCAAAAAATATCATCAGCCTGGGTACTTCCGGTTTTATTATGCAGCTGACCAACAGTCTGGTGTCAATCTGCTGTAATAATGTACTTTCAGTTACCGGAGGAGATATCTATATTTCCGTTATGACCATTGTTTCCAGTGTGCGTCAGCTGGTGGAAACACCACTTCATGCCATGAACGAGGGCGCTTCTCCCATCTTAAGTTACAATTATGGTGCCCGCAGACCGAAAAAGGTGTGGAAGGCAGGTATGGTGATGAGCCTTTTGATTCTTAGTTATACAGTTGTCATCTGGAGTATCATTATCCTTGCTCCGGGAGCACTGATCAGAATCTTCAGTTCCGATACAGTTCTGATGAAGGATGCTGTTCCCGCATTGAAACAGTATTTTGCAGCATTTATTTTCATGGATCTGCAATACATCGGGCAGACAGTGTTTAAGTCGCTGAACAAAAAGAAACAGGCAATCTTTTTCTCCCTGCTTCGTAAAGTGTTTATTGTGGTTCCCCTGACCTATCTGATGCCCTATGCCCTGCATATGGGAACTGCCGGTGTTTTTCTGGCAGAACCGGTATCGAATGTCATTGGAGGAAGCCTCTGCTTTATCACCATGCTGTGCATCGTAGTTCCAGAACTAAAACGCATGGAGAAGGAAGTAACGTCAAGATAGAAAACCATAGATATGAAACCTTAGAGGAGGAATCATGGCAAAAAAGAAGGTTTATGCAGTAAGAAAAGGGAAAAAAACAGGTTTATTTTATTCCTGGAATGAATGTGAAGCTGCCGTATCCGGTTATCCGGGAGCTGAATATAAAGGATTTACTACAGAGGATGAAGCAAACGTTTATTTGGGTCGTGGACAGGAAACAGGAGAAAATCTGAATGCGAAAGAAAAAACAGAAAACAAGCTGCTTGCCTATGTGGATGGAAGCTTTGATGAGTCTCTGGGAAAGTATGCGTTTGGCTGTGTGATGATCACTCCTAATGGAGAGATTATCAAAGAGTTTGGAAATGGGGATAATCCGGAATCTCTGGCAATCCGTAATGTGGCAGGAGAAATGCTGGGTGCTATGTTTGCTGTGAAATGGGCAATCATAAATGGTTATGATAGCATAGAACTGCGTTATGACTATCAGGGAATCGAAAAATGGGCAGTGGGTGAATGGAAAGCGAAAAATGCACTTACTCAGAAGTATGCCGCCTTTATGAGAGAGCAGCAATCCATGATTCGGATTAGTTTCCAGAAAGTGAAAGCACATTCCGGGGATCTTTATAATGAAGAAGCAGATCGACTGGCCAAGATCGGATTGACAGAAGGAAAAGGAATTCCTAAAATTAAAAAGTAAGCATGTGAAAAATAAGAAAACGAAAAGCATGACCGCTGCGTACGGTTGTGCTTTTTTTGTTATGGCGACGAGGAAAATGCAATGTGCTTGCACAATTGCATTTGACGACCGCTAATCAGCATTAAAACTCGCGAAGCGTGTTTTAGTGCGGTTATGGCGACGAGGAAAATGCAATGTGCTTGCACAATTGCATTTAAATCTATTAAAAATAAAAATCATTTTATTAGATTCCTTACATAGTATATGTTAAGCAAATGAGACAGGGCTTCTGTCAGAATGGTAAACGGACAAAAATTTGAAAATAAAAGGAATGATCTGAAAATGAATAATGTATTTGGCAGTAAGCAAAATCAAATAAAGACGGTGCTGATCTGTGGAAATACGGAAATTATTTCCACAGAAATGCTCCATTTTATCAGTAATTACTACCGCGTGATACTTGTAGGACCTACGGAGCTTCCCAATGGAAATACGAAGAGAATACATATTTTTCCCATGGAACCAACAGATAAAAAATTTGCGAACCTCTTTGATGCTTATACGATTGATGTAATATGGTATGTCAGCGGGTATGCAGATGGAGGTACCGGATTAGATAAGGAAGAAAAATATCTGGATGCCGTTGTTACAGAATGCAGAAGGGTTAAAGTACAAAAGCTTATTGTTCTTTCTTCCCTGGAAGCCTTGAATGACAGACAGGCATTACCAGAAAAAGCATTCTATGCCGGGCAGTTCGAGGAGGCAGTTTCGTATCTGACCAGGGATCTGAAGCAAAAGACTATCATAATCCGTATCCCATATCTTGCAGAAAAGAAAAACAAAAATCTGTGGCTTTCCGGTGTATTTGAGAAAATGCTCAGAAAAGAAGAGATTCTCTTATTGGGAAATGAGAAAAGTGTAATCCAACTGTTATCTACGACAGATCTGGTGGAGCTGCTGATTTGCATCTCAGAAGAGTCCCAGGATATGTCGGGGACGTATAGTATGATCAGTTCTTTTAAATACACTAATGCTGATTTTACTGCGGCGCTTCAAAAACTGGATTCCGGGGTTCAGATACGGTGCGACGGACACACACATCACATGGAAGAACAGAATCAGGACAATAGTCTCAGGAAAATTTACGGTTTTATCCAACATGATGATGTCATTGCCGATTTGGATTCCTATTACAGAGAGTACAGGGAATCTAGAGAAAAGGTGCATTTTCTGGCGAAGGTTTCGAAAAAAACAAAAGTAATTTTTCAGAATAGCCTGATGAAATACCTGGAGCTGGTTTTATTTTTCCTGATCACACAGATGCTTCTAAAAGTAACTTCAGATTCCGTTTATTTTAAATTCGTTGATATCCGACTGTTTTTTGTACTGTTAATGGGCTCGGTACATGGAATGAGAATCGGTATCTTTGCCGGAATCCTGGAATGTTTTTCCCTTGTAATAGCATTTTCTTCCATGGGAACCACCGGTACGATGCTGTTTTACAATGTAAGCAATTGGCTTCCCTTTGTGATTTATCTGATGGTTGGATCCATTACAGGATATGTGAGGTCCGCAAGTGTTCAGAGAGAAAAGTTTTTAAGTGAGGAAAATCAGTTGCTCACAGAGAAATATCTGTTTTTGAATCATATTTACAAGGGAGTACTGGAAAACAAAAGTGAGTATAAGAAACAGATCCTGGGATATCAGGACAGTTACGGAAAAATCTTTGAAGCAGTACAGAAGCTGGATCGCGAAAACACAGAGGATATTTTGGAAAACGGTGTGAAGATTCTGGAAGAAATGTTGGATAATCATTCTGCTGCAATCTACACCATAGATAAAAAGCAGAAGCTTGGCAGTCTGGCAGCCTGCTCAGAAGAATGGGTATCTGATGTTCAAAAATCTATTGAGATCGATCATGATCACGAAATATATCAGACGATTTCGAGAGGAGAAACGTGGAAGAATAAGAAACTGGAACCTGATTTACCCATGTACGCCTATGGAATCATGGATCATGAGGAATTGCTTGTTCTGATCTTTTTATACAAAACAGATCTATCACAGCAGAATCTATATTATATGAATCTCTTTACGATTCTTTGCGGACTTATCAAAATTTTTTTTATGAGAGCAATAAAATATCGGACTATCCAATGAAAGGATTACAGAATGGAATTATATAAACTGAAAGTGGAAGAGGTTCATCAGAGTATTCAGATGGATGAAGACGATAATCCAGAGAAGGTCGTGCCGATTTCAGAGGCATTAAGAATCAATACCGCAGCGGAAAAGAGGAATCTTTTGATGGATGTTCTATATACCAGTCCGGAAAATTATATTTCACAGCTAACAGAAGCAAAAATGGACGAGGATACGGAAGTAGTCCATTGTGCAGTTACAGCACTTGCTGAGATTCAAAAGGATTATGATATCAGACTTCAAACACTTACCAGGCTTCGGAGAGAACAACCGGGAAATTTCCATATCTTGAAAGAGTACCAGTACTTGTTAGAACAATATATATTCAGCGGTTTAGTATCTGCCAGTGTAAAAAGAGAAAAATTGCGTGAGCTTTGCGAGATTCTGCTGCAGCAAGTGGGGAAGGAGCAGAATCAGTGGACTCTATGCAATAAACTGGCAAATGTATATTGCCTGCTGGAGGAACCTGAAAAACTAGATGAGATTGCAGAAAAGATCATCAGGCTTTCTCCTGAAAATGAAAGCGGATATCTGTTTAAAATCAAAAGTGAAATCCTGAGAAAGAACAGGCAGGGGATTCTGTCTGTGATAAAGGAACTGGAAGAAGAGGAAATTCATTTGACAGAAGAAGGAAGAGATATCATCAATTTCTGGAAATGATGGGGCAGGTATGAGTATGAAATTTGAGAAGAAAAGACAGAAAGATTCGAAATTCAGTTTTCTTGGTTTAGCAGGAGCAGGCATCGTCCTTTGTATGATGATGATGGTGCTGTTGGCAGTTCAGAAAAATGTGATTTACAAGCCGGAACAGCCAGAGCTTGACTATTTGGATATAGAGAGATCAGAGTTGACCCAGGTGGAGAAAAAGGCGGAGACCTTGATTGTCTGGGAGGATGATTCTATGGGGAATCAGGGACTTGCTGCCATAAGTGAGATTCTGTCTCAGATGAAAGTACCTTTTGAATCGAGGAGCTGTGAAGAAACAACAGGAAAAATGCTGTCTGAATATCAGAAGATTGTCCTGTCTGTAACACATTACTCCAATATCATAGACATTTTAAATGATCTGAGAAACTGGATCGCAGAGGGCGGACAATTATTGATTTTATATCCGCCTGACGGAGATATGATATTAAAAAGTCTCAATGACGTGACCGGAATTCAGGAACTGCCGGGCAATCCGGTACTGGTGGAAGGAATGCATTTTACAGAAAATATTATGCCCGGTTCTGATAAGAGAGATTTTTATATCACAGATCCCTATGAATCTTCCCTGTCCCTTACCTTAATGGAGAACTGCGAGGTTTATCTGGAGTCTGTTGATCAGTATCCCACACCCCTTTTGTGGAGTCATCCCTTTAAAAAAGGAAAGGTGGTTTTTGACAATCTTGGATTTCTTGATAAAGCCTATCGGGGATTTCACTGTGCAGCCTATAGCTTACTGGGGGATACCTGTATTTATCCGGTAATTAACGGATCGGTATTTTATATTGATGATTTCCCATCGCCGATTCCCCTGGGAGACGGAACCTATATTACCAGGGATTTTAATGTGGATATTGAGGATTTTTATACGAACATCTGGTGGAATGATGTGTATAACCTGGCAAAAAAATATCAGATTCCATACACAGCCCTTGCAATTGAAGAATATTCCGATCAGACAGAAGGACCCTTTACCAGAAATGAGGATACACAGCGTTATCGATATTTTGGCAACATGCTTCTGCAGGCAGGGGGTGAGATCGGGCTTCATGGATTTAATCATATGCCCCTTGTGTTGGAAAACTTTGACTATGCTCATCAGTATGATACCTATGTACCCTGGGCGTCGATAGAAGATATGAAGAATTCTCTCAGTGAATTGCTTGGATTTATGAAAGAATTGTATCCTGATAAGACATTTCAGACGTATGTACCGCCTTCCAATATTATTTCAGAAGAAGGAATTGATATGCTCAGTACCGCTTTTCCACAGATCAGAGCCATTGCTTCTGTCTATTTTGCAGGAGATCTTGCTTATGAACAGGAGTTTTCCGTATCAGAAAATGGGATTGTGAATACGCCGCGTATCATCTCAGGGTATATTTTAAATGAATATAATTATATTTCTGCTTTTTCGGAATTGACGTTTCATTATGTGAATACACATTTCCAGCATCCGGATGATGTGCTGGATGAGGACCGTGGTGCAGCTCTTGGCTGGGAAAAGATGTATCAGAATCTGTCTGATTATATGGAATGGTTATACAGCGCAGCACCGGATATCCGTAATCTTACCGGTACGGAATTGGGGGCAAGTGTGCAGCGTTATGAGTATATTGATTTTACACAGGAAGAGACAGAAAAAGGAGTCAAGCTTCATCTGGAAAATTTCTTTGAGGAAGCATTCTTTTTTCTGAGGCTGAACTGTTCAGATCAGATGCCTTCCATCAAGGGAGGTACGATTGTGGAAGTGGCGAAGGATCTCTATCTGATCAGTGCAATGGAGCCGGAAGTGGAGCTGACTTATAAATAAGAAGGAATGTTGAGAGGAAAAGTTTGGAAGTGAACTTCCAAATCTACCATTATTGACGCAGCAAGTGCGGCAGAAAAGGGGAAAGAATGAGGATATGTGTTATTTTGGAAGGCTGTTATCCCTATGTGACAGGTGGCGTGTCTTACTGGATCCACCAGTATATGAAGGCAATGCCGGAACATGAATTTGTAATCTGGGTAGTTGGTGCAGATTCAGAAATACGCGGACAGTATCAATATCAGCTGCCGGATAATGTGGTGGAAATAAAGGAAGTATTCTTAAATGATGCTTTGAAGCTAAGGTCGGCACCACAGAAATACCGTTTCTCAAAAGAAGAAAAGCAAGCACTGCAGGACTTTATCCATTGCGGGCATCCAAATTGGGAGGTTCTCTTTGAAATGTATTCCAAGAAAAAGATGAATCCCCTTTCTTTCCTGATGAGCGAGACTTTTCTGGATATTTTGATGGAGATCTGTGAAAAGGAATATCCTTATACCGCCTTTTCAGATTTTTTTCATACCGTCAGGTCTATGTTTCTGCCGGTGCTGTATATCCTGCACTCAGAGATACCGAAAGCGGATATTTATCATGCGGTTGCCACCGGCTACAGCGGGATCCTGGCAAGACTTGGTTCCTATACAAATGGTGTGCCCTATCTGGTCACAGAGCATGGAATCTATACCAGAGAACGGGAAGAAGAGATTATCCGTGCAAAATGGGTAGTCCCTGCATTTAAGAAGTTCTGGGTACGATTTTTCTATATGCTCTCAGAAGGTGCGTATGAGAAAGCTTCCATGATCACAAGTTTATTCAAAGGAGCCATGGAAACCCAGATTCACATGGGATGTCCGCCGGAAAAATGTATTTATATAGGAAATGGAATCCATTATGAGCGATTTTGTAATATTCCCCTGAAAAAGAAAAATGGTTACATCGACATCGGTGCTTTTCTAAGAATTGCGCCAATTAAAGATGTAAAGACCATGATTTATGCCTTTGCAGAATTGAAAAAGAGGGTTCCTAATGCCCGGCTGATCATTGCAGGACCAGAGGATGACAGGGAATATGCAGAAGAATGTTATATCCTGGCAAAGCATCTGGGGGTTTCAGATCTTACTTTCCCAGGGGTGGTGAACGTACCGGAGTACATGGAAAAGTTTGATTTTACGATTCTGAGCAGTATCTCCGAAGGGATGCCTTTATCCATCTTAGAATCCTTCGCAGCAGGCAGACCTGTGATTGCCACAGATGTGGGGTGTTGCAAAGAACTTTTGTCAAAGGTAAAACAGGATGATGAATTTGGATGCGCCGGTTTTTGCGTGGTTCCCATGGATATCAAAGCTATGGCAGATGCCATGACAGAAATGTGCCTGGATGAGAAGAGGAGAATCCAGATGGGGCAGGCAGGAAAAAGGAGGGTAGAGAAATACTTTTTGCATGAGAACATGATAAAAAGCTATCAGTCTGTCTATGACAGGATTCTTCAAAATCAAAACGGAATGTAAAGGGGGGAAAATTGTGGCTGGAATTGGATTTAGTCTGCGTCGATTGTTTGATAAAAAAGGGATTTTGAATCTGTGCAAAGCTTATGGTTATGCCGGAATCATAACCACAGGTCCCATGCTGATGGGAGTGCTGCTCCTGTTGGGGATTGCCTTTTTATCCAGGATGGGTGGAATGGATGTTCATAACAGAGAGTTGTTAAATTGTATGCTTACGTATACCTTGCTGGTATCTCTTACTATTACCAGCTGGTTTAATATGGCAGTGACCAGATATACGGCAGACATGCTTTACCAGGGCAGAGAGGAAAAAGTGATGCCTTCTTTTCATGGTGCATGCAGGATTATGGTCACGATTGGTGCAGTGGTATATGGGATATTTCTATTTTTTTCAGGCGCAACGCTTCTTCAGGGAGTCTTATGCCTCTGTTTTCTGATGATACTGGTGGTTGCCTG
>JBJEMC010000125.1:0-10553 GCA_051879475.1 Muricoprocola sp. | reverse complement strand
TCGGGTTTTGCCATGCAAAACACCTCGCGGAACAGTGGCACCTGAACTGTAACTATTGTTTTTCTATTAGTATATGCAATTGACATTCTTCCTTCCATTGCGATATACTGATATTAATTCAAGTGGAACGCACACAAAGGAGGAAACAGCATGAAATGTCCATTTTGTAGTATGGATAACACAAGGGTGGTGGATTCCAGACCTGTTGATGACAATACTTCGATCCGGCGGCGTCGGCTATGTGATGAATGTGGAAAGCGTTTTACAACTTATGAGAAAGTAGAGACGATACCACTTATTGTCATTAAGAAGGATCAGAACAGAGAACAGTATGACAGAAGAAAAATAGAAAATGGTATTCTTCGTGCCTGTTATAAGCGGCCGATATCAGCGGAGCAGATCAATGATACGGTTGAGAATATTGAAACCAGGATATTTAACCTGGAAGAACGGGAAGTTGACAGTAAAACAATCGGTGAGATCGTTATGGACCAGTTAAGAGGGTTGGATCCGGTTGCTTATGTGCGGTTCGCGTCTGTATATCGTGAATTTAAAGATGTAAATACATTTATGGACGAACTGAAGCGTTTTTTGGAATAAAAAATAAGGGAGCTGTCAAACAGCTCCCTACTTTGTTTTGACGACGAGGAAGATGCATTGAAGAAAAGATTACATGAATTACTGAATGGAAAAATAGAATACAATTTGCCGCAGCTTAAGATTTTGCCTGAAAAAATTGAGGGCGTGGTTCCAAAAGGAAAAAATCTGAAAGGAAAATTTGAAATTGCCACAGAAGATGGGAAAAGTGTACAGGGATTTATCTATTCCTCAAGTTCCAGGATGAGATTGTCTGTGTCTTCTTTTTTCTGCAATAGAGAGACCATTCTGTATGAAGTAGATGTGGCAGGGTTAAAATCAGGAGAAAGCATTCAGGGAGAACTGATCTTGTGTACCTCCTATGGACAGTATGAACTGCCATATCAGGTTATGATTCGGGAAAGGAACAGTTTCTGTGAGAAAGAACCATCAGGGGAGATGACCTTAGAGGAGTTTCTGGAAACTGCCAGAGAGGATTTTACGAAAGCATATGTCCGTTTTGCATCGAAAGAGTTTCCTTCTGTGGTGAAACAGTGGGGAATCCAGGAAGAACTCACATACAGGAGCATTTCCTGTGGAGGAATGTCCTACCAGAGCATGGAACAGTTCCTGATTGGAATTGGGGCAAAAGAACCTCAGGAATTTACACTGTCCTCTGAGCATGTGTATCTTCATGATGTAGAAGCGACCAGCAAGGAAGAAATCATGGTTTTGCGCCAGGGCTGGGGATTTGTATCATTTCATGTGGAAAGCGATGCGCCATTTCTTGTCATAGAGAGATCTTCCTTTACCACGGAGGAGTTTATCGGCAGCAGTTACCATCTGACGTTTTTTATTAAAAAAGAAGAACTTCATGCCGGCAGGAATTTTGGATGTATCAGGATCTGTTACGATGGAATGGAGCTTTGCTGTCAGGTGGAAGTTCATAATGAGGCAGCTGTTTTAACAGAAAAGTCTCTTCACAGGCAGAAACAGGAAATCATCCGCATGATGTCCTCTTTTATTGGATATCAGACTGGAAGGATAGAAGCAGCAGATTTTGCAGGAATGTCGCTGCAAAGTCTTGAAAATTACAGAAAAACAGGATCAGCACATATCTTTTTTGATCTGTATGAGATTTATGTATTGCTGATGGGGAAAGATGAGATACAGGCCAGTCTTCTCCTGGAGCAGATCCGGGAAAGAACAGCACAGTTGACAGATCCTGTTTCTTATGGATTCTATCTTTATTTGACTTTGCTTCGCAATGAAGACAGAGAAACCAGGGAAAAAGCAAAAGAAAAGATAGAAAAACTGTATCTGGAAAATCAGGAAAACTGGATGATGGAGTGGCTGATGCTACGTGTCAATCCGGAAGCTTTCCGAAATGATACAGAGAGATTAGACAGAATCCGTCATCAGTTTTATTGTGGCTGTAACAGTCCTTTTATGTATCTGGAAGCGTATCAGCTGCTGAAAAAAGAACCGCTTTTGCTTAGAAAACTGGAAAAGTTTGAGATTCATCTGCTTAAGTTTATTTGCAGGGAAAATCTTATGGATCGTGAAATCAGCGGTCAGATTGCACAACTGGCGGGAAGATTGCAAAGTTTTGATGAAATCATGTTTCAGATTATGCAATCATGTTTTGAGCAGTTTCCTACCCGGAATATGCTCACATCCATCTGTTCCATGCTCATAAAGGGCAGAAAAAGAGATCCGGAATATGCCAGATGGTATGCAATGGGAATCAAGCAGGATGTACGTATTACCGGGATGTATGAATATTTTGTGGAAACATCGGAAGATATCACAGACAGAATGCTTCCGCAGTCGGTGAGATTGTATTTCCGTTATAACAATACTCTGGATTATACGAAAAAGGCACTCATTTATGCAAATATTGTAAGAAACCGGCACAGGGATCCGGATACATTTGAAGCCTATCGTTCTATGATACGCCGTTTTTTACAGGAGCAGATTCTGGAAGAGCATGTAACTGACCAACTGGCATTTTTGTATCAGGTACTTCTGACAGAAGAAGACCTGGATGAAATGCTTCTGGAAGGTTTTTGTAAGATTTTGTTTACAGAAGAAATACTGGTGGATAATCCCAATGTAAAATATGTCATCATAACCCATGGACAGCTGGAAAAGGAACAAAGAGTGATGGTTCGGGACGGCCATGCCTTTGTGCTGATCTATAATGAGCAGTGTAAGATCCTGACAGAGGATGAAACGGGAAGAAGACTGGGGGATCCCGCTCTGTATACGAGAAAAACTCTCATGAACAAAGAGGCATATCTGAAATGCCTCAGAAAAGCACAGAATCCCCCTATGGGAATTTTGCTCTATGATTGTGCCAATGTGCGGGATGAATCTATTGTCACAGAGGAAAATGCTTCTGAATTTCTTACATTACTTGGAAAATCCGGATTGAAAAAAGAATATCAGGATCTGATCAGAACACGGCTTCTGGAGTATTTTGTAGGGAATTGGAAACGGGAAGGAAAAGAAAAATTTCTGGACTTATGCAATCTGGAAGAAATGTTCACAGAAAATCGGAAGGCTCTGGCAGTGCTTTTGGCAGAAACAGGACGATACGAAGATATCTTTCGTCTGGTCACAAAATATGGTCTGGAAGAAATTGATCTGGAAATACTGGTGCGCATGTGTCATTTTTATCTGGAAAAGGATTCCGATACACTGGACGTCATGCTTTTGCCAGTATGCACCTACTGCTTCAGAAATGAACTGTTTGATGAGGCGATTCTGAAGTATCTGATGAGGCATTTTGAAGGTCCGGTTCAGATGATGAAAAAGATCTGGTATAAGGGAAAAGAATTTGGACTGGACAGCCTGGAGTTTGAAGAACGTTTACTGGTACTGTTATTTATGACCCAGGAAGATTTAGAAGACACAGAGCCTGTTTTTGAATCCTATGTCAGAAAGTTTGGAAAAGACAAGATCTGCAGAGCCTATGCAATCTTAATGGCATATGAATATTTTGTGAGGGAGATGCCTGTACAGGAATATGTGTTTTACTATCTGGAACAAACTGCTTTGGGAAATGTCAGTCTTCCGGATGTATGTAAACTTGCCCTGATGAGATATTATACAGAGCTGACGGATCGGACAGCAGGGCAGGAATCCTTATTGTATTATTTCCTTCAGAAATATTTAGGGCAGGGAATGTATTTTGCCTTTTATGAAAAACTGCCGGAAAAGATGAAGGAACATTTTCATATCCAGGATCTGCATATTCTGGAATACCGGGGAAATCCGGAGGCAGAAGTGGTTCTTCATTATGCCATTAATGGAGAGAAAGAAAAAAGTATCCTCATGGCACCTGGTTTTGAAGGAATCCGGGCGAAGGAATTTGTTCTCTTTTATGGGGATGTGATAGAATGGTACTATACGATAGAAGAAAAGGGCAGAAAAGAAGATACCGGAATCCTTTCGTATAAGATGGCAAAGAAAAGTGCAGATCATGCGATATCGCAGTATGATATTATCAACCGTTTGCTTCAGGCAAGAGAAAGAACAGACGAAACCCGATGGGAGAGTGCTCTGGAGGATTATGTTGGGCTCAAGTATCTTGTGAATGAGATGTTTGGCCTGAAAGAGTAAAAGGGAGAAAGAAATTATGAAAAAAACCATTATTGGAATTGATCTGGCTGAGGATTATTCCCAGGTTTCCTATTATAATGACAGAAATATGGAAGTAGAAACCATAAGTGTATCTGATCAGGACAAACAGTTTTTGATCCCTACTCCGGAAGATCTTTTTCAGGTTATCTATTCTGCTATGGATCTGGGAATCATGAGTCTGGCAAATTTTCTGAAACATTGTATTTCTCTGATCAAACCAAAACCGCAGATACAGTCTACCTTTCTCATGGTGACGATGAAAGAAATCCGCCAGCCATGGATCGAAGGAATCAAACGGGCCTGTGAAATGCTGGGATTTGAGAAAGAACAGGTGTTTCTGCAGTCATACAGAGAAAGTTTTTATTATTATGTTATGAATCAAAAAAGAGAACTGTGGATACATAATTCCTCTCTTTTTATTTATGATAAGTCAAAGATTGTTTCTTATGTGATGAAGATCGATAACAGTACTAAGCCTGCTCTTGTTTCTGTGTATCAGAAGGGAGAAAAAGATTTGGGATATGCAGCAGGACGGTCGCAGGAAGAATGGGATGAACGCAGAGACCAGAGGTTTTTGGAATTGATCCGGGATACTTTTCAGGACGAAACAGCGTCCTCTGCTTTTCTCATCGGAGATGATTTTGATAAGTCCTGGGCAGTGGAATCTCTTCAGGTTTTATGCAGAAAACGGCATGTGTACCAGGGCAGGAATCTTTTTACAAAGGGAGCCTGTTATGGAGCCTGTGCCAGACTTCGGACAGGGAAAAAGCTGGATGCATATCTGTATCAGAGCGAGGATCTGGTTATGCAGAATCTACGGATGCAGATGGAAATTCGGGGGAAGAACACCAATTATCTGCTTATTGGAGCAGGAATCAACTGGTACGAAGCAGAGCATACCTGTGAGTTTATGATAGAAGATACGAATGAAGTACTCATATATGGAAAACATATGATAACAGGAGAGATGTCCAGTTACAGTATCGTATTAGATAAATTACCCAAAAGGCCTGGCAGGACTACCAGGCTGCAGCTCCATGCAGATTTCCTGGATGCAGACCGATGTCGGATCTTTATCCGGGATCTGGGATTTGGGGAGTTTTATCCTGCATCTGGACTTACCTGGGAAAGCGTATTAACGATGTCATAGGGGGGATAATAGATGAGCAATTATTACCTTTGCAGGACGCAGCGGGCGAAACAGCCTTATCTGATTGAAAGTGTGGGACTTAGAATTTATTCCATAGAGGAACTTTGTTATTATATCAGCCAGAATGTATATTTACTGGATGAGACCATCATAAATGAAGATCTGTGTGAATGGCTGGGAAAAGAGCTGGGGCTGACAGGCCTTAGAAAAAAGCTTCTGGACAGTCTGGAAAAAAAGGAAGGGATAGAAAAGTTTGTAATTCCAATCTTTCAGGAATGTGGCTATCTAAGTGAGGAAAAGCTTCGGTTTTTCCAGCAGCAGCTTTCAGAAGTGGCAATTGAGCCGAGGGATGTCAGAAAAAAGATGAAGGCCGATTATCTGGTTCAGTATGGGATGTATGTCAGCGCCATAAAAGAGTATGAAAAAATTCTTTCTCAGAAGGGAAAAGGCCGTTTTGGTATCCAGTTTTATGCAGAAATATGGGAAAACATGGCCGCGGCATATGCAGGGCTGTTCCGATTTGAGGAAGCGGCAGAATGCCTGTGGGAATCCTATCAGGTATTGCGTTCCAAAAAAACGTATGAAAATTATTTAAGGCTGTTGCCGTTATTTCTGTCAGAGCAAAAATACATGAAACGCCTGGAAGAAATCAGGGCTGACCGCAGTGAAGCCATGGAATTGAAAAACCAGACAGCAGCGATTTTGCGGGAGGCAAAGGAAAGTGAACTGGCTGAAAGTTTACATAAGATGGAAAAAGAGGAGCTGATTTCTCATCTTCAGGAGAAATATCTTCACAGTACAGTGAGGTAAAGCTTGTTTTTTGTCTTTGCATGAGATATACTGAAGATCGGATGATGTTTTTTTGAATAGATGAGAGAGAAAGGAAATAGATTATGAACGACAAATATCAGAGCCCATTATCTGAAAGATATGCCAGCAAGGAAATGCAGTATATTTTTTCTCCGGACATGAAGTTCCGTACCTGGAGAAAGCTTTGGATCGCACTTGCTGAGACAGAAAAAGAATTAGGCCTGAATATTACAGATGAACAGATAGAAGAGATGAAAGCCCATGCAGACGATATTAATTACGACGTGGCAAAAGAAAGAGAAAAAGTGGTACGTCATGATGTAATGGCGCATGTATATGCGTATGGAGTACAGTGCCCGAAGGCAAAAGGAATCATTCATCTTGGCGCTACAAGCTGCTATGTTGGGGATAATACAGATATTATTGTCATGGCAGAAGCTTTGAAGCTGGTTCGTAAGAAACTGGTAAATGTCATTGCGGAGCTGGCAGATTTTGCAGATACTTATAAAAATCAGCCGACTCTTGCATTTACACATTTCCAGCCTGCACAGCCAACCACAGTTGGAAAAAGAGCAACTCTCTGGCTGCAGGAATTTACCATGGATCTGGAAGACCTTAACTATGTGATAAGCACTTTAAAGCTTCTTGGAAGCAAGGGAACGACAGGTACACAGGCAAGCTTTTTGGAACTTTTTGACGGAGATCAGGAGAAGATTGATAAAATCGACCCAATGATCGCAGAGAAGATGGGCTTCGAAGCATGTTATCCTGTTTCTGGCCAGACCTATTCCAGAAAGGTTGATACAAGAGTTTTGAATGTGTTGGCAGGAATTGCTGCAAGTGCTCATAAGATGTCCAATGATATCCGCCTTTTGCAGCATCTGAAAGAGGTAGAAGAACCATTTGAAAAGACTCAGATCGGATCTTCTGCCATGGCATATAAGAGAAATCCGATGAGAAGTGAAAGAATCGCATCTCTGTCCAGATACGTAATCTGTGATGCCCTGAATCCGGCCATCACCTCTGCAACACAGTGGTTTGAGAGAACCCTGGATGATTCTGCAAATAAGAGACTTTCCATTCCGGAAGGATTTCTGGCCATCGATGGTATTCTGGATCTGTGCCTGAATGTGATAGATGGCCTTGTGGTATATCCAAAGGTTATCGAAAAACATCTTATGTCAGAACTGCCGTTTATGGCGACAGAGAACATTATGATGGATGCGGTAAAAGCCGGTGGAGACAGACAGGAACTTCATGAAAGAATCCGTGAACTGTCTATGGAAGCAGGAAGGAATGTCAAGGTAGAAGGAAAAGAGAATAACCTTCTGGAACTGATCGCTGCAGATCCTGCATTTAATCTGACCATGGAAGAACTTCAGAAGGCCATGGATCCTGCTAAATACGTCGGACGTGCACCGCGTCAGGTGGAAGTATTCTTAAGGGATGTAGTTCGTCCGATTCTGGAAGAAAACAAAGAGCTTCTGGGAATGAAAGCTGAGATTAATGTCTGATAGATAAAGAGAGAAAGAAAAGAGGAGAAAACGATTATGGTTACAGCAGTAGTAGGTGCAAACTGGGGAGATGAAGGTAAGGGTAAAATTACCGATATGCTTGCTGAGAAAGCGGATATTATCGTAAGATTCCAGGGTGGTGCAAATGCAGGCCACACCATTGTGAACAATTATGGAAAATTTGCTCTTCATACACTTCCATCAGGAGTATTTTATGATCATACCACCAGTATCATCGGAAATGGTGTGGCTCTGAATATCCCTGTATTATTTAACGAAGTAAAGAGTATTGTAGACAGAGGTGTTCCAATGCCTAAGATTCTTGTTTCTGACAGGGCACAGATGGTAATGTCTTACCATATTCTGTTTGACCAGTATGAGGAAGAACGCCTGGCAGGTAAGTCTTTTGGCTCTACAAAGTCTGGCATTGCACCATTTTATTCAGATAAATATGCAAAAATTGGTTTCCAGGTAAGTGAACTTTTTGATGAAGAACTGTTAAAAGAAAAGGTAGTTCGTATCTGTGAGCAGAAGAACGTTCTTCTGGAACATCTGTATCACAAACCATTATTGAAGCCGGAAGATCTGTTAGAAGAACTTCACACATACAAAGAGATGGTGGAACCATTCGTTTGTGATACTTCTGCATTCCTTTGGAATGCAATCCAGGAAGGAAAGAGCATCCTTCTGGAAGGACAGTTGGGAACATTAAAAGATCCAGATCATGGCATTTATCCAATGGTTACTTCTTCTTCCACACTGGCTGCATACGGTGCAATCGGAGCTGGTATTCCTCCATATGAGATCAAGAAGGTCGTAACTGTAGTAAAAGCATACTCCAGTGCTGTTGGTGCAGGTGAATTTGTAAGTGAGATTTTTGGAGAGGAAGCAGATGAACTTCGCCGCAGAGGTGGAGATGGCGGAGAGTACGGTGCTACAACAGGTCGTCCAAGACGTATGGGATGGTTTGACTGTGTAGCATCCAAGTATGGCTGTCGTCTGCAGGGAACCACGGACGTAGCATTTACAGTACTTGATGTACTGGGTTATCTGGATGAGATTCCTGTATGTGTAGGCTATGAGATCGACGGAAAGGTTACAAAAGAATTCCCGACAACTGCAAAGCTTTCTAAAGCAAAACCTGTTCTTGAAGTACTTCCGGGATGGAAGTGTGATATTCGCGGCATTAAGAAATATGAAGACCTTCCGGAAAACTGTAGAAAGTATGTGGAATTTGTTGAAAAAGAAATCGGATTCCCAATCACCATGGTTTCCAATGGACCGGGAAGAGAAGATATTATCTACAGATAAGAGAATGTTTTATATATAAGGAAAAGACGACCTGTGTGAAAATGCAGGTCGTCTTCTTCTTAATATTTTTTATTTATCATCCTTATCTTTGTTAAGTACACGGTATATTAGAATATATGCATAAATCAGGCATGGAAGTACGATAGTCATACCCACACAGAATTTAAAAAGATTAAATGCCCAGGGACTGTCAATCAAGGCGAAAATCAAGGTCAGTACATATAAACCTGCCAGAAGGATGATTCCTGCCCATGCCAGAATCTGTTTTGTCTTTTTTTTCATTCAATGTTTACCTCCGTATCGCAAATTTCTGTAAAAAGACGGATGGAAGAAAGTTCTGTTTTGCTTTCCGGTATAATCAGAAAGCTCTGAATCTGAGGGGCTTCAAAGTCTTTTAATGGAATAGAAATCAAAGTGCCATCTTCCAGATGCTTTCTCACCAGACTCTCTGGAAGAAACGAATATCCAATTCCACTTAAAAGATAATGAACCAGAAGGGTTAATTTATCGATCTCAAAGGAGAAGGAGAAGTTTTTTGGAAACATATCCTTGATAAAGGTCCCATTATCCTGGATCATAAAGTCACAATACAGATAGTTTAAATCCGGAAGCTGATCCTGGATGATACCGTCAAGATACTCCGTGTGTTCAGGAGAAGTAACCAGGACAAGTTCATCAGACTTATGAGGAAGGCAGACAAACCCGGATTTTTTCAATGGAATGTAGGAAAAAGCCATGTCAATGGTTCCATCCTGCAGCATACGTAATAATGGACCGGAATGGTCAATAATAACCTTCATGGAAATATCATGATGTTTCCTGATAAAATCGGTAATTGGGTCAATCAGATAACATTCGTATACGGTATTGACAGTTCCAAGACGAAGCGTTTCGGAGAAGGTGTGCAGCATGCTAAGCTCTTCAATAGCGGAAGCCTCCAGAGCTACGATACGCTTGGCATAACTGAGAAAATGCTGGCCTTCATCCGTAAGTTCCACATTCTTCCGGTTACGGATAAACAGTTTCTTTCCGAGTTCTTTTTCCAGTTCCATGATCCTGTTTGTTACAGTGGACTGGACAATGTAATAGCGGTCTGCTGTCTGGGTGAAATTCTTTAGTTCAGACAGGGTGATAAATGTTTTTAAATTTTCAATATTCATATCATCCTCTTATCGAAATACCTAATCAGTAATTTTATAAAATTCATTATACAAATTTTATATCTATCTTTATAATAAGTCAATAGATACTTGAATTTAAAATTACTGGAACGCACGTGAACAGTAACACTTCGGAGTAAATTCTGTTGTAAATGAGGAGGATATGAAATGAATAAAATATATACAAAAGTGACAGATCAGTTAAATTTCTGGGAAGGAACTGATCCGACTGTTTTGGCGAAAAAATATGGAACGCCATTATATGTTACAAATGAAAGAATCTTAAGACAGCGTTGCAGAGATCTGAAGAATTTTGTTACATATCCTAATTTCGTAGTGGATTATTCTGCAAAGGCAAATTGTGGACTGGCATTTCTTCAGGTA
>JBJEMC010000124.1:0-10624 GCA_051879475.1 Muricoprocola sp. | reverse complement strand
ATTCGTCAGGAAATAAATGCAAATGCGGAAAAACAGACAGATGGTTCGGTTCTTGTATTTGACCATTTGGATGAAGCCGCTAAAATTTGCAGAATTATGGTACAAAATGGGATTGAAGTGTCAGCCATTATCCCTACGGAACAGAATCTGGAAGAGTACTTTATGACAATGACAGGAGGAAAAACAGCATGAATATGATAAAAGCAGAATTTTATAAATTGAAAAAATCCTCTTCTTTCTGGATATGCCTGCTGATATGTGCTTTTTTTGCAGCGTTGATGCCGTTTGCTCTACAGCAGGCAGTGGCAAGTGGAGAACCTGATGTACAGGACTTATCGTTGAGCGCTGTTGAAATTATAGGGTATTGTCTAAGCTCGCCAACACTTTCTCTGGTCGCAGCTGTATTCGTTTCCATATTTGTATCGGGTGAGTTTCATTACGGAACCATGAAAAACTATATATCTAAGGGATTCCGCAGGGAGCATATTTTCCTCTCTAAATTTGCGGTTTGCGCATTTGCTGTCACAGCAATGTTTGGTGTTTTCGTACCTGTTATAATGATATCTGGCACTATTTTCCTGGGATTTGACCCTCATGGTGTTTTTCAACTGGCAAATTTCGTTATGGTGCTGTTAGTGTCATGGTTGCTGTTCATGGCATATGTAGCAGTTTTTGTAGCTGTTTCTACTATTTTGCGAAGTAATGGTGCGGCAATTGCCACGAATATTTGTATTGTCAGTATTTTTCCTACATTGCTCCAGGCGCTGGATTTCCTTTTCGGCAGAATTGGTTTTAAAATTTCTCCGCTCTGGATTGAGGAAAAACTGTCTGCAGTAACGAGCCTTCCATTGCCATCAGGAGCTTTATTGGCAGGAACTATTACTGCAATCGTATATTTACTCTTAGTAAACATGGGAGGTATATATTTGTTCAAGAGACATGATGTGAAATAACAGAAAATCCTGAGCTTAAAACTATAAAGTAGAACATTAACGATATTTCCAACCAAGGAGGTCTTTTATATGAAATATTCTAAAAAAAATATTGTCACATTATCACTTAGTCTTTTGATTATGGGTTCTATTGGAACAACCGTGTTAGCAGCAAATGTAACAACTACCGAAATATCAGGTAATACAAAGAATACTCAAACTAAAACTGAAGAAAAAGCAGAAGATGTTTCACTGACGGCACAGGCAAAAATTACAGAGGCCGATGCCATTAAGGCAGCAGAACAAGAAAACAGTGGATATACCTTCACGGTAAAAGAGCTGGACAGCGAAGACGGAAATGTAGTTTATGAGCTTGAGGGCACAGATGGTTCCGGGGCAAAGATCACAGTTTTTGTAAATGCTGAAGATGGAACCATTCAGACTAATGATGAAAATGAAGAAAAGGAATAAAAGTGACTGTAAAAACAAGGTTTTAAAGAACTCTTATGTCGATTTTCATATCTTATTACTGCTGGGAAACGGAACATTCCGTTTCCCTGTTTTTTGTGAAAAAAATACAGTGGTATCTGCAATACAAAGAGTTTAATAAATATTTAGTTTTTTTCTCTTTTGAATTTATGATTTTATTTTATGCTGTTATCAAACAGGAGGTGAAGTTAACGAATGAAGAATATTTTGAAAAATATAGTCAATCGCAAAGTTGGCAATTCGGAAATCGTAGAGGTAGAAGAACTTGATCCTGATGAAGAAGAAAATATTTTTCTTCCGATGGCAAGTGATGCTTTAAATATTACCGAACAATATAATCAGATTGTCTTTTTTTATCAGGCAGGAATTTGTCAGTTGACAGCAAAATTGGAGATACTCCGAGAGGAGTTCCAGGCCTGTAAAGACCGTAATCCAATTGAAAATATAGAAACAAGAGTGAAATCACCGGAAAGTATTAAAGGGAAGATGGAAAGAAGAGGATTTCCTCTTACCGTGAGCAGTATGGTAAAAAATGTAATGGATATTGCTGGTATCAGAGTAGTTTGTCCATTCATATCGGATGTGTACTATATTGCTGAATTTTTGTTAAAACAGGAAGACATTCAGGAGATTCAGGTGAAAGATTATATTAAAAACCCAAAAGAGAATGGTTATAGGAGCCTGCATCTGATTGTAATGGTTACCGTGTATTTTTCAGACCATAAATGCAATGTACCGGTTGAAATACAGCTTAGAACAATCGCTATGGAGTTCTGGGCAACCCTGGAACATCAGCTTCGATATAAAAAGAATAGAAATCATCAGGAAAATATGAAGAAACAGCTTAAGCAATGTGCCGATCTTGTGACAACAGCGGATTATAAAATGCAGCAGTTGGCAGATCAATGGCTATAATGCAACGGTTTGGATATAGAAGAAAGGAAGTATAGAGTATGCAGACGAGAGATCATAAAAAACTCGCTGAAATGCTTGTATCAGAGATGCCAGGAAGCATTTCGTATATTTGTTTAAAAGCGTTCATTTATGGAAATATTGAACCGGATAAAAACCCGTTTACATATTTGCACGGAATCGTAAAAGGAAAAAAGTTTCATGGACATAATTATGGAAATATATTGCCGGTAATGAAGAAACTTTTTTATTCGTTACAGGAAAAAAGGAATTGGGGAATCCGGGAGTATTATCATTTTGGAAAGCTGATGCATTATACAGCAGATGCATTTACTTTTCCACACAATAACCTATTTCATGGAAATCTGAAAGAACATTGCAGATATGAGCAGGAACTGCATAAATGGTTCCAAAATGAGATGGAACGATGGAAAAATGGGAAAAGAGAAAAATATATCGTTTCCGGTAGAAATATTGGAACTTTACATGAATTATATTTAAAGCAGGCGGGGAATTATGAAAATGACTGTGAGTATATTCTGATTGCTGCGGAAATGTTATGGAAAGATGAAATGGAAAAAAAGTGGCATATCAATGCAACAGTCAGCCAAGGAAGGGTAGCAGGACAATTTGTTTAGAAATTATTTAACTTTCTTATTACATTTTGTTTAACAGAGACCAGTATGATAATGCTATCGTTATAAGGGAGGCATTACAATGTTGGAAAAGTGGAAAAAATGGGCACTACAAATGAATTTAAAAAAAGCAGTATTTATTTTCGCAGCAGTAAGTGTAGTTTCTGTTTTAGGTTTATTTGCTGCAATGTGTGGGATTTTCAAAAGAAAAGCGTTTCAATGGGAATCGGTCATTGTGTTTCTCACGGTCTGCGGTATAATAGAAGTCGTACTGGTGATATGGTATTGGATTCTCTGCCTGATCTGTGCATATAGAAAGTCAAATCATATAGGATCGAACAGTACCTTATGGGTTTTGGCAACCGTATTTTTTAATCTCTTTGCAATAATGGCACTATATCTATATGCTGCTTTTCGGGGAACCTGCAGCAACTGTGGGAAAATAAAAACCGGGGAAGGAAAATATTGTGACAGATGTGGGGCTCCATTAAATAAAGAATGTCCGCATTGTGGTCAGATCATAGATATCAATGCAGATTATTGCAGTAATTGCGGGACAAAAATGAATGAAAATAAAGAGGAGCAAGTGGACAGATAATCACATGTATCCGATTTTAAAGATCGGTAATTAATTAGGAGAGAGCCGCAGAGGCAGTAAAAAAGCGATGGAATATGTAATACTAAATCTACACTGGTTGCAGAATTCTTTGATTTGGATTATACTTATGATACCAAGAGAAAGGAGGAACGATTGTATGCCACAGACAATTTATACACTGCTTACTCAATATTTATCAGAAGTACAAAAGATTTACGGCGCCCATCTTAAAAGCGTCATTTTATATGGTTCTTATGCGAGAGGGGATTATACATCAGATTCTGATGTAGATATTATGTTGCTGGTGGACTTGACACCGGAAGAAATGGATGCTTATTCTGATGCATTGTCAGAATTGGGATATGAGTACAATGTAGATTATGATATCTGGATGATGCCTGTTGTGAAAAATCTTCAGCATTTTAAGCAATGGGTTGGAGCCTATCCATTCTATTCGAATGTACAGAAAGAAGGGGTGGTTTTATATGAAGCAGCCTGATTCTCTGGATGTTGGAACCAAAATGGATGTGGTTTGTCATCGTTTGAACGTGGCCAGGGAAGATTTGGATGCGGCGCATCTTACATTCGAGGCGGGGCAATATTGAGCAGCAAATAATCGTGCATATTACAGTATTTTCCATACTATTTGTGCTGTATTGGCAAAAGAGGGAATTGCTTTTAAAAAACACAAAGATACGTTGAGTTATTTTAACAAGAATTATGTGCAACCAGAGATTTTCCCTCGTGAACTTGGAAGAAAAATTATGAAAGCAGAGGAAGTACGTCATGCAAGCGACTATGACACCTTTTACATTGCTTCCAAAGATATAACTGCACAGCAGATAGAGACAGCTGCAAAGATTTTAGAACTTGCAGAAAAATACTTGTTTACGGAAAGTGAACAGCAGGAGAAATAAATATAACAGAGACAATTGTGAACGGTACATGGACGAATAGTAGTCTGTGTACCGTTTTTGGAATATTTATTTGTACCTGACACCTCGTTTCCCTTGGAGAGCCACAGGGACAGTAAAAAATCCCAAAACTCCTGCTCGGCAGTTTGCCTTGTTGCGTTTTTTTGCATAATAAATTATAATAAAGTTAACATTTATTTGTGCAAAATGAAAAAGGAGGAATTATGATACACAAAAAAGACTGGTATAAAGATCTGGTGATTTACCAGATTTACCCAAGAAGTTTTAAGGATGGCAACAATGATGGAATCGGTGATCTTAAGGGAATGATCGAAAAGCTTGACTATCTGCAGGAACTGGGGATCAACGCGGTATGGATGTCTCCGGTGTATGCATCTCCCAATGTGGATAACGGTTACGATATTTCAGATTATTTTACAATCATGGAAGAATTTGGAACTATGGAAGACTGGGAAGCTTTTCGGGATGGAGCTCATGAGCGCGGGATTGCAATTATCATGGATTTGGTCTTGAATCATTCTTCTGATCAGCACGAATGGTTTCAGGAATCCAGAAAATCCCGCGACAATCCTTACAGCGATTATTACATCTGGCGTGACCCGGATCCGGACGGAGGCGCCCCGAATCACTGGATGTCCGTATTTGGAGGAAGTGCCTGGGAGTATGTTCCTGAAAGAGGACAGTACTACCTCCATCTTTTTGCAAAAGAACAGCCGGATCTGAATTGGGACAACCCGGAAGCAAAAGAGAAGATTCTTGATATCATCCGTTTCTGGAATGAAAAAGGTGTTGATGGATATCGTATTGACGCCATCAGTTATCTGGATAAGGGGCTTGACGGACGTGCAAACGCACAGGAAACAGTCGGTACAGCAGCGTGTGTGAATCTGGAAGGCACCCATCGTCATATCCGTGATATGGTAGCCGAAACTATGACACCGGATAACCTGATGAGCGTCGGTGAAGTCAACATCAATACGGAGCAGGATGCCATCCAGTATTCCAGCGCTGCGAGCAAAGAATTCAACATGTCAATTCCTTTTGTTCTTCCAATTGTAGAGATACAGACCTGGTCACCGGAGAAAATGAAACGTGATCTGAAAAAAGATTATGAAGTTCTCAAAAAAGACGGATGGTGGGCAAGGTTCTTGAGCAACCATGATAAGCCGCGTCAGGTGTCTCTCTACGGAAATGACAATAAATACTGGAAAGAATCCGCAAAGATGCTGGCTGCTTATTTACACACGCTCCCTGGTACGCCTTTTGTTTTTCAGGGAGAAGAATTAGGAATGACAAATGTAACATATCCATCTATAGAAGATTATGACGATATTGATACACACAATTACTATAAAACCATGATAGAGCAGGGCGCTTCATCAGAAGAAGCATTGAAAGAGACCAGCCGTATCAGCCGTGATAATGCAAGAACTCCAATGCAGTGGGATGACAGTTTATATGCTGGCTTTTCCGAACATTCACCTTGGATCGGGGTAAATCCAAACTATAAAGAGATCAATGCTGCAAGCCAGATGCAGGATGACACATCGATCTTCAGATTTTACCAGAAATTAATTTCACTTCGCAAAGACCATCCGGTAATGGCACATGGGGATTTGCAACTTTGTTGTCCGGAAGAAGGTCCGGTGATCGCTTACACTAGAAGTGATCAGAAAGAAACCTGGCTGGCAGTGCATAATTTTTCAGAAGAATTACAGACATTTGTATGTGAAGGAATAGAATTACATCCGGATATTCCTGTGATCCTATCCAACTACGGAGAAAATGAACGAACTTTCTGCTCAGGTGGAATCATGCTGAAACCTTATGAAACGATTCTTTTTGAATTAACATAATCGTATACATCAGGGGTGTTTCATGAAGGATAATGGAATTTGCCATTAGGAATCTTAGTTATAGTATCGCTATTGTTACAGTTCAGAGTTCAGGTGCCACTGTTCCGCGAGGTGTTTTGCACGCTTTTTCATCGTTACTGGAACGCATGTGAACAGTAACTCGCTATTAGAAAAGGTGGTTTCTTCTGGATTTTGAAAATACGCTGTGCTACAATAAACTTGAATTGGGAAACGTATTTTAATCTTTATAAATGATAATATTCTGAAATAATAGAAATGTATATACATCCGATAAACAAAATGAAAAGTACATGAGATAGCAAAAAAGAAAAGGAGAAATCTCATGGCAGAGAATACGATATTTGATGATGTTTTTCGGACGATGATAGAGAAAATACAAAGCAGATTTTATAACAAAAGTTTAATGCCGCAAACTAACAGTAAAAAGACGCATGAAACGTAACCATTTCATGCGTCTTTTTGGTGAAGTGTAGGTTTACAGTTTCGTACAGATAGGAGATTATGATATGAAAAGTAAATATTGGAAATCACTTCTTTACGCAATAGTAATTTCTGTTTTAATTGCATGTATCACATGGCCTGTTGCTCTTGTGTTTTTGCTGGCATGCATCTGTGGATGCATGGTAGATGAAGCCAGGATCGCAGAAGCGGAGCAAAAAACTCCTGAAGAGGTCGAGGATGAGAGAGAATTTTACAACAAGCTGAGGAAGACGCTTACAAGGGAGCAAAGGGTGGCAAATATTGATGCTTACCTGAAAGAATGTCGTAGGCCGAATGAAAATATAAAATGGCAGTATGATACATATCCAGAAGAAACACAGGAAGTCCTGGCTAAATATGGATTGATATATGATGCAGAGGAGCAGAAAGTAAAAAGATTAAAACGTAAATAAATCCTCAAAACGTATTTCTGATCCGTTAAAATAGCTTGAAAGTAATGTGAACACGAATTCGAAGTAAAACAGGGTGACAGCATCTTTGTATATACCGATGACCTGCTGGAAACAACAAACGCAGAAGGCGAGCTTTTCGGAAATGAAGAGAAATAGTGTAAAGGCACATGAGACGGGTGGCTTACCCAGCCCTATAATGAAATATAAAAATGAGCCAGAGTGGTGGAGATATACCCTCTGGCTCATTAATTATAGAAGATGTCTAAAAGGTTTTGTGATAAATTTCAAAATATTGTATAGTTTCTTTTTCTTATCGGGTAGTTCTTGTTCTTGATAGAGAGGTTTCTTTATTTCCGTTCCATCGGAGAGCACTTCTATGCTTTTTTCTTTATATTCAACAATCTTATCTCTGAGAAGAGCATTTAACTGCTCACTATCTATAACCAGCATTAATTCTGTATCCAGATAAGTGCTTCTCATATCCAAATTGTAGGATCCTATAATTGAAATATTATCATTGATAAGAACTGTTTTGGTGTGCACTGCATATTCATTCATTACCTCATATACATCAGCACCCATACTTAAAATCTTGCTTTTGTTATTCAGGTAATCCGCACAACCCCACGGATTAGAGCCTTTTTCTACCGCGTTGATAAGAATGTTTAGTTTTGCTTTCTTTCCTGTTTTTTGAAGTACAGAATACATATACTCATTGCAGATTACATACGGAGTTTGAATGATAACCTCATCTGCCTCTGATGCCAGATGCTCTATGGTATGCAACACTCTTGGCTCTTTATTTCCTGCATATGTTTCATTTGAAATTAATGTGATTTTATTTGTTTCAAATGTGCTATCATACCATGCATCATATTGAGTAAACTCGCCATATTTCTTCAAAAGAGATTGATATCGTTCTCTTAATTTCATGTATTCCGCTTCTATTACTTCTTCCTTTACGGAAGGATGCACCGCCTGCACACATTTTCCCTTCCAGATTTGAAGAAAATAATTTTCTAATTCTTGAAAGGATTCGCCTTTTTCATTTCCTGCATTGTATACCAATACTTCCCTGTCTATATTTGAACCCGCATGTAAATCTCCAAGAAATGTATCTGTTGTATTTCTTCCGCCAAGCAGGTACATTCTGTCATCTATCATGATATACTTATCATGCATCCGATAATTCACATGATAAATATTACGAAGTGTTATGGGATTATAAATCTTCACTTCTATATTTTCATGTGTACAGAATGAATCGAAGCTTTCATTGTTCCTTAAATAAAATGGTTGATAAATTCCATCTATCAGAAGTTTTATTTTTACACCACGTTCTGCTGCATCATATAACGCGGCCATAACATCCATTCCACTTTCATCTGTACGAAAATCAAAGGTTGTCAACACAATAGATTCTTTGGCAGAAGCAATCATCCGCAGTCTCCAAAGGAGTGCATCTGCATTATTTTCCACACATAGAATTCGTTCTGTTCCGGGTGTGTCCGTCTGATATTCTGTCTGAGATACATACTTTTTATATTCCTCACTAACTCCTTTTTGGAATATAGGTTTTAGAATATTGATTATTATTACAGACAGTACAAAAACAACAAATACAATGGCTGCTATTTTCATTATCATTTTTATCACATTACTCACATTATTCACATTCCTTTTAAGATTTCGTGTTTTTTTCGTCCTTTCTCAACTCGATTCTTTTACTGGATTATTTTTTGCAATAAACAAGACACTTAAGATGAGAGAAATTATTTTCTCAAAAGTATTTTCTGTTTATACGGATATTCGTAAATTAATTCCGGATTTGGGCAAGTGCTTTTTTAAATTGCACTATAAATAAAATAGATGTAAAGGTTACTGCAATAATATCAGCCACTGGTTCTGCCATATATACTCCCACGGTTGGGTTGGATACGATGTGAGGCATAATATAGATAAGTGGAAGCAGTAATACAAATTTACGAACAACGGCAACAATAATGGAATTTACTGCTTTTCCGAGGGAAGTAAATGTCATCTGGCAGGCAATCTGGATACCAAACAGGAACAGACCTCCCATATAGATTTTCAGCATTGGTGCAGTAAATGTAACAAGATTTGCATCTGCAGTAAAAATGCTTACGAACACTCGAGGAAAAAGCTGTACGGCAGCCCAAAGTGATACGGAATATGCGAAACAGGTAATGAGAAGCAAACGGAAGGTTTTCATGACTCTGTCTGCATTTTTTGCACCATAATTATAGCTGGAAATAGGTTGCGCTCCCTGTGCAATTCCCTGAAGGGGCAGCATAGCAAACTGCATAACACTGGTTAAAATGGTCATGGCTCCGACTGCAATGTCTCCTCCATAACGGAGAAGGGATGAATTGAAGCAAACGGCTACAACACTTTCGCTTGCCTGCATAATAAAGGTGGCAAGTCCAAGGGTAACGCAGGGAATAATGACCTTTGATTCCAGATGCATGTGTTCTTTTCGGAGATGAAGCTGTGTTTTTTTACCACAAAGGAAAAGAACGATCCAAATCATGGAAATTGCCTGTGAGATGACGGTTGCCAGTGCTGCACCCTTTACTCCCATATGAAAGGCAAAGATAAATACAGGATCTAAAGTGATATTGCAAATAGCACCGATCAGGACGGAAACCATAGAAATCGTTGTGAAGCCCTGTGCAGTAATAAAAGCGTTCATACCAAGAGTTAACTGTACAAACAATGTACCGAAAGCATAGATATGCATATAATCTGTTGCATAACTGATCGTATTTTCACTGGCACCAAAAGCCAGTAATAAATTTTCACCCCAGATCAGTAAAATTGCAGTTAAAATAAAAGAAATAATAATCTGGAGAATGAAGCAGTTACCTAAAATTTTTTCTGCAGATTGATTATCCTGTTTTCCCATGTAAATAGATGCTCTTGGTGCACCACCAGAGCTGATCAGTGCTGCAAATGCAGAAACAATCATAATGATTGGCATACATACTCCGACACCGGTAAGTGCCAGGCTTCCATCACCGGGGATATGGCCGATATAAATTCGGTCTACAATATTGTAAAGCATATTAATGAGTTGAGCAATTACCGTTGGGATAGACAGCTTGAGCAGAAGTTTCCCAATAGGTTCTGTGCCTAAAAAATTTTTATTATCCTGCATGGATGATAACCTCCTTTTTTGATTGAAATTCTGTTGCATTTTGAGGCACTCGTTAAGAATTGGCCGGGCTTTTTCATTGCAGACAGGTTTTGCCAGACAAAACACTTCGCGGTACAATGACACCTGCAGTGTAACATACGATATATAGTAGAAAAAGTCAAGAAAGTTTTGGATA
>JBJEMC010000123.1:0-10724 GCA_051879475.1 Muricoprocola sp. | reverse complement strand
GATAAGAGGATGAGTTTGAGAAAAAGGATGCTATAAGAACAGATGTGAAATCATTTGTTTTATAGCATCCTGATTTTTTCTATAGAAAATTTCATCTGCTTATAAATTATTCGTTTTAAAGTACAGATTTATGATGTAGAATACAATCAGAAAAGAAACTATGGTGAGCGAGGGATTAAGATGAAAAAAAAGCTACGTAATGAAGTGGTTATAGTTTTGGTTGTTATGTTTCTACTAATATTGTTTTTCTTTGCTCAAAAAGACAGAAACAAAATAAAAGAAGAAAATATCACAATAGGAATATCTTTTTCAGACTGTAATACGGCGTGGAATGTCAGCGCACTTAAGAGTATATTGAAGGCATGTGATGATAGAAAAATAAGTACATTATGGAAATCAGCGAATGGAAGTAACAGGCAACAGGAAGAAGATATTAAAGAACTCATGAATCATAATCCGCAATATTTAATTGTTATGCCAGGGCAAAATGTAGGATTAAAAGAAGTGCTGGAAAGTGTGGCTTCCAAGACGAAAATAATACTGTTTTATGGATCGGTAACAGGATTGGATGAAAAAAATATTTATTGGGAAATTGGTTCTGATTCTTATGCACAGGGAAGTTTGGCTGCGGAGTTAATTGCAGATTATTTGGGAAAGAGACAGGGCAGTATTTTGGAGCTGCAATCAAATAACGCATTTTCTGAAACAAAGGAAAAAGCAATTGGTTTTAGAGATGAATTATGTAAATATGACAACCTTGAGATTGGATATGTCATGCGAGATCTTGATAAAAGAATTGATGCATATAATGCAATTGTATCGTATATGGTTGATGGAAAAGAAAAAGTAGATGCAATTTTCGCATATGGAGATGATGCTGCTATGGGAGCAATAGCTGCATTGGAAACATTGGAAAAAGAAATTCCCATTGTTGCAATAGGAGGAACCCAGGATACAAGAAAAGCCGTATTAGCAGGAAAATTATATGCGGTTATAGAGGTGAATTCTGATGCTGGAGAGATGATTGCTGATCGTATCATGGCAGATCTGGAAGGAAAAAAGTATAATGGAAAGGAAACATTAGAATTCTGGGAGTATACATATGATGATGTCAAAGATGTGCAGTAGAATAAAACCACGAAAAATTAAAGACAGGTTTTTTTATTATATGTGTATCGGTATGTTAATACCAATTGTTGTTTTGGAAGTCTTTTTTGGATATATATTGATACGAGATCAGATTCGTACGCAAAAAGCAAGCTGTACTGCGATTATGGAGAAAAATGCACAGCAGCTTGATAAAATTCTTATCCAGGCAATGCAGATATGTCAGACAGTAGGAGATGACAGGGAAATCTTAAAAGCGTTAGCAAATGTACAGAACTCAAATTCTGAATATGGGCAGGAAATTGAGATAAGTAATGAGTTAATGAAAAAAGCATCTTATTTTGATGATAATATTCAGGTTTATATATTTGATCAAAAGGGAAATAAATATAAAAGCAGTTCATTGTCTTTTAAAGAGGCAGAGATTGATCAGGATAATTGGACGCTGATGGCATCAGAGTCTTCTGATATGGCATGGATTGAACTATATGAAGAGTCAAAGGTAGTAGATACATTTCGTGAACACTTTATATCTGTAGTAGATCCTATCCGGGATCATTCTACTGGAGAAGTTTTAGGCGTCATTCTTGTAGAAACATGTGTGGATCAGATACTGTATCAGGAGAATAACTGGAATGGGATTACATTTTTATATAATACAGGTACTTATAATAAACTAAAAATAGAGAATGGTCTGGTAAAAAAATACGAGGATGAAACAATTACATTGATCGATGCTGAGAGGGGGTCTGAAGAACTCTCTATTGCGCAGAAATGTGTAAAAGGAATTGCGTACTGGGAAAATGATTTTCCAGATAAAAATCTTGTTCATTACAAAGAATACGAATTATGCTACCAGAAGTTAAATGTAAACAACTGGATTCTGGTAAATGCTATTCCAGATCAGGAATTTTTTCATACATTGTATATCAGTATTGCTGTTTTTGCAGTGCTGACGACAGTCCTTTTGGTTGTGGTGTTTTTTATATCAAGAGGAATAGCAGAATATGTCACGCGACCGATATTGGAACTAAAAGATAATGTAGAAACTCTTCAAAAGGGTCAGTTTGATATAGAAGTATCTAAAATTACAGATGACGAAATTGGTGAATTAAGTATTCAGTTTAATAAAATGGTAACAGATATACATCATTTGATGGATGAAATTGTAGAGGAGCAGGAGATACGAAGAGGATATGAATTGATGCTGCTAAATGCACAGATCAATCCGCATTTTTTATATAATACATTGGATTCATTGATGTGGCTGATTCGGATGAAAAAGCTGGATGATGCAGAATTGATGCTGCAGTCTCTGACAAATTTTTTTAAAACAGGTTTGAACAAAGGAAATGATATCATTTCATTAAAAGAAGAGATTGAAAATGTGAGCAGTTATCTGGCAATACAAAAATTAAGATATCGTTCAAAACTAGAATATGAAATATATCTGGAACCTGAAGCAGAAAAAATTCTTTTGCCGAAGCTGATTTTGCAGCCGTTGGTTGAAAATGCCATTTATCATGGAATTAAGCCAAAAGAGCAGGGAGGAATGATATTTGTTTGGTGTTTTCTTCAGGAAGGAGAACTGATTCTTCGTGTAAAGGACAATGGTATAGGAATGGATGAAACGACCCTTCAACATTTAAAAGATGATTTTAAAGAGAAGAAACCAGAAATGCGGGAGAGTTATGGGGTTATTAATGTAGATGAACGGTTAAGGCTGTTTTTTAAAGAACGTTATTCTATGAAGATAGAAAGTAAGACAAATATGGGAACAGAATTGACGATTAAAATTGAAATGGGGAATGACACGTGTACAAGCTGATTATTGCAGAAGATGATGAAATACTGTTAGAGGGACTAACCTGGGGAATTGACTGGCAAAAAATGGACATTTCTGTTGTAGCGTCTGTAAATGATGGTATATATGTGGTAGATAAGATAGAGGAAACGAAAGCAGATATTTTGTTGACGGATATACGAATGAGCCAGAAAAATGGGTTGGAAGTGTTGAAAGAAGTGCATGAATATCATCCGAATTTTCCTGTTATTATGCTAACGGCATACGAAGAATTTGAGTATGTGAAAAAAGCACTGCAATTTGGAGCAATAGATTATCTGCTGAAACCGGTAAATATTGTCCAGTTAAGTGAAGTGATGGAAAAGGCGAAAGCGAAAATAAATGAACAGGAAAAAGTCAGGAAAGTTCAGTGGAAAAGCATATTAAATCAATGCTTACAGGGAAAATTCCGTGAGAAAAAAGATGAAGAAATCATGAAAGAAATCACGGGTATGAATATAAAGGAATGGAGTATTGTTGAGATCATTCCCAATTTTGTTACAGGTCAGACGGAAGAGATAGAAACAACACTAACGAAATATGCAGCGGAAAATAACTTCTACTATACAGATTTTGAAGTAGGACATTTCTTGATTGTCTGTTGTGCAGAAGCAGACTTGCTGAATAAAAGAAGAACATTTCTTGATAAATTAAAAGAAGCATTGTGGGATGAAAAAGGATGTCGTATAAGTATTTTAGTTGGAAGCAGAGTTACACATGCGTCAGATTTGTATCTATCATTTCAGGATATAAAAAAATTGAGAGAATATCAATTTTGTGAAGAATTTGGAGGCAGTCTGGAAATCAAAGACATTCGAAAATATGAAGATCAGACTGCATCCATTAATAAGCTTCTGTTAAATAATATCGTAAATATAATCAGTCTCGGAAAAGTGGAACTGATACCGGAATGTGTGAAGAAGTTGAAAGAAAGATTGAGAAAAGCCGGTAATAATTCTTTACTGAATATGGCATATTCCTTGTCAATTATTTATGAGGGTATTAATGATAAAATAAAAAAAATGGAGGTGTATGATACTGGATTTCAGGAATTGTATACAGATATACTCTCAAAGAAGAATCTTGATGAAGCAATGAATGCCTTCGAAAAAATTGCAACACAAATTGCAGAAAAAATACAGAAAGAACAAAATAATTCAGGAAAAACAGTTGCATATCAGACCAAAAAATATATTGATGATAATTATATGCATTCAAATTTAAGGATTTCAGTGATTGCAAAAGAATTGGGACTCAGCCCGAATTATCTCAGCAAATTGTTCATGGAGGAAACAGGAGAGAATTTTTCTGACTATCTGACAGCTGTACGTATGAAAGAGGCGCAGAAATTGCTTATTTACAGCAACTATACAACACAGGAAATCGCGCAGAGAATAGGATATGATAATGTATCATATTTTAGTGTATTATTTAAAAAATATACGGGGGTTACAGCTGGTCAGTATAGAAAAAATATAAAAAATTAAAGAAAAACCATATTTCAGAGTTCACATTGTAGAAAACAAAAAGTTTTTCAGAGAATAGTGAATTGTTTGAAATATGGTTCTTTTATATAATTAAGGTACAAAATAAATCTGAACGGCAGAAAAAGAAGGAGGAATTTTACATGAAAAAGAAAGTATTAGCGGCATTATTGGCATGTACAATGATTGGTGGAATGGTAGCTTCCGTATCGGCTGAGGAAGGTCTGAAGATCGGTTATACTGTTCAGAGTATGGAAAATGCATATTTCGTTTCTATTGTTGATGGGATGAAAAAGGCTGCAAATGAAAGAGGAATTGATTTAATAGTTGCGGACGCAGCAGCAGATCCGGCAAAGCATATTAATCAGATTCAGGATTTCATTTCCCAGGATGTAGATGCAATTATTATCAGTCCGGTTGACCAGGAAGCGCCTAAAGATGCGGTAAAAGAAGCCCAGGAAGCAGGAATTCCTGTAATTTCTCTGGATCAGGAAGTAGAGGGATCAGATGCATTTTTTGGAATTGACGAAACAGAATATGGTCGTATGGGTGGAGAGATTGCAGGCGAATGGTTAAACGCAAAAGAAGCAGATGGAACGATTGATGAAATTTTGGATTCTGAAGGAAAAATTGAAGTGGCTGTAGGCAGATATGATTTGATTAAATCAGTTATCGACCGTGCAGATGGTTTAAAGGCAGGTCTGGAAGAAACTTATACTGGTGATAAAGAAATTGTTTTCGTATCTGAACAAAATGCGGGAAATGCAGATGAAGGATATCAGATTGCAGAGACTGCATTAACGGCTAATCCAGAAATAGCTATTTACATCTGTATTAATGACTCCAGTGCACTTGGTGTATATGAAGCCTGCAGCCAGCATAAAGAGCATACAGCTGAAAATACTTGTATCGTAGGGCTTGATGCACTTGATGAAGCTTTGAAATTAATCGCTGAAGATACCATGTATAAGGGAACAGTTGATATTCAGCCAGGCGAAAAAGGAAATCAGGTATTTGATATTGTAGAAGAGGTTCTTGCCAATGGACCGATTGAAGAACAGATTGTTTATGATATGAAGCAGGTAACCATTGATAATATCTCCGACTATGACATTGCTGAGTAATTATAGAAAAAAGATGGAGACTGCGAAAGCTGTCTCCATTTTTTCTGAAAGGGATGGGGTTAGAATCATATGGATAAGAAACCGATTTTAGAATTAAAAAATATTACAAAACGTTATCCTGGAGTAGTGGCACTCGATCAGGTTTCTATTTCTTTTTATTCCGGAGAAGTTCATGCGATTGTAGGTGAAAATGGTGCTGGTAAATCAACACTGATAAAAATTATGACGGGAGCAATTTCTCCGACGGAAGGGAAAATCTTTTTTGAAGGAAAAGAAGTGGTGGACAATTCTCCTCAAAAGGCGATTGAAATGGGAATTACAGCAGTGTATCAGGAGTTAAATCTTTTGAAATATCTGACAGTTGCCGAAAATATTTATTATAATCGTTTTCCTAAAAAGGGAGCATTCATTGACTACGAGAAGATGCAGGAGGATGCAGGTAAAGTTCTGGAGTATCTTGGAGTAGAAATAGATCCTTCTGAACTGGTAAAAAATCTGACAGTAGGATATCAGCAGTTAGTTGAAATCGCAAAATCATTGTCACGAACCGTAAAAGTAATTATTATGGATGAACCGTCGGCACCGCTGACCAATAATGAATTAAAATATTTATTTGATATTGTAAAGAAATTAAAAGAAGAAGGACTGGCTGTATTATATATTTCGCATCGTATGGAAGAAATTTTCCAGATTTGTGACAAAGTATCTGTTTTTCGTGACGGACATTATATTAATACAAAGGCTGTGGCAGATACAACCAGAGAAGAACTGATTAAAGATATGGTAAACAGAGAAATCAGTGATACCTATCCGCAAATTGAGAAAGAACAGGGAGAAGTATCTCTGGAAGTGAAAGGTTTATGTACTTCTCTTTTAAAAGATATTTCCTTTAAAGCAAGAAAGGGAGAAAGGCTGGGAATAGCCGGATTGGTTGGAGCAGGAAGAACAGAAACGGCAAGGGCAATTTTTGGGGCAGACACTATTGATAAGGGGGAAGTGCGACTGAATGGAAAGATACTCCATATTATGTCACCTTCAGATGCGATAAAAGCAGGAATAGCATACCTCCCGGAGGATCGTAAACAGCTGGGATTATTCTTGAATATGTCTGTGAAAGATAATCTGTTATTTTCATATTTTCCACATCTGGCACAAAATGGGCTGATAAAGAATAGAAAAGCCACGGAATTATGTGATCGTCAGATTGAAAAACTGAAAGTAAAAACACCAACAAGAGAACAACTGATTTCACATTTGAGCGGTGGAAATCAGCAAAAAGTAATTGTAGCAAAATGGATGCTGATGGATTGCGATGTGATTATTTTTGATGAGCCAACGCGTGGAATCGATGTTGGAGCAAAACAGGAAATATATCAGTTGATTAATATGCTGGCAAAAGAAGGAAAAACCATTATTGTTATTTCATCTGAGCTCCCAGAACTGATGGGAATCAGCGACAGGATTCTTGTTATGGCAGAAGGAAGAATTACAGGTGAAGTTGACCGGGAATCTATGACACAGGAGAAAATTCTGGAACTTGCATCTGCAGTTGAAAGAAAATGATGGTATTTAGAAAAGGTGGGGACAGTATCATGGATAAAGCGAAGACAAAAAAAATAAACTGGGGAGATATGGGGATTATTCTTACATTGGTAGCAATGATTATTTTCTTCTCCGTATTTACCAAATCATTTTTTTCTGCGAAAAATTTTGCAAATATTGCACGTCAGATTTCTATTACGGGAATTTGTTCAGTAGGTATGACAATGGTAATATTGACAGGTGGAATTGATTTGTCAATCGGTTCGCTGATTGGTTTTACTTCAGCGGTTGCTGCGATGATGATGAGTAATGGGCAACCAATAATGCTGGCAGTATTTGTATCATTGGCATTAGGGGTTTTGATTGGAATCATAAATGCCAGTTGCATTAATTATTTGAAAATACCAGCAATGATTGCCACACTTGGAACACAGATCAGCCTTAGAGGAGCTGTTTATCTTGTTACTGGTGGAATGCCGGTTTATGGACTGCCAGAAGCTTTTAAAGTATTAGGTCAGGGAAGTATTGGCATTATCCCAATATCTATGATTATTATGGTGATTGTATTTGCCATTGGATATATCATTCTGAATAAGATGGTGTTTGGACGTAAGATATATGGAATCGGAGGAAATGCGGAAACTGCCAGATTATCTGGGGTAAATGTAAAAAAAGAAATATATAAAATATATATGCTGGTAGGTTTATTTGGAAGTCTTGCAGGATTAATTCTTATGTCAAGAGTAAATAGTGGACAGCCAAGTGCAGGTGATGGCTATGAGATGGATATTATTACAGCAGTTGTTTTAGGTGGTGTCAGTGTCAGCGGAGGAGAAGGAAAAATAACAAAAGTAATTATAGGGGTTATTTTTATGGGTGTTCTGGCAAATGGCATGATGATGATGAATATTAATGAATACTGGCAGCGAGTAGTAAAAGGAATTGTTTTACTGGTTGCAGTTGCCGTAGATATTCGTACAAAAAGTAAAGCAGCATAAGGAGGAAGGAAATAATGACAAAATTTTGGGACATGGATCTGGAAACAAAACCAGATTTTGTAGAATCAATGAAAAGGGTATATGCATGGTATGATCAGGAAATTATTGATCGTGTGCCGGTACGTTTTTCAGCGCACAATCAGGAATACAATATAGTGGATGATTTGTCAAAATGGAATACCCTTGAAGAACGATGGTTTGATGTAGAATATCAGGTAAATAAATTTGTGAAATCTCTTGAGCATTCAAGTTTTTTAGGGGAAACCTTTCCAATGTATTTTCCAAACCTTGGCCCTAATTATTATGGCGCTACAATGGGGGGTGAACTGATTTTTGGAGATGTGACATCCTGGCTTCAGGAGTGTGTAGAAGATGAATCGGATTTGGATAAGATTTCTTTCCGAAAGGATTCGAAATATTATAAAAAAATGATGGAATTGATGGACTATGCGTTTGATCAATGCAAAAACAAATTTATGGTAGGCTATACAGACATGCATTCAGGTCTGGATGTGGCAGCTGGTTTCAGGGGAACGCAGAATCTATGCTTGGATCTTTATGATGACCCGGAGTTTGTTGAAAAGCTGTTGAAAAAAGCTACCGCATCATTCAATGACCAAATGAGAGAATTTGATCAATTATTGAAAGCTCATAATCAGGTTTCTGTTACATGGATGAATATACCATCTTATGAAGGAATGCATATACCAAGCTGTGATTTTGGCGCAATGATTTCACAGGAATTTTTCAATGAATTTGAATTGCCCTATATCAAGGATGAAATTTCATTATTTAAGCATAATATTTTCCATCTGGATGGCGCAGGAGTGGCAAAGCACTTGGATACATTATTACAATTAGATGAAATACAGGCAATTCAGTGGGTTCAGGGAATGGGACATAATATCCCTATTATGCAGTGGTGTCCTCTTATTAAGAAAATTCAGGATGCCGGAAAGAGTGTTGTGGTAGATTTGCAGCCATCAGAGTTGGAAGACTTTATGGATGCAATGAATCCAAAAGGAATCTATCTTTGCATTAATGAAAGTAATCCAGAGACACAGAAAAAGATATTAGACAGGTTGTTAAAATGGAAATAGATAGAAGTGTTTATAAATGGTATGAAGAAATGAATGTGGCATCTTTTGTCGGTCCAGTACCGGTAGAGGATGACTCCGTTCCATTTGGAACAATGATGCATAGCAGAGTTCCAATGGATTTGATACAATATGGGTATACAGAACAGGAATACTTTGTGACTGGAAATGCTGCAGTATATGACAGAAAATCTGGAAAACTGGAGATGATTTGTGAGCCGAAACCATATTGTAACAGGATTATAGTACGCAGACCTATTAAGAAAAAGGATTTTTCAGGACGTGTATATGTGGATATTTTAAATGCAACAAATAATTTTGATTTTGAAGATTTATGGCAAAGAATTTATTCCTGGTGTGTAAAAAATGGGCATACATATGTAGGAATTACCAGCAAGCCAGTGAATGTGAAAGCATTAAGATTGTTTGATGAAAAAAGGTATCATATACTGGAATGGCCTTCACTGGAAAAAGATGGAGCAGAGGAGATTCAGGAAGGGGCTTTTTGGGATATATTAACCCAGACAACAGAAGCGCTACGATATGGAGAAAGCAGTCCTTTAAAAGATCTTGATATTAAGTGGTTGTATCTTAGCGGACAGAGCCAAAGCGGAGCTTATTTAAATACCTATCTGGCGAACTTTTACAGCCTTGTAAAAAATAAACATATTTATGACGGCTTCATTAATCTGGTTGGAGTACAGTTTTCAAGAGCTATTGGACAGGATACATTACCTCTTCATTTTTCCTATAGGGAAGAAATAAAAACTGATGTTCCATATCTGGGAATTACATGTGAAGGTGATTATGAACTGTTTAAAGGCTTTCAAGCTGGTAATCTGAAATCCCATATTCCGGATAATTCGAATACAGAAGATAATAAATGCAGGTATTATGAGATAGGTGGAGCACCACATTATGATATAGAATGTCCGGTGATTATCTGTGACAGAGATATTCGAAAAGCTGGTGGAAATCCACCTGAATTGAATCTGGATAAAGGACAGGAGTTAAACCGCTTTCCATTAAGGGCATATATACTTGCTCTAATTGAAAAGCTTCATTGCTGGGTAGTAGACGGGGGAGTTCCGGAATGTGCAGATTTATTTTTAAAGGATGAAGACGGAAAGCTTATTTATGATGAGTATGGAAATGTCTGTGGCGGATTTAGGACTCCGTTTTTAGACGTACCTGTGGCAAAATATACTGCAAGTGGAAAAAAAGAAGGCACGGAAGCTATAGGAACATGTGAATGGATGTCAAAAGAGGAGTTCATTAAAAAATATCGTTCTGTTCAAAATTATTTAAATGAATTTAAGAAAAGCGTATTTGAACAAATTCAGAAAGGGTGGTTGTTGGAAAGTGATGCAGTAGAAATAATGGAACAGATGAAACTGGGAGTGGAAGAAAGATATTTAAGTAAAAGTAAATAGAGTTGCAATCTAAAGGGGAGCTTTCGCTCCCCTGGTTTTATTCTAGTAGATTGAATAATAATTAACTAGCTATATTTGGTCTGGCGTCTTCTTCGG
>JBJEMC010000122.1:0-44396 GCA_051879475.1 Muricoprocola sp. | reverse complement strand
TTATCACAAAAATCGAACTTTATTTAAAAATGTAAGCTTTTCTGTAGATAGAGGAGAAATATTCTGCATTTTGGGATCGAATGGAATAGGAAAATCAACATTGTTGAATTGTATTGCGAATCTTCTTTCTCCTCTGGAGGGAGAAATCTCTCTAAATGGGACATCTATGAAAGCGATGGAAGTGAAAGCAATTGCAAAAACAATAGGATATGTTCCGCAGATTCATAGTGCAGCTTATGCATATGAAGTCAGAGATTATATTGTTATGGGGCGTGCCCCATATCTTGGGACATTTTCAAAACCATCGGAAAAGGATTATGCATTGGCAGATCAGGTTATGGAAGAACTGGGAATTTCACATCTGGCAAATAGAGCCTATACAGAATTAAGCGGAGGAGAACGGCAGCAGGTTTCCATTGCGAGAGCACTTGTTCAACAACCTGATCTTATTATTCTGGATGAACCGACCAATCATTTAGATTATGGTAACCAATTGCGAATGATACATATGATTCGGAAATTAGCACAAAAAGGTTATGCTGTGATTATCACCAGCCATATGCCGGATCATGTACTGCTTCTGGATGGAAAGGTTGGAATTCTCGGGGAAGACGGACATCTGCAGGTTGGAATGACGAAAGAAATTATGACAAAAGAGAATCTGGAAAAACTGTATCATGTAGATATATTTTTGGTACATGTTGATGAAGTTGGACGTAATGTTTGCGTGGCAGGAAAAAAGGAGAATTTTAATGATTAGGGTTGCTTTTTACGGAAAAGGCGGTATTGGAAAATCAACGATAGCAGCAAATGTTTCATATGTATATGCGGGTTGGAATAAAAGAGTACTTCATATTGGGTGCGATCCCAAAGCGGATTCTACAAGGACATTAACAGAGAGAAGAATCCCAACTGTATTGGAACAGCTTGAGAAGAATCAAGGAGAACTGACAGAGAAAGATATTATTTTTCCAGGGAAAAATGGGGTATGTTGTACGGAAGCAGGGGGCCCAAAAGCAGGTATGGGATGTGCAGGACTGGGAATTACTTCAGCAGTAAATGAACTGGAAAGAATGCATGTTCTATCTCAATTCTGGGATCTGATTGTGTATGATGTGCTTGGAGACGTGGTGTGCGGCGGTTTTTCTGTTCCAATGCGTAAAAATTATGCAGATAAAATATATATTGTAACTTCTGCGGATTATATGTCTCTGTATGCAGCGAATAATATTATGAAGGGATGTCAGCGTTATTCAGATGGTAACAGACAGCTTGCAGCAGGACTGATTTTAAATCATGTGAAAAATGAACGTGATATACAGATCGGAAGAAAATTTTCTGAATACACTCAGTTTCCAATCGTTGCGTGTATAAAAGAAAGCTGTGAAATTCAAAGGGCAGACTACGAAAATACTCTTTTTAGTGAACTTTTTCCTGAAAGTGATAATGCAAAGGAAATAAAGCAGCTGCTTTTTAGCATGACGGAATCTGCGAAAAAACTGGATATCCAACCTATGGATGAAGATAAAATGGAAATATTTAGAAAAGAGATACTTTATGAATGTAGAATATGAAATAGAAGAAATCACGATATCAGACAATAAGATGAAACATAATGCAGCGTCTCGTATTTTTCAGCAGGATGGAGCCATGTTAGTAGCAGTAGGTTCATTGGCTTGTGTGCGTACCTTATGGTTCCAAGCGTACCGTTTGGGAAAACTGAAACAATTTTGTGGCTGTGCATTGCGGGCATGGGATTATGCTCTTGGGAAAAATGATGAGGTAATCCATGAGAAAATCAGAAAAGCCCAGGAGCAGCCAGATGCAAAAGGAATTATTGTCTATGCATCCTGCATGGAGTATCTGACACAGTGGGAATGGAATTCAGAAAACACACAATTAGAATCGAAAATTCCAATTGGAATCTTGTTTCGGGGACCTTTGACAAAAAGATGTCGAAATCCAATCATTGACCTTGATGCATTGTTAAAAGAAATGGGACTGCAGGAAAAGAATAGGGAACAAATAATCCAAATTGAGGAAAGTGATCTGGGGTTGTACAGCCTTCCACCGGTTGCACCAGACTTTTCCGGAGTTCTGTCCTTTTTGTCAGAAATTGAAGCTGATGCAGTTTTGGTTAGTCCCGGAGGATGTAAGAGTTGTGTAGAATATGTGGATGATTCGACAGAAGTGTTGCATAAATGTAAGCAGTATGGAACAAGATTTTCAGATGTATCGGTGACAGGTGGATGTGAAGACGGGCTGACAATGTCGTTGTGTCAAAAGTTTGAAAATAAAAGAGCATTGTTTCTTGTTGGAAGTGCAGTTATGAATATGATTGGTTTTGACGGGAAATACCTTGAACAACGTTTGGCTGAATACGGAAAACATGCGTTATTTTTTGATTGCAATGGTTTCGAAGGATGTCCGGAAGCGGTAGATCATGCGATGCTGGAAATTGGAAAGATATGTTTTCGTAATGTGAATCCATGTAGTGAACGGCGTGTACTGATTACAGGATATACAGAGCTTGCAGTAGGAGAGAAAAGAGTACTTGAGCCGGTGATTTCTCGTCTCCGGCAAAGCAATATGACGGTAGAATATCTTGGGCAAAACTGGAATCAAGAAGAATCACAGTTGCCTGCTGTTATATGGATGGTATCCGGGGAGGGATATTCCATTTCAAAATGGATGCAGGAAGAATATGGTATTCCCTGTGTAGCAGGCAGAAATCTGGGCGAGATTTGTGCAGATGAATTAGCAGAGGAAATACTATCCTATGTTGATCAACTTTGTAAGACTGACAAAGATGATTTTTCTAAAATAGTAGAGGAAAAACCAGAGATAGATAAAAAACCCTTATGGATTCTTGGTGAGCCGGTTCTGACAATCAGTTTATATGATTACTATATACAAAAAAATCCTGGTAAAACAATAAAACCTGCGGTATATGTTCCCACTCCCGGAATGCGCCGAACATATCAGAAACTTTTTGAGATTTTAGGAATTACTGACATAGGATGGAGTTATTTCGAAACGCAGGAGGAAATTGCGGACTGCATACATACAGGAACCATTATTGCTGATGAATTTATCATTCGGTTTTTACAAAAAAGACATCCTGATATAGAAGGCATTCCTGTTAAGTTTCCGGAGATTAGCGGAGAAATTTCGTATAATACATAAATTCAAGTAGAAATTTAGTTGTTATGAAAGTAGTTTTGTGCTAAACTAATAAAGAAACTGAATAAAGTTATCGGGTGATTGGAAAAGATTCTTTTATGGATTCCAAGAGAGGGAATCAGGTGTAAGTCCTGAACGATCCGGTCACTGTAAACAAGGAGTAGTTCTTTGTCCGTGAAATGGCCCATTGCGAGCATACTTGTGAGAAGGGAGAAGAAACTATGCTGATTTGTAAGTCAGGAAACCTGCCCGATAGCACTACTATTAGCTTCCGATGAAAGTGAAAGGAGAAAAACATTATGAACAAGCTCGTAGTACGCTCACTTGCCATGGCAATGGCAACAACCATGTCTCTTGGAACAGCAATGACTGTATCCGCATCATCTACCGAATATCCGGTAACGATCAAAACCTTTAACAAAGATGGATCAGAATTGGAAACTACTTATGAAAAAGCACCTGAAAAGGTAGTAGCTGTCTATCAGGGCTGTATCGAAACTCTGCTTGCATTAGGTCTGGAAGACCATATTGTCGCTGCAGCAGGTCTCGATAATGCAGTTCCCGAAAGCCAGGAAGAAGCTTTTGCGAAAATTAATTACCTGGATGAATTTACACCATCCCTGGAAACTATTACTATGCTGGAACCAGATATGATTTTCTCATGGGGATCTTATTTTGGTGAAAACACATTAGGAAATGCATATGAATGGGTAGAAAAAGGAGTTAATACGTATATTAACAGCAACACGAAGGGGGATGGTTCAGATCGTACTTTGGAAAATGAATATACGGATATTTTAAATATGGGTATTATTTTTGATGTTCAGGATAAGGCAGAGGCTATTGTAAATGAAATGAAAGAAACGATTGCTTCGGTTCTGGAGCAGACAGCTGATATCGAAGATAGGCCAGACGTAATGATCATTGAATTTCTTGGTGATTCTATCACGAACTACGGCGTATCCAGTCTTGGCGGTGATATGGTTCAACAGCTTGGCGGCCATCTGGTTAATACAGAATATACAAGTATTGGTCAGGAAGATATTATTGTAGCTGATCCAGATGTATTCTTTATTGTGTATATGCCATATTCAGGAGATGATCCGGAAGAGTTGAAAAATTCTATGATGAGTAAGCTGCTTGATGATGAAGCATACCAGAGTCTGTCTGCAGTACAGAATGGAAATGTATATCCAATTATGCTGAGCGAAATGTATGCAAGTGCTACACGTACCATGGATGGTATTACAACTTTTGCAAAAGGTATGTATCCGGATCTTGCGTGGGAGTAATTATATGAAAACAGAGAAAAAGCAGACATTTCTGCAGACCTCTGTCTTTGTGTTAACACTGGCAGTCCTTCTGGGATTGCTGGTGTTTTCTATAATGGCAGCAATTACATTTGGTAATGCAGATATTTCCATTAAACAAGTTTATAGTGTTATTATTTATGAATTGTTTCATCTTCAGGCTTTTGAAGAGTTTTCAACTGGTGCCATTCATGATGTAGTATGGCTTATCCGTATGCCGCGTGTTATTCTTGGACTTTGTGTCGGAATGGGACTGGCAGTCTGTGGTGTAGTTATGCAGGCAATCGTAAAAAATCCATTGGCAGATCCGTATGTTCTTGGAATTTCTTCAGGTGCTTCTCTTGGTGCTACAATAGCCATTATTTTGGGAATCGGTTCAATTTTTGGAGGGAATTTTATTGGTATTATGGCATTTTTAGGAGCACTTGCTACATCTTTTGGAGTTATAGTTATTTCTAATATCGGTGGGCGGGCGAATGCTGGTAAACTGATTCTTGCCGGTATGGCATTAAGTTCTGTTTGTTCCGCATTTTCCAGTTTTGTACTTTATATTGCACATGATAAAAATGCTACGCAGGAAGTGACCAATTGGACTATGGGCAGCCTTGCAAATACAAAGTGGGAAGAGATTCAGGTTATTCTGCCTGTGATTCTAATTGGAACACTTTTATTTTGGACACAGTTCCGTAATTTGAATTTGATGCTATTAGGAGATGATACAGCCATTACTCTTGGAACTGATCTTCATAAGGCAAGAACAATGTATTTGATTCTTTCTTCTGTTATGGTTGGCTTCTCTGTTTATGCAGCAGGTATGATTGGATTCGTAGGACTTATTATTCCGCATGCTGTCCGTATGTTCTTTGGAACAGATCATAAGAAATTGATACCTATTTCTGCACTTCTGGGATCAATATTTTTAATCTGGGCAGATGTTGCATGCAGAAGTATTCTAAAAAATGCAGAGATGCCAATCGGTATTTTGGTATCTATCATTGGTGCACCTTGTTTTATTTATCTTATGGTTCGGCGTTCTTATGGATTTGGGGGTGCAAACTGATGACAGAGAAAAATTTAAGCTCAAGAACAAAAGAGATTGAAGCAAAGGATATTCAGATTTCATTTGGTGCAAAAGAAATCCTGAAAGGAGTTTCCTTAGATGTTCCACAGAAAAGTTTTATTGGGATTATCGGTCCAAACGGAAGCGGCAAATCAACGATGTTAAAGTGCATCTATCGCACCTTAACTCCGAATAGTGGTGCAGTTTTTATCGAAGGAAAAGGACTGCCTGAGATGAAGCCAAAAGAATCGGCAAAAAAATTGGCAGTTGTTGCACAGCATAATTATTATAATTTTGAATTTAGTGTAACAGAGGTCGTTCTGATGGGACGCTCTCCACATAAAAAGGCTATGGAAAGAGATAATGCAAAAGACTATGAAATCGTGTATGATTGTTTGAAACAGGTTGGAATGGAAGAGTTTGCAGATCGCAGTTTTTCTACTTTGTCAGGTGGAGAACAGCAGAGGGTGATCCTTGCAAGAGCACTTGCGCAAAAGACGCCATGCCTTGTTTTGGATGAACCAACGAATCATTTGGATATTACCCATCAGCTTCAGTTGCTGAAAATCGTAAAACAACTGGATATTACGGTTATTTCAGCCATTCATGATCTCAATATTGCAGCAGCATTTTGTGACAAAATATATGTCATGAACGAAGGTCAGATTATCGCAGGCGGACCACCCAAGAAGATTCTGACAGTACCTTTTTTGAGAGAAATTTATCATGTAGAAACAGAGATTACCTATGATTCCATGGGAAATATGCATATCCTGTTTCTACCGTAAGAAAGGAGTAAGTTAACAGATATGAAAAAGATTGGGATATTAACTTGTGCAAGATCCAATGATGTTTGTGCGAGAGTTAGCTGTCTGAATGCCTTTAATAATCGTACAGATTATTTTCAGAATTACGGATCAGATACCGTATTGTCTGCTGTGATGACCTGTAATGGATGTAGTAAAGACACCATAACGTCACCACGCAAAACCGCCGGATTATCAGAGAAAATTAATCGCTTATGTAAAGAGGGGATTACAACAATACATGTCGGGGTATGTCGATTACATAATGGGAAAGAGTGTCCAAGGATTTCAGAAATCTGTGAAATGCTTAATGAAAGGAATATTACAGTAATTCGTGGAACACATAAGGAATAGGTTGATTTATCACTTCAATATATACACATATTATTTATAATTGATTTATAAAGTTTATAAATTCTTTCTGGCGTAAGAAAATAGATTGTGCTATACTCTATTCATAGGATTCCTCTGTAAAAGGAGGAAATATGAAACGAAAAAAACAGTTAAAAGAACTTACGATCAAAGACAATTTTTTATTCGGTGCAGTTATGATGGAAGACGAAAACTGCAGACAATTTCTGGAAATGGCACTGGGGTTCCCTATTGAACATGTGGATATAAGTAAGGAAAAAAGTATCATATATCATCCGGAGTATAAAGGTGTAAGATTGGATGTTTATGCAAAGGATGAGAACAATACTCGTTATAATATAGAGATGCAGGTGGCGAAAAAGCCGACATTGGGAAATAGAGTGAGATACTACCATGGACAGATAGATATGGAACTTTTACTTAGTGGAAGTGATTATGCAGAACTTCCGAATGTCTATGTACTGTTTGTTTGTGATTTTGATCCTTTTGGAGAGAAGAAGTATCGTTATACATTCACAAGACGCTGCGAAAAAGTTTCAGAATTGAGTTTGCAGGATGGATGTACCAGCATATTTTTGAGTACCAGAGGAGAAAATGCAGAAGAAGTACCCGAAAAACTGGTAAAGTTTCTGGCATTTGTTAGGGCAGATCTGGAAGAGAGTGAAACGGATTTTGAAGATCCATTTATAAAAAGGCTTCAGGAAACCATTCATCGAATCAAGAAAAGTCGGGAGATGGAGGAACGGTATATGATCTTTGAAGAAATGCTTAGAGATGAGCGGGCAGAAGGAAGAGCAGAAGGAAGAGCAGAGTTTATTTTGGAGGTGCTGAACGAGTTGGGAGAAATCTCGGAAGAACTGTGTGACAAGATTTTGAATGAGAAGAACCTCGATATCCTCACAAAATGGTTCAAAGCAGCATTAAAATCAGATTCTATAGAAGAGTTTCAGAGTAAAATGTAAACAGATTTTCAGATTATCAGTAAATCAAATCTATGAGAGGATATTATAACAAGATAATATCCTCTATCATAAAAAATCAAGCCGATTCAGGCAGCTATCAATTTATAATACAGGGGAATTCTATAATTAATTCTTTCCTAATAAGCAGGCATTTTTATAACGAAAACTATTGCCCAATAGTAATGGATTGGATATAATAGTGGCTGTGTAAAATTTGGATGAAAAAAGGGAGAGAAAAAATGCAAAAGAAAACAAATTACACCAGTCCTTATAAGTTTGAAGGACGAATCTCCTTAAAGCAGGCTATTCCACTGGGCCTTCAGCATGTCCTTGCCATGTTCGTAGGAAACCTGACTCCAATCATGATTATCGGCGGTGCCTGCGGAATTACGGCGGGAGGAGATTTGGCGGATTTACAGGTTACATTATTACAGAATGCCATGCTGATCGCAGGTATTGTTACACTGATCCAGCTTTATGCCATCGGACCAATCGGCGGAAAGGTGCCGATCATTATGGGTACAAGTTCCGGATTTATCGGTGTATTTAACAGCGTTGCCAATGTTATGGGAGGAGGCATCCTTGCCTATGGTGCAATTATGGGAGCTTCCATGATTGGTGGTCTCCTGGAAACTGTGTTGGGAGCGTTTCTGAAACCGCTTCGTAAATTTTTCCCGGCAGTTGTTACCGGTGTAGTCGTATTATCTATCGGGCTTTCGCTGATCTCTGTCGGAGTGAATTCCTTTGGAGGGGGATCTGCTGCCAATGATTTTGGCTCATTGGAAAATCTGGCACTTGGTCTCATTGTGCTGATTGTCATTCTGATTTTTAAGCATGGCACTAAGGGAATTACCAGTTATGCCTCTATTTTTATGGGAATCATTGTTGGTTATATCGTTGCAGCACTCATGGGACTGTTTCTTAATCCAACAGCTGTAACGGCTGATGGTGTGGAATATACAAAGGCCTGGGTTCTGAACTGGCAGAAGGTACACGATGCAGCCTGGTTTGCGATTCCAAAATTCATGCCGGTAAAACCGGTGTTTGATATCCGGGCGATCGTTCCGGTTCTGATCATGTTCGTGGTAACTGCAGTAGAAACAGTAGGAGATATCTCCGGTGTTATGGAAGGCGGTATGAATAGAGAAGCAACCGATACAGAACTGTCAGGCGGTGTTATGTGTGACGGTACCGGTTCTGTGATCGCTGCATTATTCGGTGTTCTTCCGAATACTTCTTTCAGCCAGAACGTTGGGCTTGTAACCATGACAAAAATCGTAAATCGATTTGCACTGGCTATCGGAGCAATCTTCCTTATTTTCTGTGGTCTGTTTCCAAAACTGTCTGCTCTAATTTCTATCATGCCTCAGAGTGTACTTGGGGGAGCAGCAGTGATGATGTTTTCTTCTATCGTTGTCAGCGGTATCCAGCTTGTGACAAAAGAACCACTGACTCCAAGAAATATCACGATTATTTCTGTTTCCTTAGGCCTTGGATACGGACTTGGTGCCAACAGTGCCATCCTGTCTGCGCTGCCAACAAACTTCCAGCTGGTATTTGGCGGTTCAGGTATCGTACCGGCAGCACTGATTGCTATTATCCTGAATATTGTACTTCCGAAAAAATCATAAGAATGATTTATAATTACATAATTATGCGAGATGGGTATACATAAAATTATTATGTATACCCATTTTGTCGTTTAACGCATCAATGAGTAAAAGAGCGTGAAACAATAAACAGGTTGAACAAAAAATAAAAATATTTCAAAAAAATATTGTGCAAATCGGTATTCTTGTGTATAATAAAGTCTGTATTATATTGTCGAAAATATATAAGGAGGTATGTAGATGTTAGATCAGTCTTACTATGAAAAGGCGGATGAGATTATTGCTTTCTATGGAAAGAAGCCATCCTCTCTGATTCCGATCATGCAGGATATTCAGGCCGTATATCGTTACCTGCCGGGTGAACTGCTGACCTATGTTGCAAAGGAAATCGGTATTACAGAGGCGAAGGCTTACAGCGTTGCTACTTTCTATGAGAATTTCTCATTCGAAGAAAAAGGAAAGTACGTGATAAAAGTATGCGATGGTACAGCATGCCATGTACGTAAGTCCGCACCTATTCTGGAAGCATTCCAGAAAGAACTGGGCTTAAGCTCAAAGAAACATACAACAGATGATATGCTGTTTACAGTAGAAACCGTATCCTGTCTTGGTGCGTGCGGGTTAGCGCCAACTGTTATGGTTAATGATGATGTGCATCCCAAAATGACACCGGAAAAGGTGATTGAACTGATTAAAGAATTGAGAGGTGAAAATGATGATTAATACGCGTGAAGAATTATTAAAAACCTCTGAAGCTGCAAAACAGGAGATTGCGTCCTATAATTGCCGTATTCTTGTCTGTTCCGGTACTGGATGTATCGCATCCGGATCAGAAAAGATTTATCAGGAATTTGTAAAGATCGTTGGAGACGCACCTGGAATCACACTGGAATTTGGTCATCATGGAGATGACGCCCATGTAGGTGTTAAGAAGACAGGATGTCAGGGTGTTTGTGAACTTGGACCTCTTGTAAGAATACAGAAGGGAGACAAGGTTGTTCAGTATACAAAAGTACAGGTTGAAGACTGCCAGACAATCTTTGAGAGATCTGTTTTAGACGATGATGTAGTGGAAAGTCTTCTGTACAAACAGAACGGTGTTACTTATAAGAGTCCGGACGAGATTCCATTTATTGCAAAACAGACACGTATTGTTCTGGAGAACTGTGGTAAATTTGATGCAGAATCCTTTGATGAATATCTTGCAGCAGGTGGTTTCTCTGCACTTCAGAAGGCTCTCTTTGAAATGACTCCGGATGAAGTTGTGGATGCAATTGACAAATCCGGACTTCGTGGCCGTGGAGGCGGCGGATTCCCTACAGGTAAAAAATGGAAACAGGTAGCAAGACAGCCTGAAAAAGAAAGATATGTAGTATGTAATGGCGATGAGGGTGACCCTGGTGCATTCATGGATGGTTCTGTTATGGAAGGTGATCCATACAAGCTCATTGAAGGTATGATGATCGCAGGATATGCTGTAGGTTCTGAAAATGGTTACATATATGTTAGAGCAGAGTACCCAATGTCAGTAGCAAGACTTCGTCATGCTATTCAAGAGTTGGAAAACAGAGGCATGTTAGGAGATAATATTCTGGGAACGGGATTTAATTTCCATATGCATATTAACCGTGGTGCCGGTGCTTTCGTCTGTGGTGAAGGTTCTGCCCTGACAGCATCTATCGAAGGCAGCCGTGGTATGCCGCGTGTGAAACCACCACGTACAGTAGAAAAAGGTCTGTGGGCGAAACCTACCGTTTTGAATAACGTAGAAACTTATGCAAATGTTCCCAAGATTGTTCTTCAAGGTGCTGACTGGTATCGCAGTATCGGTACAGAAGGAACTCCTGGAACAAAGACCTTCTCTCTGACAGGTTCTATCCAGAATACTGGTCTGATTGAAGTCCCGATGGGAACAACCTTGCGAGAAATTATCTTTGATATCGGCGGCGGCTTAAAAGATGGCGGAACATTTAAGGCTGTCCAGATTGGTGGACCATCCGGCGGATGTCTGACAGAAGAACATCTGGATGTACCTCTTGATTTCGAATCTGTTAAGAAATACGGTGCAATTGTAGGTTCCGGCGGACTGGTTGTAATGGATGACAATACCTGTATGGTAGAAGTTGCCCGTTTCTTCATGAGCTTTACTCAGAGAGAGTCCTGCGGTAAGTGTGTACCATGTAGAGAAGGTACCAAACGTATGCTGGAGATCCTTGAAAAGATCGTTGCCGGTAAGGGTGAATTAGAAGACCTGGATAAATTGGAAGAGCTGGCTACTATGGTTAAGAGCATGGCTCTGTGTGGTCTTGGCAAGAGTGCTCCTCTTCCGGTTCTCAGCACATTAAGAACTTTCCGTGATGAGTACGTAGAGCATATTGTGGATAAGAAATGCCGTGCAAAAGTTTGCCAGGCAATGCGTAAATTTGTGATCAATCCAGAGTTCTGTAAGGGCTGCGGCAAATGTGCTAAGAACTGTCCGGTTGGTGCAATTACAGGTGTCCGCAAAGAAGCTTATCATATTAATCCAAACCTTTGTATCAAGTGTTCTGCTTGTAAAGACAACTGTGCATTTGATGCAATCTACGTAGAATCATAGGAGGTGCGCAAATGGGAGTTATTACAATAGACGGTAGAAAAGTTGAATTTACCGATGAGAAAAACGTCCTTTCCATTATTCGTAAAGCTGGCATCGACGTACCTACTCTTTGCTATCAAAAGGAGCTTTCTACATTCGGCGCATGTCGTCTGTGTACAGTAGAAGATGATAGAGGAAGAATGTTTGCTTCCTGTTCAGAAGAACCAAGAGACGGTATGGTGATTTTCACGAATACCGGAAAATTAAGAAAATATAGAAAAATGATCATCGAACTGTTATTGGCATCTCACTGCAGAGATTGTCTTACCTGTGAGAAGAGTGGTGACTGTAATCTTCAGACACTGGCGAAACGTTTCGGTGTAAATGAAGTTCGTTTCAAAAATTATAAAGAACAGGTTCCATTGGATTTCAGTTCTCCATCCATCGTAAGAGATCCGAACAAATGTATCCTTTGTGGTAACTGTGTTCGTGTCTGTTCAGAAATCCAGTCTGTAGGTGTACTGAACTTCGCAAACCGTGGTTCTGAGACAATGGTTATGCCTGCATTTGATAAAGAGATTGCTGCAACAAAGTGTGTAAACTGTGGTCAGTGCCGTGTATACTGTCCAACAGGTGCAATCAGTATTCATCATAATCGTACAGAAGTTTGGGAAGCAATTGCAGATCCAAACATAAGAGTAATCGTTCAGGTTGCTCCGTCTGTCAGAGTTGCTGTAGGTGCTGCCTTTGGTCTTCCAAAGGGACAGAGCGTAATGGGTAAGATCGTAAATGTTCTTCACCGTATGGGCGTAGATGAAGTATATGATACTACTTTCTCTGCTGACCTTACCATCATGGAAGAATCTGCAGAATTCTTAGATCGTGTTCAGAATGGCGGCAAGCTTCCGCTTCTGACTTCCTGCTGTCCTGCATGGGTAAAATTTGTAGGAGATGAGTTCCCTGAATTCAGTGACAATGTATCCACCTGCCGTTCCCCACAGGGTATGCTTTCAGCAGTAGCAAAAGAGTACTTCCGCGATCCTGCCAATAATCCGGATGGAAGAAAGACTGTGATGGTTTCCATCATGCCATGTACCGCAAAGAAGATGGAAGCACAACGTCCAAACAGCTATACAGAAGGAGAGCAGGATACAGATTATGTTCTGACTACAACAGAATTGATCGATATGATCCGTACCTCTGGTATCGATTTTGAAAATCTGGAAGAAGAAGCATCTGACGTTCCATTCGGAATTGGTTCCGGTGGTGGTGTGATCTTCGGTGTTTCCGGTGGTGTTACGGAAGCAGTAATCCGTCGTCTGGCTCCAAATCACGAGACAGCTACTTTAAATGAAATCGCTAATTGCGGTGTTCGTGGAGAAGAAGGTATTCGTGAATTCAGCGTTCCTTATAACGGAATGGATGTTAAGATCTGTGTTGCCAGTGGACTTGCGAATGCCCGTAAGATCATGGAACAGGTAAAAAATGGTGAAAAAGAAGTTCATCTGATCGAAGTCATGGCTTGCCCAGGTGGATGTATCATGGGTGGTGGACAGCCAAGACTTGCTGATGACAGGATGAGAGCAGCCAGAAAAGATGGTATTTTTAAAGCAGATAATGCATCTGTCATTAAGAAATGTGATGAAAATCCATTGATGCAGACTTTGTATGATGGATTCCTGAAGGGAAAAGAACATAAACTTCTTCATAACCCTGAATTCTGTGCAAAATAAACAGAACTGATAAAGAATAACAATTAAAAATGGAAGCAGGAAATGAAACCTGCTTCCGTTTTTTTTAATCCTTCAGTAATGCAGCTTCAGCTGGAAATGGTTCCAGACTTCGCTTCAGGATCCCATGAATCTGTGCAATACAGACACCATAGTTTGTAATCGGTACTTTTGCATCAATGGCCTGCCTGATGCGGTGCTGCATTTCCCGTTCATTGATCATACATCCGCCACAGTGGACGATCAAGGAATATTTAGAGAGATCTTCCGGAAAATAACCACCGGAGGTAAATTCAAAGTTCAGATCTTTTTTTGTATAATTTCTGATCCAGGCTGGGAGTTTTTGCGTACCGATATCACCGCACTGGCGATGATGCGTACAGGCTTCACAGATCAGTACGTTATTCATGTCTTGTAAATGATCCAGGGCAGCGGCACCGCGAACAGCTTCTGCCAGATTTCCCTTATATCGTACCATTAGAATGGAAAAAGAAGTAAGAGGAACATCTGTTGGAACGATTTTGGAGACATAGCCAAAGGCCTGGGAATCCGTAATAACCATCCTTGGAGGCTGCTTGAAGGCTTCTAAAGTGGCTTCCAGTTCAGATTCTCTTACAACGGTGGCAATGGCTCCGGCTTCCAGGATATCACGAATGGTCTGCTGTTGGGGAAGGATCAATCGGCCCTTGGGAGCGGCAGAATCAATAGGAACTACCAGTACCACCTGGTCATTTGGAGAGAGAAGATCAGCAACCAGACGCTTCTGATTTTCTTCCTGTTTTACAAGATGTCCGATTAATTCCTTTAATTCGTAGATATGAAATCCCGTGACGGCACTGACCCATATGGAAGCAGCGAGAGAATCTGTGACCTTGCCGGAAGGAACTTCTTCCTCCGGCAAAAGATCAGATTTATTATAAGCAATAATATATGGAATTTTTCTCTCTTTAAAAAGTGAAGTCAGTTCTTCATCTACCAAGTCCATGCCTGTGGTTCCATCCACGATCAGAACTGCGATATCCGTCTGATTCAGAATCTGTCTTGTCTTCCTGACACGCATTTCACCAAGGTGCCCCACATCATCAAATCCGGGAGTATCAATAATGACAACCGGTCCTAAGGGCAGAAGCTCCATGGCCTTTTTTACCGGGTCCGTCGTTGTCCCTTTTATATCAGATACCAGGGACAACTCCTGAGCTGTAACAGCATTTACCACGCTGGATTTACCGGCGTTACGTTTTCCGAAGAATCCAATATGTAATCTTTCTGAGGAAACAACATCATTTAATCCCATAAAATCCCCCCTTTAGAAACGAAAATCTCTGCTGTTAGAGTTTTTGATAGCTTCAATATGTTCTGCTGCGATTTCTCTGGTACGTTCCCGAGGAATCTTTTTCAATTCTTCTTCAATCATCTTGAAGCCTTTTGCTCTGGTTTCTTCAGATGCATAGTCTACCAGATATTCGGTCAGTGTCATGAGTGCATTTGGATGACAGCAATTCAGGATCTGGCCGCTCTTACACAGACTCATGAAGCGGTCTCCGGTACGGCCTTCGCGGTAACATGCCGTACAGAAAGATGGAATATGTCCCAAATCAATCAGCCAGTTTACAACTTCGTCCAGGGTTCTCTGGTCGGAAACATCAAACTGTTCGGAGTCATGTGGACGTTCTTCTTCTGTATAGCCGCCCACGGAAGTACGGGATGCACCACTGATCTGAGAAATGCCAAGACGAAGGGCACGGCCACGAACTTCCTGTGATTCTCTGGTGGAGATAATCATTCCGGTATATGGAACTGCCAGACGGATACAGGCAATGATTTTTTCAAACATTTCATCCGGAATAGAGTTGTCAAATACATCCGGGTCAATGTCATCTGCATGTTTTACACGAGGTACACTGATGGTATGAGGACCAACACCATGAACTGCTTCCAGATGTTCTGCATGCATCAGAAGACCGGCAAATTCATAGCGGTACATTTCCAGGCCAAAAAGGACCCCCAGGCCAACGTCATCGATACCGCCTTCCATGGCTCTGTCCATAGCCTCTGTATGATAAGCGTAGTCATGTTTTGGACCTGTAGGATGAAGAGTTTCATAACTTTCTTTATGATAAGTTTCCTGGAAAAGGATATAAGTTCCGATTCCGGCTTCTTTTAATTTGCGGTAATTCTCTACAGTAGTAGCAGCAATATTTACATTTACACGGCGGATATCACCGTTTTTATGATGGATGCTGTAAATAGTTTTGATGGATTCCAGAATATATTCGATGGGGTTATTCTTAGGATCTTCACCGGCTTCAATGGCCAGACGTTTGTGTCCCATATCCTGAAGAGCAATGACTTCCTGACGGATCTCTTCCTGGGTTAATTTTTTGCGGGCAATATGTTTGTTTTTCAGATGATATGGACAGTAAAGACATCCATTGATACAGTAATTAGAAAGATACAGAGGTGCAAACATGACAATACGGTTTCCGTAAAATGCAAGTTTGATTTCCTCGGCAATCTTATACATTTCTTCCACCTTTTCCGGGATATCGCAGGCAAGAAGAACAGAAGCCTCTCTGTGATTCAATCCTGAACAGACATACCCCTTATCCTGTTTACGAGGACGCGCTTTCTCCAGGATACTGTCGATCAGTTCGATATTATTCTTATTTTCGTCAGCATATTTGAGAGTTTCGAGGATTTCGGCATGGTTGATAAATTCTTCTGCCTTAAGAGATTTGGGATCATAGATAGTACTCATAATATTTTTTCCTTTCTTTCTGGTCAGACAGTTCTTCCTGTCTTTCCAATTAGATTTTTTGTATAATGTCTCCCCGGGCGGTTACGAGCTGATAGCCGATTGCTTCCATTCGTCTGGCTAAGGCATCCCTGCACTGGGCAGACTCATCGCCTGTGGAGATTTTGTTTTCATAGAGCTCATATTTTTTTCGCACAGATAAGGGTGAAAGATTGGGCATCACCACGTTGGCACCAGATAAGATTCCACGTTCCCTGCCATCAGGAGCAATCGTTCCAAGGGCAGTGGTAGAGGGCAGAAGAACTGGCGGATAGATCAACCGGATAATGGAAAGTAAGAAACAGGTGAGCTCTGCAGTTCCTGCCTCTTCCTTGGCAAAGGGAGTCTCATGATGAGGGATAAAAGGCCCAATACCACACATATCCGGATGAAATTCTTCTATAAATTTTAAATCCTTTGCCAGTGTCTGAACTGTCTGGTAGGGGGAACCAACCATGAATCCGCATCCTGTCTGGAATCCAATTTCCTTTAAATCTTTCAGGCACTGCATCCGATTAGAAAAAGACATCTCCTTTGGATGTAATTTTTCATAATGTTCCTGATCTGCCGTTTCATGGCGAAGGAGATAGCGGTTTGCACCGGCATCAAAGAGTTTTTGATAACTACCTCTGCTTCGTTCTCCCAGGGATAGGGTGATGGCACAGTCAGGGAACTCCTTTCGGATAGAAGAAACCAGAGCACAGAGATGTTCGTCTGTGTAATAGGGATCTTCTCCGCCCTGCAAAACAAAGGTACGAAATCCAAGCTGATATCCTTCCCGGCAACAGCTTAGAATTTCATCTTCCGTCAACCGATACCGGACACAGGAATGATTGCCGCGCCGAATGCCGCAGTAATAGCAATTGTTCTTACAGATATTCGAACATTCAATCAGTCCCCGGATAAAAACCTGTGTACCATAGAGTTCCTTCCGCGTTTTAACAGCCAGTCGGGCCAGAAGATGAGCATCTTCTTCTGTGCGTTCTTCCAGAAGCTGCTCATACTCAGACAATTCCAGGGAATGTTCCTCATAAAGCCGACGGATCAGTTCTCCATGAGGAGCATCCTCAAAGGAGTCAGGCAAAGACTTATTTTGAAATGACATTGGAATACGCTGTCTTGCAGCTGATGCCAGGGATATTACCAATCTTTCCTGTCAATGCAGAAATAATATCCTGAGGAGCATCGATGGCAATGCTGATGATATTGATATTCTTTTCTTTGTAAGGGATACCCATACGACCGATGATATAGGTACCATAATCATGAAGAATCGCATTCAATTCTTCCGTAGAATCAATATTCTCGATAATGATTCCGATTAAAGCAACTCTGGTTTCCATAATCATATTCTCCTTTCATGCGTTTTTGATATTTGTAATAATAGTATAATATATATAGGAAGAAACGTAAAGATATTAGTGAAAATAAAGTTACTGTTCACGTACGTTCCAGTAACGATGAAAAAGCCGTGCAAAATCACCTTCGGTGATGGCTTTTTCATTGCAGACCTTGGGTTTTGCCAAGCAAAACACCTCGCGGAACAGTGACACCTGAACTGTAACAAAATAAATAACTATCTGGCACGGTAACAAGCTAGCGCTTGAAAAAAATGCTTTAGGGTATTATTAAAATATAAAGAGTGCTACCGATAGACGGCTTGCTCCTCTGTTAGATTAAAACGACCGTTTTCGTTGGGGAACTATTGGCGGTCGTTTTTGCTTGTGTTTTTATGTTCTTCATCGTCTCTCTTGCGATCTAATCTATCGATCTTCTCTACAATCCTTCCAACTGCAACTCCAGATCCGAAAATTGCAAGAATAAATCCTGCAAATGTTATGTAATCTGTCATCATAATCACACCATCCCCTTTCATAAGAGGGCTTTTATTACATCCCTCCTTTTTTCAGAAGGGCCAGCCATCTACCGTTATGATAGCACCGTGTCTCTTTCACACATATATTATTATCCAACAATAGTTAATTTATTGTTTTATCTATTCTCATATTATCTATAAAAAGCAAGAAGCGAATAAAAATTCGAAAAATAGATTATATTGGTAAAAATAATTCATATACCAAATTAGAATAAAACATTTACTTTATTGATGGATTGTGGTAGAGTATAGAAAAATCAGTTACTGGAACGCATGTGAACAGTAACGAAAATTAAAAATAACTACATATCGTGCGGAATGAAGTATCTGGATGACAGAATATGGACCGCACTCTGGAGAAGCTCATAGTTTAAGTATGGGGGCCGAAGGTGCAAAGCAAAGGTGCTAATCTCTCAGGCAAAGGGACAGAGAATATCAGGACTGAGGTAGAAGTTTATGAATATGCCACAGGACGGTGATAGGATAATGTGAATTGCAGACGGGGGATTAAGCCTCGTCTTTTTGTTATGGCGACGAGGAAAATGCAATGTGCTTGCACAATTGCATTTGACGACCGCTAATCAGCTGATAAAACTCGCGAAGCGTGTTTTATCGCGGTTTCTCCGGAAAAAAGACAGGAGGAGAAAAGTTATGATTCAAACAATTACGAATGTCAACAATGCAGTCAATAGCTTTGTCTGGGGTATTCCAATGCTGGTACTTCTGGTTGGTACCGGTATCCTGATGACATGCCTGACCAAGTTTTTTCAGCTGACCCATATCAGGCACTGGATGAAACAGACGATTGGAGGTATCTTTGGTGACAAACATGTCACAAAGCATACTGGCTCAGAAGATAAGTCCATCACACAGTTCCAGTCCCTTTGTACCGCTCTGGCAGCAACCATTGGTACCGGTAATATTGTTGGTGTGGCTTCTGCCTTGATTGCCGGTGGTCCGGGAGCTATTTTCTGGATGTGGGTTGTAGCATTCTTTGGCATGATGACAAACTATTCTGAAAATGTTCTGGGTATTTTCTATCGCCGTAAGAATAAAAATGGCGAGTGGAGCGGCGGTGCCATGTACTATTTAAGAGATGGACTTGGCGCAAAACCAGGATGTAAACAGATTGGTAAAATCCTGGCGGTTCTGTTTTCAGTATTCTGTCTGTTGGCATCCTTTGGTATCGGTAACATGAGCCAGATCAATTCTATTGCAGGAAATATGAAATCTGCATTTCATATTCCACCACTTGTAACCGGTATTGTGCTGATGGTGATTGCAGCCCTGGTAATCGTAGGCGGTCTTAAGAGAATCGCAACGGTTGCAGAGAAGATCGTTCCATTTATGGCAATTGTATATGTAGCTGGTGCATTGGCAATTTTTATTATGAATATCGGATCTGCACCGGCAGTATTTGGAGCAATTTTCAAAGGAGCTTTCGGCATGAAGGCCGTTGGCGGTGGTATCGTAGGTTCCGGTGTAAAGATGGCTGTTACCTGGGGTATGAAACGTGGTGTGTTCTCCAATGAAGCAGGTCTTGGTTCTTCTGTAATGGTACATTCTAATTCTAATGTAAAAGAACCTGTACGTCAGGGTATGTGGGGAATCTTTGAAGTATTTGCTGATACCATCGTAGTGTGTACACTGACAGCATTTGCTGTATTATCTTCCGGTCTGATTGACCTGGAAACCGGTGCAGTCTTAAGTGAAAATGCCGGTTCTGCCCTGGTAGGAGAAGCATTTGCCACTAAATTTGGAGCAATTGGTCCGATGTTTATCGCTATTGCCATTCTTCTTTTCGCATTTACTACTGTACTTGGCTGGAGCCATTACGGAACAAAAGCCTTTGAATACCTTTTTGGAACAGGGGCTACCATCATATATAAGGTAATTTTCGTAGTATTTATCGTAATCGGTGCCACAATGAATTTAAGTCTTGCCTGGGATCTTTCTGATACATTTAATGGTTTGATGGCAATTCCGAACTTGATTGGCGTTCTGGTATTATCTCCTGTGGTATTTAAGATTACAAAGAACTATGTTGACCGTGTCCTTCATGGAAAGAAAGTAAAACCAATGTTATCTGCTTTCCCTGAAATCCAGGCCGAACTGGAAAAAGATTTATAAATCGATCATGATTACATATTTTTCATTTTTCTGTACAGACTAACAAAAGAAAATATAGTCAGAGAACAACTTAAAAAGCAATCTCTGACAGGAGGGTTAGATGTTGCAGGAAATTGGAAAACAAAGTGTAAAATTTGATAAAGCACCCCGAGTGGCCGGATCTGCTTCCGTTGTTGGAAAGAAAGAATCCAAAGGACCTCTCGGCGGTGCTTTTGATGTTGTCTGTACAGATGATAAATTTGGAGAAAATAACTGGGAAGCATCAGAAAGTGAAATGCAGAGGGTAGCACTGGAAACTGCTCTGAACAAGTCTGGAATAGAACAAAGTAAGATACGGTTCCTGTTTGGAGGAGATCTTCTGGGACAGCTGATTGCTACATCCTTTGGATTGGAGGAATTTCAGATTCCTTTAATTGGTCTATACGGGGCATGTTCTACCTGCGGAGAGAGTATCCTGATGGCATCCATGGCCATCGCCGGTGGATTTGCCGGCTGCACGGCTGCAATTACCTCCAGTCATTTTGCCAGTGCAGAAAAGCAGTTTCGTTTTCCTCTGGCATATGGAAACCAGAGACCCTTATCTGCCAGCTGGACAGTAACCGGAAGCGGAGCCTTTATCTTGGAGCAGGAAGAGACGGCTATAGATACCAGTCATGTAAAAGTATGTGGAGGGACGATTGGAAAAATTCTGGATTATGAAGTAAAGGATTCCATGAATATGGGAGCATGCATGGCTCCGGCTGCTGCCGATACCATTTATCAGCATCTACAGGATTTTTCCAGATGTCCGGAAGATTATGATCGGATCATCACAGGAGATCTGGGATATGTGGGACAGACCATCCTCTTTGAACTTCTAAGACAAAAGGGAGTAACTATCGAAAATGTCCATATGGACTGTGGAATAGAGATCTATGACCGGAATACCCAGGATACACATTCCGGGGGCAGTGGATGTGGATGCAGTGCAGTAACACTTTCAGCATATATCCTGCCAAAGCTGCGGACAGGAGAATGGAAGAGAGTGTTATTTGTCCCTACAGGAGCACTGTTGTCCCCTGTCAGTTTTAATGAAGGAAAGAGCGTACCTGGAATTGCCCATGGAGTGGTATTTGAACATTGTTAGTTTAGCTCAAAGTGAGGTGAAAAAAATGGATTATGTGAATGCGTTTTGGGTTGGTGGTCTGATCTGTGTTCTGGTACAGATCTTGATGGAAAAAACAAAGTTGCTGCCTGGAAGGATCATGGTAATACTGGTTATCACAGGTGCCATTATGGGTGCGGTGGGAATCTTTGCCCCGATAAAAGAATATGCCGGTGCCGGTGTTACCGTACCCTTACTGGGATTTGGGAATACTCTCTGGGAAGGAATCAAAAAAGCAATTGACGAAGAGGGCGTCCTGGGGCTGTTCCGGGGTGGATTTACAGCCGGAGCTGCAGGAACATCTGCCGCACTGATCTTTTCTTATATTGCCAGTCTGATCTGTCAGCCACGAATGAAGAAATAATTTTGATTTTTTATTGACAATCTTTACTAACATGGTAAAATATGTGATATACGGGTTACTAAGTGTTGTAATAATGCTTTTCCCGGAAAGTAAAATACTTAATATGAAAGAAAAGAGGTACAAGATGGCACAGATCGATTTAACTAAATATGGCATCACTGGAACTACAGAAATCGTACACAATCCTTCTTTTGAAATGTTATTCGAAGAAGAAACAAAATCAGATCTTGAAGGATATGAAGTAGGTCAGGTTACTGAACTTGGTGCAGTTAATGTAATGACAGGTATTTATACAGGACGTTCTCCTAAAGATAAATACATCGTTATGGATGAAAACTCCAAGGACACAGTATGGTGGACAACAGATGAGTACAAGAACGATAACCATCCAATGTCAGAAGATGTATGGGCTGTTTGTAAAGATATCGCTAAGAAAGAACTTTCAAACAAGAGACTTTTCGTAGTAGATGCTTTCTGTGGAGCTAACAAAGACACACGTATGGCTATCCGTTTCATCGTGGAAGTAGCTTGGCAGGCTCATTTTGTAAAGAACATGTTCATCATTCCAACAGAAGAAGAACTTGCTGATTTCGAACCAGATTTCGTTGTTTACAATGCATCCAAAGCTAAAGTTGAAAACTACAAAGAATTAGGACTTAATTCTGAAACAGTTGCTGCATTCAACATCACAAGCCGTGAACAGGTTATCATCAACACATGGTACGGCGGAGAAATGAAGAAAGGTATGTTCTCCATGATGAACTACTACCTTCCACTGAAGGGTATTGCTTCCATGCACTGTTCAGCTAACACAGATATGGAAGGAAAGAACACAGCAATCTTCTTTGGTCTTTCCGGAACAGGTAAGACAACACTGTCTACAGATCCTAAGAGACTTCTGATCGGTGATGACGAACACGGCTGGGATGACAACGGTGTATTCAACTTCGAAGGTGGATGCTACGCAAAGGTTATCGGCCTTGACAAAGAATCTGAACCAGATATCTACAATGCAATCAAGAAAAACGCTCTTCTTGAGAATGTTACTGTTGCTGCTGACGGAACAATTGATTTCGATGATAAGAGTGTTACAGAAAACACACGTGTTTCTTACCCAATTGACCATATCGAAAAGATTGCTTCTAAAGTAAATGGTATTTCTGCTGGTCCTGCAGCTAAGAATGTTATCTTCCTTTCTGCAGATGCATTCGGAGTACTGCCTCCAGTATCTATCCTTACACCAGATCAGACACAGTACTACTTCCTGTCTGGTTTCACAGCTAAACTTGCTGGTACAGAACGTGGTATTACAGAACCTACACCAACATTCTCTGCTTGCTTCGGCCAGGCATTCCTGGAACTGCATCCAACAAAATATGCAGAAGAACTTGTTAAGAGAATGGAAGCTTCTGGAGCAAAAGCATACCTGGTTAACACAGGATGGAATGGAACAGGCAAACGTATCACTATTAAAGATACTCGTGGTATCATCGATGCAATCCTTAATGGCGATATTCTGAAAGCTCCTACAAAGAAAATCCCAATGTTCAACTTTGAAGTACCAACAGAACTTCCAGGAGTTGACACAGGAATCCTTGATCCTCGTGACACATATGCAGATCCAGCACAGTGGGAAGAAAAAGCAAAAGACCTTGCTGCAAGATTTATCAAGAACTTCGCTAAATACGAAGGAAATGCAGCTGGTAAAGCACTTATTGCTGCTGGTCCTCAGTTATCATAATCAAAACATAATAACACAAAGGTGTGTCTGATGAACTCATGACGCACATATATTTAAGCCCCGGATGTGAGTTCCACATCCGGGCTTTTTCATAAATTAAAAATTATGAAAAAGCCAAAGTGCGCACTCGCACAAAGGGAATAATGTTGCTGAAGCAACCGCGCTCGGCGCGAGAATGTGCCAAGGCACATATTAAAAAAAGGAGAGAAGAAATGCTTAAGAATCCAGAACAGGTGAAGAATGAAATTGTACAGTGGATCCGTGATTATTTTGAAAAGAATGGTCCAAAATGTGATGCAGTTGTGGGAGTTTCCGGAGGGAAAGATTCCAGCGTGACCGCAGCTCTTCTTGCAGAAGCTTTAGGAAAGGATCGCGTTGTTGGTGTCATGATGCCAAATGGAGTACAGAGTGATATCAGTGATTCAAAGGAAATCATTTCTCTTTTAGGAATTAAAAGCCTTACGGTGAATATCAAAGCCGGAGCAGAGGGACTGTCCGGAGCAATCAATGAGGCACTGGCAGAGGCTGACCTGGAGGGTGTACCTGTACTTTCCAGAGATTCCATGATCAATATGCCTCCACGTCTGAGAATGAGTACTCTTTATGCAGTTGCTCAGGCTCTTCCAAACGGCGGACGTGTGGCAAATACCTGTAACCGTTCAGAAGACTACATTGGCTATTCTACCAAATATGGAGATGCTGCCGGAGATTTCAGTCCTCTTGCAAACTTACTGGTACATGAGGTAATACAGCTCGGAGAGGTACTTGGCCTTCCGGAAAAACTGACCAGAAAAGTTCCATCCGATGGACTTTGTGGATTATCAGATGAAGATAAGATTGGTTTTACCTATGCCGTATTAGATCATTATGTTCTGACAGGAGAGTGTGAGGACGAAGAAATCAAAAAGAAAATCGACAGAATGCATGCACTGAATCTGCATAAATTACAGCTGATGCCTACGTTTCCACTGAAAGAAGATTAAAAAAGTTTTCATATATCAATATTACAAGACTGCCGTAATAGGGCAGTCTTTTTGTTTGCGAGCAATAAGGAAAAGTATAGTTTGAATATAAAATATTTATAAATTAAAAATATTTTGATTGACATTTTGATTTTCTCTGCTATAATGCTTTTGAAGCTAAATATATTTAATTTAAAACTATTTTAAGTCAAAAACAAAGGAGGGCAAAGTGGAGTCCATAATTGGTACAGGAGCAGCTTTTCCCAAGCGGTGCGTTACAAACGATGAACTTGCCACTCGGGTAGACACTTCAGATGAATGGATCCGTAGCCGTACCGGGATTGAAAAACGATGCATAGTGGAGAATGAGACAGCCGTTTCTCTGGCCGTGGAAGCCGCCAGAAAAGCATTGGAAAATTCTAACGTCTTACCGGAGGAGATTGACCTGATCATTACAGCAACAGGCTCTTCAGAGCAGATCTTTCCCTGTACTGCATGTGAAGTACAGGCACAGATCGGTGCAGTTTCTGCAGGATGTTTTGATCTGAATGCTGCATGCACAGGCTTTATCAGTGCTTATCAGATGGCAGTCGGACAGCTGCGTGCCGGTCTGGCAAAATATGTTCTGATCATAGGAACAGAAGCACTCAGTCATCTGGTGGACTGGAATGACAGAAGCACATGCATCTTATTTGGAGATGGTGCGGGTGCCGTACTTGTAACAACAGATGGAGCAGATACCGCAAGAGAAAACTTTGGTTTTATCCTTCGTGCCGATGGCACTTTGGGGAATGCCTTAACTTGTTCCTCTGGTATCGTTCCGGGAAACAGCACCATTCAGATGGATGGAAGAGCGATTTATCAGTTTGCTGTGAAAAAAGTTCCGGAGATGATCCAGGAACTTCTCAAAGAGAATCACCTGACAGAAGATGAGATTGATTATTACGTTCTGCATCAGGCAAACAGCAGGATCATTGATTCCATTGCAAAACATCTGAAACAGCCAGAAGAGAAATTCCCCCATAATCTCATGGATCACGGTAACATCTCTTCCGCAAGTATCCCGGTTTTACTGGATCAGCTGAATCGGGAGGGAAAATTAAAAAAAGGAATGAAGATTGTTCTGGCAGCTTTTGGGGCAGGACTGACCTGGGGTGGAACGATCATCCAATGGCAGTAACTAAGATCATTACATTTGATAAAAACAGAAAATAAAAGGAGAATAAAATCATGTTAGAAAAAATCAGAGAATTAATCGTAAACGAAGTAGGAGTAGAACCAGAAGAGGTAACTTTAGAAGCAAATTTCAAAGAAGATCTGCATATTGATTCCCTGGATCTTTTTGAACTGGTAATGGCATTTGAAGAAAACTTCGGTGTTGAAATCCCAAATGAAGATCTGGAACAGATCACAACAGTAGGATCACTGATCGAATATATCGAAAATCATAAGGCAGAATAATATGAAAACCAGAATTACAGAATTGTTAGGAATTGAATATCCCGTTTTTCAGGGAGGAATGGCCTGGGTAGGTACCTGGGAACTGGCATCTGCCGTATCAGAGGCCGGAGGACTTGGTATCATTGGAGCAGGTGGAGCACCGGCAAGCTGGGTAGAAGAACAGATCAGACAGATGCGTCTCCATACAGATAAGCCCTTTGGCGTGAATCTCATGTTGATGAACCCGGAAGCTGACAAAATCGCAGAACTGATTGCCAGAGAAAAGGTAGAGGTCGTAACTACCGGTGCAGGAAATCCAGGAAAATACATGGAGCTCTGGAAACAGGCAAATGTAAAAGTGATTCCTGTGGTAGCAAGTGTGGCTCTGGCAAAAATGATGGAGCGTGGCGGCGCAGATGCAGTAATCGCAGAGGGAACAGAATCCGGTGGACATATTGGAGAATTAACCACGATGGTATTGGTACCGCAGGTGGTTGATGCCGTTTCCATTCCTGTTATTGCAGCCGGTGGAATTGCCGATGGAAGAGGCATGGCTGCAGCCCTTGTGCTGGGAGCAGAAGGCATTCAGATGGGAACCATATTTGTTTCTTCCGAAGAATCTGCTGTCAGTGAGGCATATAAACAGAAGGTATTAAAAGCAAAAGATATTGATACCAAGGTGACAGGAAGGTCTACAGGACATCCTGTCAGAGTCCTGAGAAATAAACAGACAAAGGAATATCTTCGTCTGGAAGCAGAGGGCGCAAGCTTTGAAGAACTGGAAAAGCTGACACTTGGCGGTCTTAGAAAAGCTGTAGTAGAAGGCGATGTAGACAATGGAAGTGTTATGGCAGGTCAGATTGCCGGTATGGTAAATGAGAAAAAGAGCTGCCAGAAGATCATACAGGATACAGTTCTTCAGGCAGAAAGGTTATTACATAGATGAGTAAAATAGCTTTTATTTTTCCGGGTCAGGGAGCACAGCTTCCTGGCATGGGAAAAGATTTTTATGAAGAAAGTCAGATTGCCAGAGAAATCTTTGATCAGGGATCTGAGATTTTAGGGATCGACTTGAAAAAAATTTGTTTCGAAGAAAATGAACTTTTAAACCGAACAGACTACACACAGATTGCCATGACGACAGCCTGCATTGCCATGGCAAAAGAAGTCATGAATCTGGGAATTAATCCAGACATTACAGCAGGCCTAAGCCTGGGAGAATATCCGGCCATTGTATGTGCAGGCGGTATGAGTTTTGAGGATGCCCTGCAGACCGTATATGTACGCGGCAAGCTTATGCATGAAGCCACTTTGGATGGGAGCGGAGTGATGACTGCCATTCTTGGGCTGACAGGAGAACAAGTAAAAGAAGTAACAGATCAGATAGAGGGCATTTACGTGGCAAATTATAACTGCCCGGGTCAGATTGTCATTACCGGATGCAGGGATGCCATGGATAAGGCCTGTGAGGAATTAAAAAAAGCCGGTGCCAGAAGAACCATGCCATTAAATGTAAGCGGACCTTTTCATTCCCCTTATATGAATCCGGCGGCAATGAAACTGGAGGAACAGCTTCATAAAGTAACCTGGAAAGATCTTGTAATTCCGTATGTGGCGAATGCTACGGCAGAAATCATTACAGACATATCCAACACACCGGATCTTTTAAAAACACAGGTATGTGCATCTGTCATGTGGGAACAGAGCATCCGCAACATGATAGACTGGGGCGTAGATGTCTTTGTAGAAATCGGACCTGGAAAGACTCTTTCCAGATTCATGAGCAGAATTGATAAAAAAGCACAGATCTATGCAATTGGTTCTGTAGAAGAAATGAAAGAGACAGTAAGTAAACTAAAATGGAGTTAAATATGTTAAAAGGAAAAGTAGCGCTTGTAACAGGTGCTTCCGGAGGAATTGGAAGAGCAATTGCCATTGCTTTTGCCAGACAGGGAGCTTCTGTAGCGATTCATTATAAAGGAAACCAGGAAAAAGCCATGGAAGTTTTGCAGGAAATCCGCACTGAGGGAGGAACGGCAGAACTGTTTCAGGGAGATATTTCAAATTTTGAACAGTGCCAGCAGATCTTTAAGGATGTGCTTCAGAAATTCGGGCGCCTGGATATTCTGGTGAACAATGCCGGAATTACCAGAGACGGACTGGTTTTAAATATGTCAGAAGAAGCCTTTGATGCTGTCATTGATACCAACTTAAAAGGTTGCTTTTTAGGAATCCGTATGGCCGGCAGACAGATGCTGAAACAGAAATACGGAAGAATCATCAATATCTCCTCCGTATCCGGAGTTGCGGGAAATGCTGGACAGGCAAATTATGCAGCTTCCAAGGCCGGCATCATTGGTCTTACGAAATCTGTTGCCAAGGAACTGGCTGGCAGAAACATTACTGTTAATGCCATTGCCCCTGGATATGTAAAAACAGCTATGACAGAGGTTTTGCCGGATAAGGTAAAGGAAAAAACTCTGGAAGCAATCCCTATGGGACGGTTTGCAGAGCCGGAAGATATTGCAAACGCAGCAGTATTTCTGGCTTCTGATATGGCTTCCTATATTACAGGTCAGGTACTTGTGGTAGATGGCGGAATGGTGATGTAGTGATACCAGGGCCAAAAAGTTATAAACTACGGTGTGCTTGCACATAAGTGGTTTCATGACTTCTTGCCCCGCCCCAGAATGAGGATAAAAGTGGGACGTAAGTCTCACGATATCCGAATTCTGGGCAGGATTGTGAGAGTGCGGTAGCACGGAACAATCCGTAGGGTATCGAATATGAAGAGGATTGAGGTAAAAATATGGAAAAACGTAGAGTAGTAATTACTGGCCTTGGAGCAGTAACTCCAATCGGTAATTCCGTAGAAGAGTTCTGGGATGGAATCAAAAAAGGCAAAGTTGGAATTGATACCATTACAAAATTTGATACAACAGATTATAAAGTGAAGGTTGCAGCGCAGGTAAAAGATTTTCAGCCAAAAGATTACATGGATTTCAAGACAGCAAAGCGTATGGATACCTTTTCACAGTTTGCTGTGGCAGCTTCCAAGGAAGCAGCTGCTGATGCCGGGCTAGATATGACTCAGGAGGATCCATATCGTGTAGGTGTGATCCTGGGTTCCGGAATCGGCGGAATTGAGATCATGGAACAGAATTATGAAAAGCTTTTAAATAAGGGACCCAAATGGGTAAATCCTTTGACGATTCCCATGATGATCTCCAATATGGCGGCAGGAAATGTGGCAATCGCCTTAGGATGTAAGGGAAAATGTACCAGCATCACCACAGCCTGTGCATCTGGTTCCCATTCCATTGGAGATGCTTTTCGTGCGATTCAGTACAATGATGCAGATATATGTATTGCCGGTGGTACAGAAAGCAGTATTACACCTTTTGCAATTGCTGGATTTACCAGTCTGACTGCCCTTAGTACCATGGAAGATCCTCTTCAGGCCTCCCTTCCCTTTGATGCTAAAAGAAGCGGTTTTGTAATGGGTGAAGGCGCAGGAGCAGTCATTCTAGAAGAACTGGAGCATGCAAAGAAACGTGGTGCAAAGATCTACGCGGAGATAGCTGGATACGGCGCAACCTGTGATGCCTTTCACATTACTTCACCGGCAGAAGATGGCAGCGGTGCAGCTAAGGCTATGGAGCTGGCCATGCAGGAAGCTGGCGTAAAACCGGAAGAAGTAGATTATATCAATGCCCATGGAACCGGTACACACCACAATGACCTTTTTGAAACAAGAGCGATCCATCTGGCACTGGGAGAGGCTGCATCAAAAGTAAAGGTAAATTCTACCAAGTCCATGATCGGACATCTTCTCGGAGCAGCAGGAGCTGTTGAATTTGTTACCTGTGTGAAATCTATAGAAGAGGGATATATTCACCAGACAGTAGGAACAACCACTCCGGATGAAGGATGTGACCTGGATTATGTTCTGGGAGAGGGAGTATCTCAGGATGTCAATGTGGTAATTTCCAATTCTCTGGGATTTGGCGGCCATAATGCTTCCTTACTGATCAAGAAATATACAGAATAACGAGGACAGAACTATGGAGTCTAGAGAAATCATTAGCCTGGTAAAAGAAATATCAAACCTTGGTGTTTCAAGCTTTGAATATACAGAAGGAAATATCCATATTTCCATGAAATTTCAGGAAAACGGGGAACCTGCGGTAACACAGACGGTTCGCTCGATGCCTGAAAACGTACAGCAGACGGAAGTACAGATGCAGGAAGATGCAGCTTCTGAAATGGCAGAAGGCAAAGTCATCACATCCCCGCTGGTGGGAACCTTTTACGCAGCACCGGCAGAGGGTGCCGCACCTTATGTAAGCGTAGGAGACAGGGTAAAAAAAGGACAGACCCTGGGAATTGTTGAAGCCATGAAGCTGATGAATGAAATTGAAAGTGAATACGATGGCGTACTCACACAGATTCTGGTGAAAAATGGAGAAGCTGTAGAGTATGGGCAAGCAATGTTTGCGATTCGCGTGGATGCGCAGTGATTCTGAGTAGAATCATGTCAGCCAAAGCTGATCAGAATCACGCGCCAAGTCTCACATACGTTCGATTTGATGAAAAAGACTGTTTTCAAGATAAGAAAGGACTGGAAAGCAATGAAACTTGGAATAAAAGAAATAGAACAGATTCTGCCTCACCGTCACCCGTTTCTTCTGATCGATACGATTGAAGAACTGGAGCCGGGAAAACATGCAGTTGGATATAAATGTGTAACCTTCAGAGAAGACTTTTTCAGAGGACATTTTCCTCAGGAACCTGTAATGCCGGGAGTTCTCACAGTGGAAGCCCTGGCTCAGACAGGAGCAGTGGCAATTCTTTCTCTGGAAGAAAACAAAGGAAAAATTGCCTATTTTGGAGCCATCAATAAATGTAAATTCCGCGGTAAGATCGTTCCAGGTGATAAGGTTCGTCTGGAAGTAAATATTATAAAGAGCAAAGGCAGCGTCGGAGTAGGCGAAGCAGTTGCTTCTGTTGACGGAAAAGAAGTGGTAAGAGCAGAATTGACATTTGTAATTTCAGAGGAAAGTAATTCATGATTCAGAAAGTATTGATTGCAAACCGGGGAGAAATCGCGGTTCGTATTATTCGTGCCTGTCGTGAAATGGGGATTCAGACCGTAGCAGTATATTCAGAAGCAGATAAGGATGCTCTCCATACACAGTTAGCGGATGAGGCAATCTGCATTGGACCTGCTCCTGCCAAAAACAGTTATCTGAATATGGAGCAGATTCTCAGCGCAACTATGGTTTCCGGGGCAGATGCGATTCATCCGGGATTTGGATTTTTATCAGAAAACAGTATGTTTGCAAAGTTGTGTGAGGCCTGCAATATTACCTTTATCGGTCCTTCTTCCGAAGTGATTGAGAAACTGGGTAATAAATCTATTGCCAGAACCACCATGAAAAACGCAGGAGTTCCTGTAATCCCGGGCTGTGATGAAGCTTTAACAGAGCCGGAAACAGCCCTTGAGATAGCCAAAGATCTGGGATTCCCGGTGATCATCAAAGCGGTTCTTGGAGGCGGCGGAAAAGGAATGCGCGTTGCATACGAGGAGTCTGAATTTGTGAAAGAATTCCTGACGGCACAGAAGGAATCCCAGCAGGCATTTGGAGATAACCATATGTATCTGGAACATTTTGTAGAAAATCCAAGACATATTGAATTTCAGATTCTTGCAGACTCTTTTGGAAATGTGATTCATCTTGGGGAACGTGACTGTTCTATCCAGAGAAATCATCAGAAAGTCATTGAAGAGGCACCCTCCAGTGTATTAGATGAAGCTCTTCGTGACAAGATGGGAAAAATTGCCGTAAAAGCTGCAAAAGCAGCAGGGTATGTCAATGCAGGTACCATTGAATTCCTTTTGACAAAAGAAGGTCAGTTTTATTTTATGGAAATGAATACCCGTATTCAGGTAGAACATCCCGTAACAGAATGGATAACGGGAGTGGATCTGATCAAAGAACAGATTCGCATTGCCAATGGAGAGAAGCTTTCCATTTCCCAGAAGGATGTAAAAATCAACGGGTATGCCATTGAATGTCGTATCAATGCAGAAGATCCTTCCCATGGATTTCGTCCATGTCCGGGCAAAATCTCAGAACTGTATCTGCCGGGAGGACAGGGAATTCGCGTAGATACGGCAATCTATGCTGGTTTTTCCATTTCCCCATATTATGATTCCATGATTGCAAAACTGATTGTCCATGGAAAAGACCGGAAAGAGGCCATCTGCAAAATGCGAAGTGCCCTGGGGGAAGTGGTAATTCAAGGCGTTACCACCAATGTGGATTTTCTGTATCAATTAATGGAACATGAAGATTATCAAAATGGTAATTTTACGATTAATTGGCTGGAAGGAGTAATGGAATCATGAATTTAACCGGCATTTTCAAAAAAAATCCCGTGCAGACGGATGTGCAGAAGATAAGTGAAAAGCCTGAGATCCCAGATGATCTTTTTCGGAAATGTCCAAAGTGTAATAAGGCAGTGCTGACAGAGGAAATTCTGACAAATCATTCCGTCTGTCCAAAGTGCGGCGGGTATTTCCGCATGTCCGCCAGAGAACGTATTGAAATGATTGCAGATGCGGATTCTTTTGAAGAATGGGATACAGGGTTGGAAAACAGAAATCCGTTGCGGTTAAAAAAATATCCGGAAAGAATCAAAACCTTAAAAGAAACACTGGATATAGATGAAGCCGTCATAACCGGTCTGGCTAAAATTGCAGGAACCGAAGTCGTTCTTATGGCGATGGACAGCAGATTTTTAACAGCCAGTATGGGAGAAGTGACAGGAGAGAAGATTACCAGAGGGGTAGAACGGGCCACTGAATTAAAGTTGCCGATTATTATATTCTGTTGCTCCGGTGGAGCAAGAATGCAGGAAGGTATGATTTCACTGATGCAGATGGCAAAAACCTCCGCTGCACTTAAGGCTCATGATGCAGCTGGTTTATTATACATTTCTGTTCTTACAGATCCCACTATGGGGGGTGTAACGGCCAGCTTTGCCATGTTAGGAGATATTATCCTGGCCGAACCGGAGGCACTGGTGGGATTTGCAGGACCAAGAGTCATTGAGCAGACCATCCGGCAGAAGCTTCCAAAAGGCTTCCAAAGATCAGAATTTCTTCTGGAACATGGATTCGCAGACATGATCGTAGAAAGAGAAGAGATGCGGGAAACCCTGGATCAGATTCTAAAGATGCACTGCTCAAAATCTGCTCTTTCTGATTCTAAGGCAGAAATACATCCCTTTGAAATGGATTCTGATAAATTGAAAGAACTGAAAAAAGCGAAAACACCCTGGGAGAGAGTCTTATTATCCAGAGATAAAAACCGTCCTGTGGCATCTGATTATATCGAAGGTCTCTTTGATGGCTTTATGGAATTTCACGGAGACCGTCAATTTGGAGATGATCCGGCTGTAGCCGGGGGGATTGCCTGGTTTGACGGACAGCCTGTTACCGTCATTGCCCAGATGAAGGGAAAAGACACGAAAGAAAACCTGAAAAGGAATTTTGCCATGGCAAAACCGGAAGGATATCGGAAAGCCCTGCGTCTGATGAAACAGGCAGAAAAATTTCATCGTCCCATCCTGTGCCTCGTGGACACCTCAGGAGCTTTCTGCGGCATAGAAGCAGAGGAACGAGGACAGGGAGAAGCCATCGCACGAAATCTCTTTGAATTATCTGCATTAAAAACACCGATCCTGTCTATTCTAATAGGAGAGGGCGGAAGCGGAGGAGCTCTGGCTCTGGCCGTGGCAGATGAAGTCTGGATCATGGAAAATGCAACTTATTCCATCTTATCTCCAGAAGGATTTGCCAGCATTTTATGGAAAGATGCCAAACTGGCAGAAAAAGCGGCAAAGGTCATGCGGTTAACATCCTTTGATCTTCTGCAGATGGGAATCGTAGAACGCATCATAGAAGAACCGGAAGAATTTCAGACAGAAAATCTGGAGCCGGTATGTGAAAAGATTGCAGAATATATGAAAGAATTCCTGGATAAGTATTCCAGCATGGATACGGAGGAACTTGTAACAAAAAGATATCAACGTTTTCGAAAAATTTGATAGCATCTTGCAAAAAAATCATGTATAATAGAGTATCAACGTTACTGGAACAGTGATACCTGAATTGTAACAAATCATCTATTACACCGGAGGAGAGAATGGATAGAGAAGAGACAAAAAAGGTCATTAATCAAATGCTGGTATATACCTTTCATGAGATCCTGGATCTGGAAGAAAGAGCAATCATTACAGATGAGTTCAAAGATATCAGCAATAATGATATGCATGTAATTGAGGCAATTGGTCTTTCTCCAGAAGGAAGCCGTATGTCTGATGTGGCAAAAAGGCTGAATATTACAGTGGGGGCTTTAACCACCTCTATGAACGCTCTGGTGAAAAAACATTATGTAGAAAGGCAGAGATGTGAATCTGACCGCCGCGTTGTAAAGGTAAAACTGACAGAAAAGGGCATTGCTGCCTATAAGCATCATGAGAAGTTTCATGATGAAATGACAGATGCCCTGATCCATGGTCTTACTGATGAACAGATTGCAGCATGGGTATCTTCAATAAAAATTCTGACAGATTTTTTTGAATCTCACAGAAAGTAAGGCACAGGAAGGAACGAAAACGTACATATGAAAAAGCAAGAGAAACAAAAATCTTCTGCCGGATCACTTCTATTTAGAATTGTTCTGGCAGCTTTTAGTTTGTTTGTAAATGGGTTTGGGGTTTATCTGACAATACATGCAGGAATAGGAGCCGGACCGTGGGATGTTTTTAATCTGGGATTATCGAAAACTTTGGGAATCCTGTATGGAACGGCCTCTATTGCTGTTTCTTTGATCATTCTGATCATTGATATTGCCATGAAAGAACCCATTGGAATTGCCATGTTTATTGATGCAATCGTTGTAGGGAAGTCTGTGGATCTGTTCCAGTCTCTGGCAGTAATTCCCACGCCAAAGACACTGGCAGGCAGTATCATCATGATGTTTGTGGGACTGTTTATCATGGGATATACACAGTATTTTTATATGAAAGCCGCTCTGGGATGTGGACCAAGAGATACTTTGCTGGTGGGGCTCAAGAAACGGATACAGAAAATCCCCATTGGGGGAGTCAGTATCATCATGCTTAGTATTGTGACTTTCATCGGATATTTCCTGGGAGGTCCTGTGGGAATTGGAACACTGATCTCGGCATTTTGTGCCGGACCAGTGATGCAGTTTGCATTTACGACGATGCATTTTGATGCCACGAGAATCAGACATCAGAGTATTTATGATCTTCTGAAAGGTGCTTGACAGCACGAAGTCCCATACGTTTTGTGATGCCAAGTCTTGTGAGAAAGAAGATTTCAATAATCACATAAAAGTGTGCAATAAATACACTTACAACCACTCCGTTGGAACGCAGCAGATATCCGCTTCCAAATCCGTAGGCAGCAAGGATTGCTGTAGATAAGAGCACCAGTAAAAGTGTAGAGAAAGTACTTCGCAAATCTTTCATGGCTGCGGCAAAGTCTTCAAAAGAAGCATCAAAATAAACAAACCGTCCTATGATCATGGTAAGAAAATAGAAGAGAATATGATCATAGTTGTCATTTAGATCAATGAATTTGATATAAGCGAAGATAATGAGCATATACACCATACCTGCCATACGCAAAGTACTTCGCTCATTTTTCTTGATCACGCGCAGCGGAATAAAAATATGGTCAATGATGCTGTTAAAGATAATACTTATGACAATAAATCCCAGAAGGATAAAATCACCATATTCCGTCCAGAGAGTCCAGGCACGTCCCGGAAGACTGAAGTAATCATAATCTAAAAGAAAATAGATACCGGTAAAAAAGAGGATAGAGGATGCGGAAAACATCAGCTCATAATATTTTTCCAGAGAGGAATGATAGTGATAGAGCAGTGTTTCACTGCGATCTATCCTTCTTGCTTTTTTTGCGGCTTTTTTCGCAAAACCCAGGAGGATGTAATGGATGCCAAGAACCATACAGAAAGAGACTGCAAAAAATAATATGCAGTCAGGAAGTTTCAGATAATGAAAAATATAATCACGTAAAGTCATAGGATCTCCTTTCTAGTTATCTTGTCACAGTTCAGGTGACACTGTTCCGCGAGGTGTTTTGCATGGCACTTTCATAGTTACTGGAACGTATGTGAACAGTATCGTCAGTTTTTCTTGTGAGACAGGATAACATATTTTTAATATCGTGTCAAAAGAACTTGAAAAACAGCGGAATATTCAATATAATAGGAAAGATTTAATATAAATCACAAAGGAGGATTTTTATGAAAGAGAAAAATGCAGCGGTAATCCGTGATGCAAAACAGCTTGGCACTGCCAAAATGCTGATTCTTGGAATCCAGCATATGTTTGCCATGTTTGGGGCAACTATTTTAGTGCCAATTCTGGTTTCCGGATATTTTCAGGAAGCCTGTGGGGAGCCATTGACAAGAGGATTGTCAGTTTCTGTTACTTTGTTCTGTGCTGGTGTAGGTACTTTGATTTTCCACTTGTGTTCTAAGTTTAAGGTTCCTGCTTTTTTGGGTTCATCTTTTGCTTTTCTGGGTGGATTTTATACAGTGGCTAATCTGAACTCCGGCATATATGAAACCATGTCAGTAAATGACAAAGCAGCATATGCCTGCGGTGGTATTGTAATTGCAGGTCTTTTATATCTGGTTCTTGCATTAATTATTAAAATAGTGGGAGTGCATCGTGTCATGCGATTCCTTCCGCCTGTTGTGACTGGGCCAATCATCATCTGTATCGGTCTTTCTCTGGCAAGTTCTGCTATTTCCAATGCATCTACTAACTGGGTTCTGGCAATCATTGCCCTGGCAGTGATCATTGTCTTTAATATCTGGGGCAAGGGAATGTTCAAAATCATTCCAATTCTCATGGGAGTTGTGATTTCTTATGCAGTTGCGCTGATTTTCAATGCAATGGGAATGACAAATCCGGATGGTTCTGCCATTTTAAACTTTGGATCTATTGCATCCGCAAGCTGGGTAGGAATTCCAAATTTCCAGTTATGTAAGTTTGATATCACATCCATTCTTGTTATGGCACCAATCGCAATTGCCACCATGATGGAACATATCGGAGATATGTCTGCTATTTCTGCTACGGTTGATGAAAACTATCTGGCAGATCCGGGACTTCACAGAACCCTGATGGGTGATGGCCTTGCAACTGCTTTTGCCGGTCTGATCGGTGGTCCTGCGAATACAACATACGGAGAAAATACCGGTGTTCTGGAACTTTCTAAAGTGTATGATCCACTGGTAATCCGTATTGCGGCTGTATTTGCAATTATTTTGTCATTTATTCCTAAATTTTCAGCAATTATTTCTACCATGCCAGCTGCCATCATTGGTGGAATTTCTTTCATGCTTTATGGTATGATTTCAGCAATAGGTGTTCGTAACATTGTAGAAAACCGTGTTGACCTTACAAAATCCCGTAACCTCATCATTGCAGGTGTGATCTTTGTATGCGGACTTGGTTTCTCCAATGGTCTTACATTTGTAATTGGCGGAACATCTATTACACTGACAGCTCTGGCTATCGCAGCAATTGCAGGTATTATCCTGAATATCATTCTTCCTGGCAATGATTATCAGTTTGGAGAAAATCCAAAAGGAGATCAGAGCCGCGGAGTATTTGTAAAGAACAGTGACAAATAATGTTACTGGAACAAAAGGAACAGTAATCAAATAATAAATGTGAAAGGAGAAGTGTTATGGATTTTTTTCATGAAGACAACATAACAATTTTTACTCATCCGTTGATTCAGCACAAAATCTCTATATTAAGAGATAAATCTACCGGTACGAATGAGTTCCGCAAGATGGTAGAAGAAATCGCAATGTTAGAAGGGTATGAGGCGCTGGGGGATCTTCCGTTAGAAGAGGTAGAAGTGGATACTCCGATTGAAACCTGTATGACACCTATGATTGCCGGACGTAAACTCGCCATTGTCCCAATTCTTCGTGCCGGCCTTGGAATGGTATCCGGTATTCTGGCACTGGTTCCAACAGCAAAGGTTGGCCATATTGGTATGTATCGTGATGAGGAGACTCACGAACCGGTAGAGTACTACTGCAAACTGCCAAGACCAATTGAAGAACGTACCATCATCGTAACTGATCCCATGCTTGCTACAGGCGGTTCTGCCGTAGACGCCATCAATCAGATCAAAATGCATGGCGGTCAGAAGATCAAGTTTATGTGTATCATCGCAGCACCGGAAGGGTTGGAGAAGCTTCACAGAGAACATCCTGACGTACAGATCTATGTAGGACACTTAGATCGTGAGCTGAATAAAGACGCTTACATCTGTCCAGGACTGGGAGATGCAGGAGACCGTATTTTCGGAACAAAATAAGGAACAGATCCATTCGGGGGCGGAGTTAAGTGGCTTTCAAACGCCACCTAACTCCGTCCCCGTGGTTCGTCCTGGGATCCGTGACCGGAGGAACTCATGAGTGGGCTCCTTTTTTGCTATACAGGAGTTATAGTTTTTAAAGTTTTAAAGTTTCTTCACAAACATACACCGAATCGCATTTAAGATCGCCAGAACCATTACCCCCACATCTGCGAAGATTGCCAGGTACATATTTGCAATGCCCAGGGCTCCGAGAGCCAGACAGGCAAATTTCACAAACAAGGCAAAGGCAATATTCTGATATACAATTCCCATACATTTTCGAGATATTTTAATTGCTTTGGCAATGCCTAAAGGGTTGTCGTCCATAAGAACGATATCTGCAGCTTCAATGGCGGCATCAGATCCCATAGCACCCATGGCAATGCCGATATCTGCTCTTGTTAAAACTGGAGCATCATTGATGCCGTCTCCTACAAAGGCAAGTTTTGATTTAGCGGAAGAGTTTCTGAGAAGTTCTTCGACTTTTTCTACTTTGCCGGAGGGCAGTAGTTCGCTGAATACTTCATCAATACCCAGAGCATTCGCTGTTTGATCAGCAACGGATTTGATATCCCCAGTCAGCATCATGGTCTTGGTTATGCCGGCTTTCTTGAGTCTTGCAATGGCCTCCTTAGAAGTAGGTTTTACCGTATCAGAGATGACGATACGGCCTGCAAAGGCATCGTCCAGAGCAATATACAGAATCGTTCCGGCTTCTTTTCCTGGCTGATAGGAAATATTCAGTAACTGCATCAGCTTATCATTTCCCACAGCGACAGCATGACCGTCCACTTTTGCGGTTACACCTTTGCCGCTGATTTCCTGAATATCTGTGACACGGGTTCTGTCAATTTCTTTTCCATAAGCCTTTTGCAAACTCTTGCTAATGGGGTGGGAAGAAGCACTTTCAGCGAAAGCAGCGTATTCCAACAGGGTATCTCTATCCACTGCAGCAGGATAAATGCCGGTCACTTCAAATACACCCTTTGTCAGAGTTCCTGTCTTATCAAAGACCACACATCTGGTTTTGGAAAGCAGCTCCAGATAATTGGAACCTTTTACAAGGATTCCTTCTCTGCTGGCACCGCCGATTCCGGCAAAGAAGCTGAGAGGAATACTGATCACCAGGGCACAAGGGCAGCTGATTACCAAAAAGGTCAAAGCACGATAAATCCAATCACTCCAGTTGGCAGAAAGCCCCATAAAACACATCCTGACAAGGGGCGGAAGAACTGCCAGAGCCAAAGAACTGTAGCATACAGCCGGGGTATAGTACCTTGCAAATCTGGAAATAAAGTTTTCGGATCTGGATTTGTTGGAACTGGCATTTTCCACCAGATCCAGGATCTTGGAAACTGTAGATTCTCCGAATTCCTTTGTAGTCTGGATTTTCAAGACACCTGTCATGCTGATGCATCCACTGATGACCTCATCCCCAGGCTGTACATCTCTTGGGATACTTTCTCCCGTGAGGGCACTGGTATTTAAGCTGGAGGTTCCTTCTACAACAAATCCATCAATCGGTATTTTTTCCCCGGGCTGGACAAAGATGATACTTCCAATCTCAACTTCATCCGGATCCACCTGCTCAAGCTTACCATCCGTTTCTATATTGGCATAGTCGGGACGGATATCCATGAGTTCACTGATACTGCGGCGGCTCCTGCCAACAGCATAACTCTGAAACCATTCTCCAATCTGGTAGAAGAGCATGATGGCAATGGCTTCCAGATAATCTCCATTTTCATAGATAGCCAGAACCAAAGCACCCACGGTAGCCACAGCCATCAGAAAGTTTTCATCAAATACACGACGGTTTTTGATTCCCTTTAATGCTTTGGCCAGGATATCATGTCCGATAATATAATAGGCAGCCAGATAACAGAGCAGGCGAAAGATACGTCCTGCATTAGGAAATAAGAAAGTATCTAACTGACCGAACAGCCTGTCATTCAGAAACTGAAAAATAATTAAAAGGCAGGCAGTAATGATAATCCGTTGTAACATTTTCTTTTGCTTTTTGTTCATCTGACACCTCATTCATTTCTATTATTAAAATAAAATTTCAATCAAGTCGAATGTATATGAGACTTGGCGCGTGATTCTGATCAGTGTTAACTGACAATTTTCTTCTCAGAATCGCTGCGCATTTTCGCAAAGCGATATGTCATAGTCTATGACTATGACATAAAGATCTCACTGTCTGGTTCTACTTTTTTGCAGGCTTTTACTACTTCTGGCATTACATCTGCAGGTTTGTATCCTTCTGCAAATTCCACACTCATTTTCTGAGTCATGAAATTAACTACAACGTTGGCAACTCCCGGTACTTTCTTTGTAGTCTCTTCCATAAGATTTGCGCAGTTTGCACAGTCCACTTCGATTTTGTAAGTTTTTTTCATTTTCTTATCCTCCTGATAAATTTCTTTTCATGTTACTGTTCACGTGCGTTCCAGTAACGATGAAAAAGCCATGCAAAATCACCTTCGGTGATGGCTTTTTCATAGCAGACCACGGGTTTTGCCAAGCAAAACACCTCACAGAACAGTGGCACCTGAACTGTAACCTTTTCATTTCATGATTAAGCACTTGTTTAATCGTTGTATCAATACTATAATATGAAAAGAGCAACAGGTCAATATTTTAGGAAACATTCTTTCTAAAAGGGCGAAAAGTATTTCTATTTAGGAGAAAACGTATGGATAAATTTGAATTACCTCATCAGCACGGAGCACATGGCAACCTGCCATATATTAAGGAACAGTTAGATCAGATTCCGCATTTTCAGACGGTAGCAGATGTATTTAAACAACTCAGTGATACAAGTCGGGTCCGTATTTTCTGGCTGCTGTGTCATTGCGAAGAGTGTGTGATCAATATTTCTGCCATGCTGGAAATGAGCAGCCCGGCGGTATCACATCATTTGAAACCTCTTAGGAGCAGTGGACTGATCGTCAGCAGGAGAGTGGGAAAAGAAGTGTATTATCGCGCCTCAGATACAAAAGAAAGTCAGCTGCTCCACCAGATGATTGAGCAGGTGATGGAAATTACCTGTCCGGAAATGAGAGGCATATAGAATGGAGAAAGAAGTGGGATATCGTCAGGATCAGATCGAACTGATCAAAAAAATACATGATGAGATCATAGATAACCTCTCTTGCCGGATCACGATAGAAGAGCTGGCGAAAAAGTACGCGATTAATCAGACAACCTTAAAAATTGTTTTCAAATCCGTATACGGCAATTCTCTGGCGGCACATATCAAAGAACACAGGATGGAAATGGCCGCTGTGATGCTGCGGACGACAGATCTGAATATAGCGGAAATTGCCCATATGGTGGGATATGACAGTCAGAGTAAATTTACGACAGCCTTTAAAGAATATTATCAGATCCTGCCGAAAGAATATCGTAAAAAATAAGAGAAATGATTTTCTTATGGAGAAATTTACAGAGATGTGATAGAATGCTTAGGAGGATATAAAACATAAATCGGAGGATATAAAAATGAAAATCGCAGTTACTTACGATAACGGAGATATTTTTCAGCATTTTGGAAAGACGGAACAGTTTAAAGTATATGAAGTAGAAGATGGGAAAGTCGTATCCAGTGAAGTCATCGGATCAAATGGAACCGGACATGGTGCCCTGGCAGGACTTCTCGCAGGAGAGGGAATTGAAGTTCTGATCTGTGGCGGTATCGGCGGCGGAGCGCAGACTGCTTTGGCTGAAGCAGGAATCGAGCTGGTGGCCGGTGCCAGTGGAAATACAGATGAAGCAGTAGAGACTTATTTAAGAGGCGAACTCATTTCAACCGGTTCCAATTGTCATCATCATGATCATGAAGAAGGTCATTCCTGCGGAGAACACGGATGCGGCGGACATGAAGATGGACACTCCTGCGGCGGATGCGGCGGTCACAGCACTGTAGAAGGAAAGAATGCCGGAAAGACCTGTAGAGTCCATTATAAAGGAACTTTTAATGACGGATCACAGTTTGATTCTTCTTATGACCGCGACGAACCGCTGGAATTTGTCTGTGGTGCAGGTATGATGATCAAAGGATTTGACGCTGCAGTTGCCAATATGGAGGTAGGAGAGATCGTTGACATCCATCTGATGCCGGAAGACGCATACGGCATGCCAGATCCAAATGCAGTCATGACTTTTGAGATCGAACAGCTTCCTGGATCAGAAGAGCTGATGGTAGGACAGCAGGTATTCCTTTCTAATAATATGGGACAGCCATTCCCGGTAAAGGTTACTGCAAAAGATGATACTTACATCACCCTTGATGCAAACCACGAAATGGCAGGAAAAGAATTAAACTTTAAAATCGAACTTGTCGAGGTAAAATAGCTACTGTTCACGTTACTGGAACAACGTGAACAGTAACGTAAAATAAGAAGCAGATAGAAAAAAGAGTCATGCTTTTTGGTGATGACACGAAAAAGCATGACTCAGGAACTTAATTTTCAGATTCATTCCATATTTTCCATAATTCCTGTAAAGAGGAAAAAGCAACCGGGCGTTTCTCGGGATCTGCTTCTGCGAGATCCATTCCTGGCGTATGCCATGCATAATGCATGCCCATGTCTATTGCGCCAACAATATCTTTATTCCAATTATCACCAATCATCAAGCATTCTCCGGCTGCACATCCTGCTTTCTGTAAACATAATTCAAAGATGCCTCTATGGGGTTTTTCGCAGTTGGCCTCTTCACTGGTTACAATGAAATCAAACTGATCTTCAATTCCAAGTCTGATAAGCTTTCGAAACTGGGGCTCTACGGTAAGATCTGTTGCGATACCGGTACATATCCCCATTTCCCGGACTTTATGGAGAAATGGAAGTACCCAGTCGTATAACTTCATGTGTTCCAGGAAAGTATCCCAGTAAAGGTGATGCAGTGTTAAGGCTGCAGGAAGAGGATTGATTCCTTTTTTTTCAAGTATGGTCTGAATTCTGAGCATGGTATCATGAGAATTTGCATTGTCAAATCCAAGACGGTCCATAACTTCATGGAAGACAATTTTCCAGAGACGTGTCATTTCACCGGCATCCAGTATCTGGTGAGAAACGCAGTAATCATCAATCGTCTGCAAAGCGATGGCGTGGCAGTCATTATAGTTGTACAAAGTCTGGTCGATATCAAAAATAATTGTTTTTATCATGTTTTTTAACCTGCTGTTTTTTATTTTTATCTTATCGCTTTTTTTCTTGTTTTTCAACTGACATGGCGAAAAATGAAAAAAACATAAACTTTACATAGATTTTACATAAAATCTATATCAGGTTTACATAGCGTTGTTATCATAGAATCTGATTATGTAAAAACAGGGAGAATACTTATTATGACAATTTACGAATTCTTTACGTTGATGGGTGGGGTCGGGCTGTTCTTATACGGAATGAGCATTATGTCTGCCGGACTTAAAAATGCTGCCGGAGATAAAATGAAAACCATTCTGGAATATGCGACATCGAACAGACTGATTGCAGTCGTGGTTGGTATTTTGGTAACACTTCTGATTCAGAGTTCCTCTGCTACAGACATGATGGTGATCAGTTTTGTAAACTCAGGACTGATGTCACTGTCTCAGGCTATCGGTGTGATTATGGGAGCTAATATCGGTACCACAATTACGGCTCAGATCACAGCTTTTAATCTGGGAGCTTACGCACCAATGATTTTATTTCTTGGTGCAGTCATGTATCTATTTTTGAAAAAAAATGTGGTAAAACATATCGGATCAATTATTATGGGATTTGGTATGCTTTTCTTTGGAATATCCATTATTAAAGGCGCCATTGCTCCGTTATC